>JABHWT010000451.1 GCA_018657645.1 Halieaceae bacterium | reverse complement strand
GGAAAACCCCAGTTGTCGATGGAGTCGCTACGATTGCCTGGCACTGCCAGAAGAAGAGCGTCCAGCTAGTTGTAGTGATCCCGAATTGCCCACAATGATTCGGGAAAGAGCGTGGACGTCCCCCATTTGGTATCAACCACATGGGGGAATATAATACCCGGGGCTCCTCAGACCACACTGAGGTGCCATGGTTTTATGCAGAGGTACCCTACAGGTCGTAGCCTCGCTCGTCGTGGAGCACGAGATCCAGGCCCCTATTTTCCTGCTCTTCATCTACCCGCAAACCAATGATCATATCGACCAGCTTGAGGATAATGAAAGTGGTAATGACAGTGTAAATAATGGTGGCGGCAACCCCGGTGGCCTGTATTCCTACCTGCCCCACAATGCTATCTACACCATCTGAGAATCCGTTGCCACTGAAAATGCCCAGCTCAGTGGAGCAAAAGACACCGGCCAACAGGGTTCCCAACATACCGCCCACACCGTGCACCGGGAACACGTCCAAACTATCATCCACTTTAAGCACCTGTTTGAGGTAATTGGTAGCAAAGTAGCAAATAACGCCCGCACTGCAACCAATGACCACCGCGGCCGCTGGGCCAACCGATCCTGCGGCTGGAGTTATTGTACCCAACCCGGCAACCATGCCTGTCACAATACCCAGTACCGAGGGCTTGCCGTGACGAATCCACTCCATGGTCATCCACGCCAATGAACCCGCCGCAGCCGACAAATGGGTAACCAGCATTGCCATTGCCGCGCTGCTATCGGCGGCCACCGCGGAGCCCGCGTTAAACCCGAACCAACCTACCCATAACATGCCGGCACCAGTTATCGTCATAGTCAAGTTGTGAGGGGGCATCGCGACACGGCCAAAACCCTTGCGCGGCCCCATCACAATGGCAGTCACCAAGGCCGCTACCGCGGCGCTAATGTGTACAACGGTACCCCCGGCAAAATCCTGTAAACCCATGGTACCCAACCAGCCCCCACCCCACACCCAATGACATATCGGTGCATAAACCACCAGCATCCATATAGCACTGAATAAAAGCATGGACGAAAAACGCATTCGTTCGGCGAAGCTACCGACAATCAGTGCCGGGGTAATAATGGCAAAGGTCATCTGGAAGCTGGCAAACAATGTAGAGGGGATACTACCGTTCATACTGTCCATCGTCATACCAGCGAGGAACAAATTGACAAAGTCACCTATCCACCGCCCCTGTTCCACACCGTCACTACCAAATGCGATGGTATAACCCATGACAACCCAAAGCAGTGACATCAAACAGGTAAGCGCGAAACACTGCATCAGGACGGATAAGACGTTCTTGACCCGCACCAATCCGCCATAAAACAGGGACAGGCCGGGAATGGTCATAAAAAGCACCAGTGCCGTGGAAGTCAGAATCCATGCAGTATCACCACTATTCAAGTCACCGGCGCTCGCCTGGGTTGATACCGACAGGATCCCGAGCAGCATCACTACTAAACTTATTGTCTTCATTTGGCGTCATTCCCCGCTATTATTGATCCATTTATTATAATCTAGTGAGGCAACGTGGCGCCCCAAGCTGTGCGTTCAAACTGAATCCTGCCACAATGCGAGCGCCGCGTTAAGGCCTGACCCGAAATCATTGCAGATATGTGAGATAATCCCGCTATTGTGAGCGTGTCGCCCTGCACTAGTTCAGCAACTCAAACGGCCACCAGTGCATTGAATGACATAATACCTGCGTGACCTGTGTTGGCCAGGCTATCAGGGCTCTGCCCCTCTTCCTCCTTAAAGGAACCCGCAAAGATGCTTCGCTCTCTGACAATCTCCATACTCCTGATCACTACCTCGATTTTCTCTGTGGCTGAAGAAACAAAACAGGATAGCAGTTCCGACGCGAAACCACGCCACGTAATCCTGATCATAGGTGATGGCATGGACGACCACCAGATTACCATCGCCCGCAATTATCTGGTGGGGGCCTCCGGGCATCTGGCCCTGGACCAAATGGCTCTTCGCTCCACATCCCAGATTCTCACAACAGAGGATAAAAGCGACGGCAAACCCGTGTATGTGGCAGACTCAGCCAACACCGCCACTACCATGGCCACAGGCGTGATTACCAGTCGAGGCAGGATCGCTACGGCTCCCGGAAGCAATAAAGCCATTGTCACAATTGCCGAGCTGGCCCAGGCAGCCGGTTACCGCACCGGCATTGTGTCGACCGCCAGCGTAACCGATGCCACTCCAGCGGCCTTCGCCGCCCACATCAGTTTTCGGATGTGTGAGAACCCCGATGTCATGCCCGACGTCTCCTATAAAGATATTCACATAGGTGACTGTATCGACGAGATGAAAACCCATGGCGGCACCGGGTCTATCTCTGAGCAATTAGCTGAATCGGCCCTTGATGTGCTGCTAGGTGGTGGCAGCAAGCACTTTGCCCCCACTGCCGAGGGCAGTTCGGACTCGGTTCGGCAGTTGGCCGAGTCTAATGGGTTTCAGGTGGTAACAACGGTGGCCGAATTGCAGGCTGCAGAAATTGGGAGGCGGACTCTGGGCTTGTTCTCCGAAAGCACCATGCCCGTTCGACTGCGAGGCGAAAACGGTCGTGCGGCGGAAGCGCCCGAGCCCAGTCTGCTGAATTATGTCCATCAATACCTGGGTGATGTCACCCAGCCCGAGATCATGAACTGCGAACCTAACCCGGGATTTGCCAGCACTCCCTCACTCAAGCAAATGGCAGATGCAGCTCTGGCGCACCTATCTCACGAAAACGAACGTGGTTTTTTCCTGATGATTGAGTCCGCCTCCATCGACAAGGAATCCCACAAGCGCCACCCCTGCGGTTCTATCGGCGAGGTAGAGCAGCTCAACGAGGCATTAACCAGCGCTCTGGACTTCGCCCGGGAAAACCCCCGCACCCTGATTCTGGTCACCGCAGACCATTCCCAGGCAGCCCAACTTATCCCCAATGAGAGTTTGTTCGCAGAATTCCCAATCCCGGTTTACAGCCCGGGAAAGCTGGCGCGAATTCGGACTCCCGAGGGCGGTATTATGGCGGTCAATTACGCCACCAATAATTTCTTCATGGAAGAGCACACCGGCGCCAATGTGCCGCTGTTTGCCAACGACGAGGGGCTGGGTCGGGTGCCTGCGTTCATTCAGCAGCCCCAGATTTTCACCATCAGTAGAGACTACCTGGGCCTGTAGTGGCGCATGTGTCCGAGCACATACCCGGCGCATCCCGATTGTTACAGGTTAATCCAGCTGCTGAGCGCCCGTAGTCGAAATTGGTTTCCTTGGTAATTGAGAACAATCGATTGCTCGAGAATCTTATCCAGGACGACACCGTTGACCACTGTCCCTCCAACCCTGACCGTTTTCTCATTCAGCACTACTGAAGACTCGCCCGGTATTGCCGAAAAATTGTGCCGTCGATAGTATATCGTTGGAATACTGTCCTTGAGTTGTTGGGTTAATTCGACGATAAATGGCGCTGGGTGTTCGGCCAAACTGTCATTTTCCAGTTCCTCCCTGGCATCGACGATTAATTGGTCTATGTCAATGGAAGGCTCGAGCTCCGGTCGTGGTCTGGTTTGGACCTCCCGGCCAGGCGGCGCTACCTGTGCGGTAGAGGGTATGCCAGGTTCAGGCTTCGCCGCTTGCTCCTGATAAAGCGCCACAACGGCACTGTCACTAAAAAGGATTTTCTCCCTGTTCGACTGACCATGCTCTACTTTCACCTGCGGCACTACAGGCTCAGACGATTCCGAGGGTCCAACAGGTAGATTAGCAAGGGGATCAACCGTTGAAACTGATGACCTCCCTCCGAGTTCTGGCCGGCCACTGCCCGCGTTTTGCGACCGCTGGTCAATCATAAGCCAGACTATGACAAGTAGTGCTCCAACTAGTGCCACTAACAGCGGGACAAGACGCGAATCGGTCGAGCCACCGGCGCTATCACTTAGGTAATGCCTAGTCTCCAGGTCTGGCAATTCCCCTTCCCCACGACGCTCCCGTCTGGAGCGATTAAGCGCCTCCAGGATCAGCGACACGATGCCACCATTTCCTCACATGATGATTGAGACATGCCCTTCATAGGGAGACCACACCATTGCGAAGCCGGTGCCGGGCATCGGCACTGCTCACACCAATGCCCAGTTGTCGGTTTAAGGTCAGCAAAGTCCGTGTTCCGACAACACCGTCGTCTTGCAACCCGTACTGCCGCTGAAACATCCTCACCCGCTGCTGTAGCGCAGAATTAAACACTTCCCCGGCCAGCCCCTCTGGCTGCTCATCAAGACGCGCAAACAAGGCTGCAATCTGCGCCACGACCGGTCCTCGATCGCCCATTGCAATGGGTTTTTCATAACTACTGGGTGGATGCCACAGAAAACTGTAGCGACCCGTCCAATGCGGCCCCATCGCCGCCAATGCTATATCGACGAGGCCATCAGGCGTTAGAACGGTTGCCCTACGATCACTCGTATCCACCAATAATACACTGGCGGCAAAGCGCTCAGAGGTTGTCATTTCCAGCACCAGAGGACGGTCAAATTGCCGCAAGTCATCCCAGGTTTGCGCAGTATCGTGCTCACAGGCAACGTC
>JABHWT010000268.1 GCA_018657645.1 Halieaceae bacterium | reverse complement strand
TCCTACTCAGTACGACCCGACGATGTCGCCTCCGGGCAAGCACATGATGTCGGTGTTCGTACAATATTGCCCGGTTGAAGCCGAGGGCGGCTGGACCGATGCCAAGCGGGATGCCTTTGGTGCGGCGGTAATAGATCAGATTAGTGAGTACAGTCCCAACTTCAAGCAGTTAATTCTGCATGCGGAAATACGCACGCCCCGCGAGATAGAGGCGGAAGTAGGGCTCACTGAAGGCAATATCTTTCAAGGAGAGCTTACCCTCGATCAACTGATGTTCAACCGACCGTTTCCGGGTTATGCCCAGTATCGTGGGCCGGTGAAAAATATGTACATGTGTGGCTCCTCCACCCATCCGGGAGGTGGCGTGATGGGGGCACCAGGGGCCAATGCTGCCCGCGAGATACTCCGCGATCTGGGCCGGACCGATACCACGCCGGAGGATTTCAGCGATGACTAGTGCCATAAAAGGGCCAGTTGTTATAGTGGGCGGCGGTCACAATGGGCTGGTCTGCGCGAGCTACCTGGCAATGGCCGGACGGCAGGTTCAAATTCTGGAGGCGCGCGATACTATAGGAGGAGGGGCCTCGACGACCAGCTTTGCACCGGGATATAGCGTCTCGGGTCTTGCTCATATTCTTCACTCCCTGAATCCAAAAGTATGTAAAGACCTCAAGCTCTCGAGCGCAGGAGTGAGCCGGGGGGCAGCCATCGACACCATTGCCCTGGACAAAGGTGGCCAGCACCTGACACTCCGCGCCAATGCCGTGTCTGGTGATGGACTTTCCCAGTCCGATATCGACGCCTACACCGACTTCAAAGAGGAATTTCGCCGCTATGCCAGGGCGCTAGAGCCCCTGCTGATGAACAAGCCGCCACGGCTTAAGGACATGGATAGAAAAGACAAGTTCACCCTGGCCAAACTCGGGTGGAGTTTGCGTTTTGGCCTGGGTGCCAGTTCGATGCGCGAATTCCTCAGGGTCGGGGGCATCAATATTTACGACGTATTGAACGAGGTTTTCGATAGCCCACTGTTAAAGGGCGTCATCGCCGTTGACGCGGTAATGGGCAATCACATGGGCCCTCGCACACCGACCACGGTGCTGACCTACCTCAATCGACTGTGGGGCGAAAGCCACTGTCCACAGAGTATACCGCCCGGCGGTATGGGACAGGTCACAAAGGCCTTGGCCGAAGTAGCAGGGAAGGCGGGCGTATCGATTCGCACCGGTACGAAAGTAGCTCAAATCCTCGTTGAAGAGGGTAGGGCGACCGGCGTTCAGCTGGAGTCGGGTGAAAGGATTGATGCCGGCCTCGTCATCTCAAACGCCGATGCCAAAACCACATTTCTGGATCTGGTGGGGGCGCCGCAACTCGATGCAATG
This sequence comes from Halieaceae bacterium, assembly GCA_018657645.1. GTDB lineage: Bacteria > Pseudomonadota > Gammaproteobacteria > Pseudomonadales > Halieaceae > JBALVT01. The sequence continues at coordinate 16,881 of JABHWT010000268.1, read as the reverse complement.
TTCGCCAAACGCATCCACACCACGCGCACCGAGGGCAATGTTGCAAAGCTTCATCTGGCCATGTCGGCTCTGCCCGGGATCGATGGTCTGTCTACCGAGCAGCTGGGGCAGCGACTCCTGATCGCGCCCGACATGCGCTATGTGGAGCATGCGTTTAATCACGCGAAATACGGTGAGTATTCGCAGCAACCGGTATTGGAGATCACTATCCCCAGTATAGCCGACCCCTCGCTGGCACCGGCGGGACACCATGTTATGTCGATATCGGCGTCCTTTGCCCCGTACTCACTGAGGGCGGGATGGGACAAACATCACACCGTGTTTGCGGATCTGATTATTGCTCTGATCGAGGAGTACGCGCCCGGATTTTCCGCAGGGATTGTTGCCCGTGAATTGCTCACACCCGTGGACATAGAGACGCAATACAATATTACAGGCGGTCACTGGCACCACGGTGAAATGACCATCGACCAGTCCTTTATGATGCGCCCGGTTCACGGTACCGCACAGTACGACACACCCATTTCAGGTTTGTTTCTGTGCGGTGCTGCCGCACACCCCGGTGGTGGCGTGACAGGTGTTCCCGGACACAATGCGGCGAAGCGAATTCTGGCGATGGGAGGAGGGTTGTAGTTATGGGATCACAACCACGACAGCAGGCCGGGGAGCACGATTTCAGACAGGTGCTTCAGCCCTCGCCATTTCATGCCAGGGTAGAAGAACATAACCTGGTAAAAAACTGGATGTCGTGGAATGGTTACCAGACCGCCCGGACATACGACACCCTGGCCTCCGAGTACTTTGCCATCCGCAGTTCGTGCAGTGTGATGGACATGACACCGATGGAAAAATATAGAATCACCGGCCCGGACGCACTCAAGTTTCTAAACCGTCTGGTCACCCGTGATATCTCTGGCCTCAAGCCGAATCGTGTCACTTACGTGGTGTGGTGTAATGATGATGGAAAAGTGTTGGACGATGGCACCATATTTCATTTGAACAGTGGTGAATATCGCCTGTGTTCACAGCACCATCAATTGGATTGGCTGCTGATTTCAAGCCTGGGGATGGATGTCACTATCGAAGAGGAGACCCACGAGGTTGCAGCGATCTCGGTGCAGGGCCCTACCGCCTGTTCGGTGCTCGTGGCAGCGGGGTTTACCGATTTGTCGGAACTCAAACCCTTTTCGATTAGTCACACCCTGCTCAATGGTTTTGAGGTGATGATATCTCGCACCGGTTATACCGGTGACCTCGGTTATGAACTGTGGGTAGACCCCGGCAATGCGCTGGCACTGTGGGATGCTGTGTTTGGCGTTGCGCAGCGGGGTCTCTACGATGTTCGCGCCATTGGTTTGGGTGCTCTGGAAATGGTGCGGATCGAAGCGGGCTTTATTATGCCTGGTGATGATTTCAATACCGCGGAGGTGACGGTGCGAGCCGGCCACGATAGATCGCCCTTTGAAGTGGGCCTGGGGTGGTTGGTTAATTTCGACAAACCCCACTTTACCGGCAAGCAGGCGCTGCTGCGGGAGAAAAATCAGCCGATAAAGCGACGCCTGGTTAAGCTCTCAGTGGAGGGAAACAAGGCGCCGGCAGACTCGTTCCTCTACGACTCAAAGAAGGGGCGGCGGATTGGCACTGTTAAAGTGCATACCTGGTCGCCAATTCTCAAGGCAAACCTGGCGACAGCGGATATAGAATACCGCAATGGCGTGGCACCGGCACAAATATGGGCCGAGATATATTACCAGAAAGAACTGGAGTGGCAGGCGACCTGGGCCCAATGTACAGTCTCGACGGAGCCTTTCTGGAGCCACCCGAGGCGACTTACCACACCACCAGAGCGCTACTGATTGAATCTGCAAACAGGTTTGATTAAAGTGAATATCGAATCCTTCTGAGGAGAAATGGATATGATTACAGGCAACTGTGAGTGCGGCAGCGTACGGTACCAGATTGACGGGGAGATCAACGACTATAGCCACTGCCATTGCAGTCAGTGCCGTCGGCTTCACGGCGCGGCCTTTGCTTCTTTTGGCGGTGTGGCGCTGAGTGATTTCAGCTATCTGTCGGGACAGTCTGACCTGGCTAGCTATGCCTCCTCGGAAACCCATGATCGCGTATTTTGTCGGGTCTGTGGATCCAATATTCTGGTGAGTCTAACGTCAGAGCCGGACATGCTCTACGTTGCAATGGGCACCATGAATGGCAACCCCGAGTGCCCCGACGGCTATCATATATTTGTGGGATCCAAGGCCCCGTGGTATCAAATCACCGATCAGTTGCCGCAGCACGATACTTTTCCGGAGGATGGATAGTTTGTTCACTAACAATTCGATGGGCGGTGGGATTAATTGAAAGCCATTCTTTCTAGTCTTGATATATCCGCTGAGAACCTCATTCAGGTCGTCAAATGGATAGTTTATTGCTTGCTGCTGGTAAATTTTGCCCAGTATATAAGGAATGACTGGGATATAGCAGCGCATACAATGCGCAATGGTGGCGCCCTGCTGGAGTGGACCCGCTCGTTTGCCACCACTATCGACGAGAGCGCCTGGATAGTGCTTCTGATTCTGTTCGAATTGGAGACCTATGTCTTGTCAGACGAACCGCTGTCCAGACCCAAGGAGATGCTGATGCTCGGTGCCAGAATCCTGTGTTATGGCTCTTTGGCACACACCTTGTACGCCTATGGATCGACTGTTTTCGACCTCAGGATGGCGACACCCATTGAGGGAGTCACGGACCTGTGCCAGCTGGTTGGTAAAGAAATTTCCTATGCGGCCAATCTTGTTTATACAGAGCTCAATGCGGATAATTGTGCGGCCCTGTCATCCGCGCCCCCCATTTATTATATCGATCCACCGCAGTTTGTTATCGTCACTGATAGTGCCGACCTGGTGGTAGAAAAACAACTGGCCTGGCTCGATATCATGGAGGCGACAACCTGGCTGCTCATCCTGTTTTCCATTGAAGTTGTGGTGTGGCTGCAAGACAGGGGGATTGGGAAGGGCGCCATTATTTCAAGCCTGAATAGCTGCAAGCTGGTGCTCTATACGCTACTCTGGGTCGCGATCGCCTATTGGATTTACCGTGGGCACTATATGTTTGCCTGGGATGAATTTGTGTGGATCGCAGGGTTTGCAGCGATCGAGATGAACGTGGTTGAATGGCGCAGTGAGATTGTTGAGGCCGAGGATAGTCAGACGGCAGCTTCGGCTGTATCAACCCAGTAAATTCGGGCCGGCGCCTCCCTGAACTGCGCAATTCTCAATGCCTTGTTCTAGTCGACGATCCAGGAGGAGGGAATACAAACCTTATCGATAGCCCAACGCATAAGCTTGCTATACCACAGCCTACTTCTCATGGCTCTGGAAACAACGTACAGCTGAATATTGCCAGCATCCTCGACGTTCAGACTATCGGAAAAACTTGCCATGCCTTGGTCCTGGCGCAGTCCTCCCAGGACCACAGCCAACCATTCATCATGGGTTTTCTTGCTGGCATAGCGTAGATCTGGCAAGGCACCGGGATTGCTGGCGCCAACGCCATGGCAAACTAAACAGTAGCGGATATAGCTGATTCTGCCGGCCTCGATTGCGGCGCTACTGGAGCCATTCTCTACCCGGTCAACCAGAGCATCGGGGAGGTTTAATGTGCGTGCTGGCCTCGCGATTCGGGGGGGCATTGTTGCCTTACCTTGCAAGCTGAATACCAGCATGTGGCCGTCATTTTCATAAGGCGATGGGTTAAATGCCAGACTGCCGCCGCCCATTCCGGTCGAGACAGCAATAAACTGCTCGTCCTCTATGGAAAAGCTGACCGGGGGAGCGACGATGGGGGTATTGGTCGCAACCTGCCACAAGGTCTTGCCGTTATTGGCGTCATAGGCCAGGAACGTGGCATCACCCCGGCCTTGAAAGACCAGCCCGGCCGCGGTTGATAACACACCTGCGCTCAGCGTGGTTGGCATCGTTTCCTGCCAGCGCATTTGTTGTGCCACGGGATCCCAGGCGCTTAACTGGGTCGGCGAGCACTGGCGCAGGGAGAGGTCGGCTATTTTCTCATCCAGGGCAGGAAAGTTCTCGCCGGTATTAAAAGCCAGTGGTCGAAAAACGAAGTCCGGGTCGGGATAAAACAGATAGGCCTCGCTTCGGGTGGGGATGTAGACAAGGCCGGTCTTGGGGTTGTAAGACATGGGCTGCCAGTTGTGACCGCCGGCCATGCTGGGCATGATTGAGCGCGGTAGCTCCGACCAGTCGGCAACAGCTGACTCCACCGGTCTCCCGCTGCTGAGATCGATATGACTGGCCCAGTTCATTTCAGTATAGGGCTCAGCCGAGAGCAGTTCACCGGTTTCCCGGTCCAGCACATAAAAAAAGCCGTTCTTGGGGGCCTGCATTAATACCTTGCGCGGTACGCCCCGATGCTCGATCTCGGCCAATATCATTTGCTGGGTTGCAGTGTAATCCCAGCTTTCAGCCGGTGTGGTCTGGTAATACCAGGCCATGGTTCCGGTATCGGGATTTAAAGCCAATATGGAAGCAAGAAACAGGTTGTCCCCGCCGCCGGGACTGCGCTGGGCACGGTTGTAATTGGCTGCGTTTCCAGTACCCACATACAGCAGGTTTAATTGTGGGTCGTAGGCCATGGAGTCCCATACCGTACCACCGAGCCCTGTCTCCCACAGTGAATCCTCCGACCAGGTTTTCCTGGCTAGCGTAACCTCGGAGTGCTCGTCCGCATGTTCCGGTTTCCCCGGTACCGTATAAAAGCGCCAGACCAGCTCACCATCGGTAACACTATAGGCAGATACATAGCCACGCACGCCCAATTCCGCCCCACCATTGCCGATGACTACCTTGCCTTTAACAACACGCGGTGCACCGGTAATGGTATAAGCCTGCGTCTGATCTACGGTTACTACAGACCAGATGACCTCTCCTGTGCGTCGATTCAGTGCCACCAGTCGCCCGTCCAGCGTACCCACGAACACGCGGTCGCGCCACAGGGCAACGCCGCGGTTTACCACGTCGCAACAGGCCTTGCGGGCCGCTGCGCCAGGTACCTTGGGGTCATAGATCCACAGTGGCTTTCCTGTTCTGGCATCCAGCGCATGCACTATGCTCCAGCTGCTGGTGGTATACATCACGCCATCGGCCACGATGGGCGTTGCCTCCACGCCCCTCTTGCTGCCCAGGGGGTAACTCCAGGCGAGCTTCAGATCGGCGACATTACCAGGGTTGATCTGCTCCAGGGGGCTGTAGCGCTGCTCGCCAGCATCGCCGCCGTGTAATGGCCATTCGCCCTCAGCGGCCCAACCGGTGCTGCTGAACAAAATAGACATAAGTAACAATCGGTAAACCACAAGAATCACGCTTTTCTAATTTTAAGCCATGGTACAACACCTGCACCCAGCAGCATAACTCCGCGCCCATGTCACCTGGGTCGACAGTGCCCATAGACCTGTACTTGTGGGGTCTGCCCCCGGATGGCCGGCCCCCGGATGGCCGGCCCCCGGATGGCCGGCCCCCGGAAACACTACTTTTTCTACTAGACATTGAAGACGGCTGAAAAGGTTAGCTGTTTTGGAAACCATCGCCCGGCCTTCGGCTTCCCTCGCTACAGCCAGTTTTCACGGGCCCGCCTTGACGCGCGTCCCTGCGCGGCAAGGCTCTCCGGCACGTACCCGATGAAGCGGGGCAGGCTCTCCATGTGCCTCCAACCCCTGAAAACAGGCTTACGCTCTGCGAGCTCAAAGGTGTCCAAAACAGCTAACCTTCACAGCCGTCTCCAATGTCTAGGGAAAAAGTAACGTTTTCGGGGGCAGGCCACTATTTAGTGTATATCAGGTCTGCCTTAAAACTGATCCGGCCGCATCATGGCGTCGTGACCACCGTCGACAAATAGCACCGACCCACTGATAAAGCTTGCATCCTCACTGAGTAGGAAGCTCACCGCCTTCGCCATGTCTTCCGGTTCACCCGGGCGGCCCACCGGAATGGTTGCAACGAACTGGCGAATCGCTTCGCCGTAAGTAGGATCGTCCTTCACCGCTGCGGTCATGGGGGTTTCCGTGTAACCCGGTGCCACCGCATTCATGCGTATGCCCTGGGCAGCATAGTCGACGACATTGCGTCGCATCCAACGGGCGACAGCCTGCTTGGAGCCGGAATAAACTGTTTGTCCTTCCATACTCTCTAACTGCGTGACCAGCGCTGCGTCATCCCCATCGAGCAATGCCTCGACGTAAGCCGGGTTAGTATCCATGGGCGCCGAGTTTGACGATATCAGCACCACTGCGCCGTTTTTGCGTGCCAGGGATTCCCGTAGTCCTTCGACCAGTTCTGTCGTACCACGGTAATTCACGGCTGCAATCAGCGGCAGATTGGGCACGTGGGAGCCAACCCCGGCACAGGCAATGAAACCGTCCAGGCCCTCTGGCGCCGCCGCAACAATACCTTCTATAGCGGCCTCGCGGCCCCCGGAGGACGACAGATCCGCCTCGATATCGGCACTGGCAATGTCAACCACAATCAGTTGGTGACCCGCGTCGAGCAGGCTTTGCTTTATGGCTGCGCCGATACCACTGGCACCGCCGGTCATGGCATAGGTCTTCATAGTGTTGGTCCTGGGGGATGAATGACGGGGCCTAATTTAGCGCCCCTGACGTTGTTCCAATAGAACTTGAAACGTCGAATCCGTAAACATCTGAAGTCGCTGAATCAGACCTCGCAGCCTCGGCCTGATCAATGGCTGCAAACGCTAATGAAGATGACCGGTTTGGTCGTATATGAAGACCTGTTCGCGCCCTACCATGGTCCCCACTAATCTATAGAGGAGTAATGCCATGGCCGAGCTATCTGTGACTGATGCCATGCTGCAGCGCGGATCGGTCCGCGCTTACACGGACCAGCCGGTACCGGCAGACCTAGTCAATGAGATACTGGAGTTGGCGAGCCACGCGCCTTCCGGGGGCAATGTACAACCCTGGAAAATCTATGCTGTCACCGGAGCCGTGAAGGATCAACTTTCTCAGGCAGTGCTGGCAAAGGCAGCTGAAAGCCCGTCCGGTGACAAGCCGGATATTCCGGTTTACCCGAATGGGCTATCGGAGCCCTGGCGTAGCCGACGCTATGCCTGTGGCGAGCTCATGTACACTGCGCTGGAAATTGGCCGGGAAGACAAAATGGGCCGCTTCGAGCAGGCTGCTAAAAACATGGTTTTCTTCGGAGCGCCTGTGGGTTTGATCATCACCATGGATCGTGCATTGTGCGAATCACAAATGATCGATATCGGCATCTTCATTCAGAGCCTGTTATTGTTGGCGCAGGAGCGCGGCCTGGCAAGCTGCCCACAAACGTCCTGGTCGATGTGGTCCGGCGTGATCCGGGAGACCATGGATATCCCGGAAAACGAAATGGTGTTGATCGGCATCGCCCTGGGTTACGCAGCGGCCGAAGCACCGATTAACCACCTGAACCAGGCTCGCGCCCAGTTAAGTGATTTTGCCGATCTCCGAGGTTTCTAGCACAATCAGTTTTTTGGCGTCCTTGCCGTTATCCGCAGTTTTCTGTCAACCCATGCGATGCAGGGCACACACCTTGTTGCCCGCAGGATCACGCAAATAGGCGAGATACAGTTTGCCCATAGCACTATCGCGCTCTCCGGGTGGCTCCTCGCAGCTCGTGCCGCCATTGGCAATGCCGGCGGCGTGCCAGGCATCGGCCGCCGCGGGATCTGCCGCCGCAAAACCGATAGTGCTGCCATTACCGTGGCAAGCCGGCTCGTCATCAATGGGCTTAGTAACCGAGAATATTCCGCTTTCTGAGATGTAAAAGCAGCGGCCTTTATCGTCAATTACGCCGGGCTCGTAGCCCAGCGCGCCCAGGATTGCATCGTAAAATGCTTTCGATTCCTGGACATCGTTTGCGCCAACCATTATGTGACTGAACATTCGTATTCTCCTGTCAATTAAACTGTAGACCTAAAATAAGGCTGCGCTATTAATGCAGCAATACACTCTTTTTGCAAGTCCCTTCAACCTAGGAACCGCAGTTGGATCACGAAAGCCTGCACCGCTGGGCAGGATTGTTTATTAGTGGTTAAAATTGGCGCTGTGCAGATATACAATTAGCAGCGTGTTGAAAAAGTCACTGGCGAGTGCAGTACGAGGCGTTTTCAGGGGAGAAAGCGGAGTTTATATGCCCGTAAGTGAGCATTTTGAGCCTGGAAACAACGAACTGCCAGAGGGTTTCTCAACAAGCTGTTAGAGTTCATCCTAATCATTACCCTTGACCCATTGCATACCACACGGAGATCCAACATGGCCATTAGAAATGTTTTTGAGCATGTTTTTGAACTGACGGCTTCCATTGAAAATCTGGAAGTTGAAGACCTGAAGAGGGAGTTAGCCAGCGATGAAGAGGTGTTGCTACTGGACCTGAGAGAGATTCAGGAGCTGATTAACAAGGGCACAATACCCGGCGCAAAACATGCCCCGCGGGGTATGCTGGAGTTTTGGGCCGATCCCGCCAGTCCATACGGGCGGGATTTTTTCGCCGAGAACAAAAGAACCATCGTTTATTGTGCTGGTGGTGGCCGCTCGGTGTACGCGGTAAAAGCCCTCGAGGAAATGGGTTATACCAACGTCGCCCACCTGGCCAGTGGTTTTGGTGGTTGGGAAGCAGCCGGTGAACCGATTCATGATTTTGCCGCAACCAGCCGCTGGGGTCGCCGTGACCCGGAGCAAACATGAGCACAGCCAATCATCAGAAGATAGATTTCGATTCAATACCCGAGCGCCGTGGCGGTGACAGCCACAAGTGGAATCGTTTTGCCTCAGGTTCACAGGATGTGATCGGCGCATGGGTGGCTGATATGGACTTTCCAGCGCCAGATCCGGTGCTCGACGCCATTCGTCAGCGCCTTGACGGCCCCGCCATGGGCTATTCGGAACCTCCCTTGGAACTGATAATTGTCATGCTGGAGCGCCTGCAAAAGCTTTATAACTGGAGGGTTGATCCTAGCTGGCTGGTGGCGCTACCGGGTGTTTTACCCGGTCTCTATGGCGCCACCCGGGCGGTGGGAGATCCGGGCGATGCCATTATTACCCAAAGTCCCAACTACCATCATTTTTATGGAGCCGCCAATTATTCCGAGCGCCAGCCATTGGGGCTGAAGCATCGCTTGAGCAACGGGCGCTGGGAAATGGACCTGGATCACCTCAATCATTTGGCCACTAGCGGTGCCCGTAGCTTTTTATTGTGCAACCCACACAACCCTCTGGGCCGCATTCTACCTCAGGCGGAATTGGAAGCTGCAGCCCAGGCCTGCCTTAACAATGATATCGTGATTTGCGCCGATGAGATTCACGCTGACCTTCTGCTGGATACCGACAAGAAACATATTCCCATAGCCAGCCTGTCCACCGAGATCGAGCAAAACTCGATTACCCTGCTCTCACCCAGCAAGGCCTTCAATTTGGCCGGCGTTGGCGGTTTTGCCCTGGCAATCGTTCCCAATCCGGACCTGCGCGGCGCCCTGGAAAGACAACTTCACGGCATGGCGGTCCACCCCGGCGCCCTGACCTACGCCGCAGCCCTGGCGGCCTATCGCGACTGCGACAGTTGGCTGGCCCAACTGCAGCAGTATTTAAGGGGCAATCGCGACTATCTGGAGCAGCAAATAGCCGCCATAGACGGCCTGTCAATGGCCCATGTCGAGGCAACATTTTTGGCCTGGATAAACATCTCAGAACTGCAACTGGACAAGCCCTTTGAGCACTTTCTGGCACACGGTGTGGCACTGTCTGACGGGGCGGATATGGGTGATGGGAATTACCTGCGCCTGAACTTTGGCTGCACCCGCACAACATTGGAAGAAATGCTCTCCCGCATCACCACGGCGGTGAACAAGTGCACCTAAGCCTTAAACACCGCTTGTCCTACGGCAGCGGTGGCGCCGTCTACGCGGTAAAGGAAGCCGCGTACTCCATGTTTGTCCTGTTTTTTTATACTCAGGTGCTGGGCCTGGGCGGCACGGCCACCGGGTTTGTACTGTTTCTTGGTTTGATTTGGGATGCGATTTCAGATCCGTTAATGGGCTCCTGGACGGATCGATTTAAAAGCCGCTGGGGGCGGCGCCACCCCTTTATGGTCACCAGCACTGTGCCCCTGGCCCTTGGGTTTATTGCCCTGTTCAACCCACCGCAGTGGGCACTGGACAATTCAACCATACTGGCCGGATGGCTATTATTCTGCTCTATCTGGATTCGCACTGCTGTTACTGTTTTCGCCCTGCCGCACATGGCTCTGGCCGCCGAGATGACCCGGGATTATTTGGAGCGCAGTCGCTTGTTGGGCATGCGGGTGGGCTTTTTGTTCTTAACCTCCACATTACTGCCAGCCCTTTCGATGACCTTGCTGTTTGGTGAAGTAGACGGTGAAGATGGTCGCTTTAATGCCGCCAACTATATTGACTACGGCTGGTGGTCCGCAGCTGTTGTGGTTGTCGGAGCAATAATATGTGTCTGGGGAACGCGTCGGTTTATTCCCGCCACCAGGATTGCACCCCAAAGAATGCCCACTGGCAGCAACCCCGCAAGCCTGATGCGAGATTTTGTCTTGATGTTTCGCAATATGAATTTTCGCAACTTGCTGTTTTACGACCTGGCCGCATCCGCTTCCAGCGGTATTACCCTAACCCTCAATACCCTGCTGTGGACCTTTTATTGGGAGCTGAGCGCTGATCAAATAGCACTGGTAATGGGCGTACCGCTGCTCGTTGGAATGCCATTGGCACTGTCTGCGCTAGGACCACTGGGCAGGCGCCTGTCCAAGGACAGAATATTGTTTTATGCGCTGCTGGTAATGCTACTAGACTTGACCTGGCCCTATCTGCTGCGTTGGTTTGAGTTGATTCCAGACAACGGCAACAATACCATTGTAGCCCTATTATTCGTTCAAAATTTTATATTTTTGGTGGCTTACACCTTGAGGGTTGTTGCCGGTTATTCCATTACTGCCGATATTACCGACGAGCACGAAGCGGAGCACGGCACCCGTCAGGAGGGTGGGCTTTATTCGGCGGTGGCTTTCACCACCAAACTGGCAGCTGCCGCCGGGCCGCTTTATGGCGGCATAGCCTTGGATACGATCGGTTTAACCGAGGGCATCATGCCCGGAGAAGCCAGCCAGGGAATGCTGAATGGCTTAATGTGGGCTGTCGCCATTGGCGTTATCCCACTTATGTTAATCGCCTGCTATTTCGCCGCCAGGGTTTCCATGACGGCCAGTCACCTTCAGCAAATCCAACAAAAAATAGATGCCCGACACGCCCAGGCAAATTAAATTTTCTACTTCAGGCCCAGGGTATCCCGATACACTTCCTTAGCGAAATCCTTCCATTTCTTTGAGGTGTATACCGCCAGCGCCGGGTAGTTTTTCAGGGGCTTATCCCTGGCGATAAATCCGGTAAGTGGCGAACGGGATGCCCGGGAAACTTCCGCTTCGAAGGGAATACACAGGCCGGCATTCACAACAAGTTCCGGATTTGAAGCATCCAGTTCCGCAGCAAACTCAACAGCGCTTTGCGGCGTACTTTTACCCACCCCACACACCCGGGTATGAACATCAAATCCCTGCTCTGCGAGAATAGTGGCCGCCTTTTTGGCCTCGCGCTGCAGGTCCGGGCAAAACAGTAAGGTAAGGCTTTTAAACTCCATGCCCCTTGCATATTCAATAATGTCCTTGAGACGGGGAAATACCATGTAACCCTTGGATTCAACAATACCTGACTCTCTGGACATACGCCTTGTTTCAGCGTCCTGTCGATACACTTCTTCAGCCTGTTCATAGATATCGGGGCGGGTATTTATGGGGCAGTAATCAGTTTCCTGCTTGGAGTTTCCCACGCACTTTTGCTGAAAACACGAGGCACATTGCGCGGGTTTCATTTCCTTCTCCCCAGTTTCATTTTCATCATACGAAAGAGATCAATTGGCTTCATCTGTGTGGAGTTGAACTTCGAGGCTCCCTCCGGGCTGGGGCGCCGATGGAAATAGTTGTCGCCGTAAAAGCCGTACAAAATTGACGCCGGGTTGTGGGCGTTGGCGCGGTCTTTAACCAATAGAGAAATAACCGGGGCCTCAGAGTGTTTCATAAAGATCGAGTCGTGCCCCACGCACAGTCCCAGAACACAGTTGAGATCGGTTTTGGCATCATTGAATACCATGGCCTGGCCCACCGGGTTACAGGCAATAACCCCAATTGCATGCCCGGTTTGGGTTGTCAGGCGGGCTGATGCGGGTACACCGAGGTCCTTTTTATGGACGCTGCCCGACTTACACATCACAGAGCTGACCTCCAGGCCGCCGTCCTTTTTCAGGGTCTGCTTAATCACCCTCAATTCGTCGTGCATGCCGATACAACCGGCAATGCCGATTTTTTTGTAGCCCATAAAGTTGGCGTACTCGATCAATTCGTGAATACGGTCAACATTCTTTTCCTGGTTGGCTTTTACATGGCCAAAAAAGCCTTCTACCACGTCAGACGAAGCAATTACCGTTCGGACACGGTCAGGGCAATTGTCGGGCAACTCTCCCTTACCGGTAAAACATGGCTGGGCTTTGCAGCTAGCGCACGGCATGCGTACTACTCCTGATTATGTGGGTGAATCAGCTAGTGCTCTATCAACTTGGTAGAGCACTAGTGTACCTTTGATTAATGTTCCCTGGAAAGATTCACATTCGGGTACAATCCTGCAAACACCAGACTGAATCAGCGTTAGCACTATCAACGGAGACAATCGCATGACCGAACTTGTAACACGCCAGGACAATGAAGGGTTGGCTATCCTGACCCTCAATAGACCCGACAAGCTCAATGCGCTGACCGTTGGCATGTTTAAGGAATTGCGGGCCCATGTCAGTCATTTAAAAGCCGATGACAGCATCGGCTGCGTGGTGTTGCGCGGGGCGGGTAAGTGCTTTTCCGCCGGTCATGACCTGGCTGACATCGGAGCGGGAGAAGATGTGCCCTCCCACGGCTGGCACAGCGAAACCCTGCGCATGATGGAAAAACTGCCCAAGCCTGTTATTGCCGCCGTGCACGGCCACTGTTACACGGGCGCCCTGGAAGTGGCGCTGGCCGCGGACTTTATCCTGGCCTCCGACACGGCACGCTTTGGTGATACCCATGCCAAGTGGGCCCTGGCACCTATATGGGGTATGAGCCAGCGCCTGCCGCGCCGGGTCGGTATTGCCACCGCCAAGAAACTGATGTTCACCGCCGAAATGATCAAGGCGGATGAAGCATTGCGCATCGGCATTGCCGAGGCGGTTTTCCCCCAGGAGGAGTTTGAAACGTCGGTGGAACATGTCGCCCTCCAAATCCTCGCCAATTCACCCTTTAGCCATGCGGCCAACAAGCGTCTGCTCGAGGCTACCGATGCCCGCGATCTGGACTCCGGTTTGCAATGGGAAATTCAGGAAACCGAAGGTGTCGGGCCGGACGCCCAGGAACGTATTGCCGCGTTTACAAAAAGTTGAATGTAGCGAAGCAGACCACATTTAGTTAACCCTGTTCTGTCCTGACTGGGGCATTGCCGCAACAACATCGTTGAGGAAACTGTTCTTGTCAAAAGCGCCCTTGTCAAAGGTCATACCCATACGGACCACCACCAACTTCATCGACGGCACAATCACCACATACTGGCCATAGTGCCCCTGTGCCGCGTAAGCATCGTCGGGCAGGCCCGGGAACAACTGTTTTTCGGCGGGGTTATTGAGCCAGAACTGGGCACCGTAGGGGCGTTTTTCCAATGAGGCATTAGAGGCTGTGCGGGTGTACTCCACCCAACCCTCGGGAAGAATGCGCTGGCCCTTATGGACGCCATCATTTAGGTACAGCAAACCAAAGCGCAGCCAGTCCCTGGCCGAGGCAAACATAAAGGCACCCCCGGTGAAGGTGCCGGAGGCATCGGCCTGCATGTGGCTGTTGTGCATGCCTATTCTGTCAAACAGCTGTTCCTGCGGAAAACGGAAGTAGGCCTGGTCATCATTGATGGTATTTCTCACCACCTTCGCCAGCAGCACCGAATGGGTAGTCTGGTAGTCCCAGTTCTTACCGGGACTGGTAAAGGTTGGAATCTCGGCGGCGTAGGACGCCATATCGGGCTGGGTCATCAACATCATGGAAAGTGTTGAGCGTGGGTTTGTTTCATAGGCCTCCTGATAATCGAAGCCGCCAATCATTTTCAGCAAATGGTGGGTGGTGAGTTGTGCCCGTGAATCCTCAGCATCTGACCAACCTGCAATGCCTGCCGCTTTATGAATATCCAGCTTACCCTGCCCGACTAAAATCCCGGCAAGGGCACTGGTCACACTCTTGGTCATCGACATGCCACGCAGTGGCGTGGTGCCATTGAACCCATCGGCATAGCGCTCGGCTATTAGCTGGCCGTCATAGAACACCAGCGTCGCTCGGGTGTTTTTCTTCTCATAGACAGAGTCTGCGGTTTCGGTAAATGCCCGATCGATCGCCACGCGCAGCTGGTCGCCATTAACGTCTGGATGGCTCCCCACTTCGAACGAGTCCACAGGCGCGCTCTTTGACACCGGTGGGCCCTGCCGTTGAATCTGCCGGACGTCCTCGACCGGCAAACCGGCTACATTGGAACAACCCAATCCCGGCCGGTGTACCGACGTAGTGGTAACACGTATCGGACCAATACTTGCGGTGGTTTCTACCCAGTTATCGCCAATGGTCGAGGTGGTTAAACTGCGCTGGTCCCGGGCCAGGTCCTGCGCCTCAACCTGGGCCTGCTCGCGCCCGACAATTAACACGTTGGTGCACAATGTCTGAGACACATAACCGGCTGCTATTGACCCTAAGTCCTGTACATAGCTGTAGGCATACGCACCGCCTCCAAGAACGACAACACCCAGACCCAACAGCCCCTTTTTCAACAGTGGGCTCATGCTATTACAACCCCTACCGGCTATTGAAAGCGGTATGTCAAATCCAGCGCATAGGTACGCGGCATCATACGGCTCTTGACCCAGGACCCGGAGAAAAAGCCGGCCCCAAACCCAACGGCGTAGGTGGTCTCGTCGTTGAGGTTTTTCCCGACCAAAGCGATTTCCCAGGTATCGGATGCGCTCGCCAATGCCAGCCTGGCATTTATTTTGTAGTAGGAATCCTGGTAGTTGGGGCTGATCTTCTCGTTGAGTTCGTCCTCGTAGAGAACATCCAGGGTACCCCTGAACACCATTGAATCGCCCACCGGGAATATCACATTGGTGATAAAGGTGCTGGTCCACTCGGGCGAGCGGCCCGCTATCTGGCCCTTGCGATTGGTGGTACCAACACCGGGGTTTGTCGCGGTCCAACCATCACAACCCGCTGCAACCGGGTCGTCAGTGGCCAACTGATCGACGGTGCAGGGTGCGCCCGGAAAATCATCGTACTCGGAATCCAGGTAGCCCACCGACAGGGCAAAATTCAGGTAGGGGGCGGCCATCCAGCGCGCCTCGGCCTCGAAACCCTGACTGGTCGATTCCGCGGCATTGCCCACGATAAAGCCACTGTCGACAAAGGAGCTAACCTGTAAATCTGACATCTCGGTATAAAAGAGAGCCATATTCAGGCTGGCGGCACCATCGAGCAATGTCATCTTGGCTCCGAGTTCTATAGAGTTGACCTCTTCATCGTCAAACTCAAAGATATCGGGATCCATGGACTTATTTTCGGGATTAAAGCCCCCACTCTTGTAACCCCGGGCATAGCGCAGGTAAGCCATGCCCTCATCGGAGTAATCCCAGGCCAGGTTAGCCGAGTAAGACAGATTATCGGTGCTGCGATCATCCTCAAGCTCTCCCGGGATGGCCTGCAACAGTTGGCCGGCAACTAAATTAATCCAAAAATCATCGGGGGCCTCGCTCTCGCCAAGCTCGGATATGACGTTGCTAATCGAGGCGTCTTTGTCCACGTAGGCGTAACGCACACCCCCCGTCAGGGCCCAGTCATCCATAAACCGCCAGGTGAGTTGGCCAAAGGCCGCGGCAGTATCGGCGTCCTGCTCAAAGGGCTGATTTGCCCTCATTTGTACGGCCATGGTGGGTAGGGGTAGATAATCCCCCACCGGCAACAGGCTGATGTCGGTAGCTTTGCCGTTATCCAGTTCCTGGGTTTCCCAGTAAACACCGACAATATAGTCCAGAGTTTCACCGCCGGGAGAGGTCAGGCGGAATTCCTGGCTGATCTGCTCGAACTCCTCGTCGCCAATGGATTCAAACATATGAAGGTCGGACGTATCACCATCCATCAAGGATTCCAAGTCGTACTCGCTGTAACCCGTTAGGGAGGTAAAGGTGGCACCGCTGTCGAGTTGCCAATCTATCTGGATCGCCACATTCAGGGTGTCTGTGTCCGAGTATTCCTCGTGGACACTGTCCGAGGTGGTTTTATCATCAAACCTCGAGTTCTCCAGAGGCGTAATAATGTCGGTGTGGTTGACCAGACCGCGAAAATTGCCCGCCGTGCTGGTAAATTGCGTATTGGCGCCCGTGGTTTCCTGTTCCGAGTATTCCAATTTGGTATAGACCTCCACCGTATCGGTGGGGCTCCACACCAGGCTGCCGCGAATTGAACTATTCTCAACCTCGGGGTCCTCTGAGCCCCTGACCAGGTTATCCATATAACCGCCCATATCCTGGTAGGTGGCGGCGAGGCGGCCTTTCAGGTTATCGCTTAGCGGGCCGGACACGATGCCGACATATTCCTTGGAATTGTATTCCAATTCATAACGACCGCGCAGCTCCGCCTCAAACACATCCGTGGGTTTGGCGGAGTTGACAATCATCGCGCCCGCCACGGT
>JABHWT010000450.1 GCA_018657645.1 Halieaceae bacterium | reverse complement strand
TCCAAAATCAACCAGCGGTTGTACAAACATACTCGGGGCCATAATTGCAGTCGCCTGGCTGGCGCAGCCCGCACCTAGTTCCTCCAGGAGGATTACGCTGTTTATTGCCGCGCGCTCTGCTCGAGAGCCATCACAGGTTTCGGGAATCATGGCATTGATCAGACCGAGCTCCCAACCGGCATCCAGAACTTCCTGCGGTATCTCACCGGCCTCGTCGCTCTCGCGTGCCCGGGGTGCGAGTTCCTCCCGGGCAAAGCTGCGAATCATGTCGCGAATCAACTGTTGTTCTTCACTAATTTCAAATGAAATCACGGCTGTGCTTTCCTTTTGTATGTAACCCGTCTCTATTTAGACTGCGGCCTGGGCCACCGCGGCAGGGACGCATAGTGAATTCTATGTCTGGCCGCTGTCAAGTCCCAGGTCTCTCTGGGGCAGTGAACTGGTGAAAACGTGGATCAAGGCCGCCGCTATTTTTTCGTCAAAATATGGTAAGTTGGCATGCTCTGTGCCACTATCGGCGGTAATGGTCTTGAGCACGAGGCAGTACAATCCAGAACCTGTGACCCCAGGGAGCGGCGGAAAAGTTGTATTGTGCCAGCTCCAGATGAACTACTGCCGAAGCAGTGGAACGACTCCGACAATAATAGAAGTGAATAATCATGCGTGTACTCCTGATCAACCCCTTTTACCCATTAACTGAAATGCCTTCGCCACCGCTGGGTCTTGCCTATGTGGCGGGCGCGTTCGCCGAGGCAGGGGCAGAGGTAAGAGTTCTCGACCTCGTTGTGGAGGCCTATTCAGAACTTAAGTTGGAGCAGTTATTAGGGGATTTTAATCCGAATATTGTTGGTATTACTTCAGTAACGATGACCTACAATTCTGCCTGTGAGCTCCTGAAAATAGTTAAGAAACTTCGACCGGAAATAACCACGCTAATGGGGGGGCCACACGTTACTTTCAATGCACGGGCATCACTGCGCGATCATCCGGAGCTGGATATGGCGGTTTTGGGCGAGGGAGAGGCTACCATCGCAGAACTTTGCAAGTCGTTTAGCAGTGGATCAAACCTGGCATCGATAGCCGGGCTTGCTTACCGGGATGACCAAGGCATCAGGATTACAGAAACCAGAGCGTCTAGTCTGAACGTAAATAGTGCGCCCATGCCCGCTCGACATCTGTTGCCCATGGGCCGTTACAAGGCATTGGGGCTAGCGGCATCAATGATTACCAGCAGGGGTTGCCCCTTTAAGTGCGTTTTTTGTGTCGGGCGTAAAATGTCGGGTGCCAAGGTGCGTTATCGAGACCCTATTAGTGTGGTCGACGAAATGGAACACCTCAGTCGCGAGGGGTTTGTTCAGATCAATATCGCCGACGATCTGTTTACTGCCAAGAAAAAGCACTGCTACGCCATTTGTGATGAAATTGTCCGCCGTGGGTTAACCATCCCCTGGACAGTATTTTCTAGGGCCAATACGATTAGTGCTGAATTACTCTCCCGTTTAAAGCAGGCGGGTTGTGCCCATATAAGCTTTGGCTTCGAATCTGGCAATGAAGATATTCTCAAGACTGTCCAGAAGCGAATTACCACAGATCAGATGCTAAATGCTGCGCGCCTGTGTGCACAGGCAGGCATCCCAAGTCAGGCATCTTTCATTTCGGGGTTGCCGGGAGAGACGGAAGAAACCCTGCGCCAGACAGCGGCGTTTGCAGACCGGATAAACGAAATTGGTACGGCGGTGGGTTTTCACATTCTCGCGCCCTTTCCAGGTACACCGGTTCGCGATGACGCCGAGGAATTGGGGCTCAGGATTCTGAGCACTGACTGGTCTCGTTACACCGCAAACGAGGCGGTAATTGAAACCGACGGTGCCAGTGCAGCGATGCTGGAAAAAGACGCAAATGAACTTCAGATCAAAGCGAACAAGCACGTGGCTGCAATACAGCAGCGCATCGCAGACAAGTCCGCATCGATTCAGGAACAGCAAAATATGCGGAAACTGACAAAAATGAAGGTTTTCTACGAGATGATGATGGACGATATGCTGCTTACCTGCACCGACCCAGATGTACAGGCAGAGCCATCGATCTCCCATCGCGACCATCTGCTGGCTACTATGGAAAATAAAATTACGGTGGCCCCCAGCCTGATGAGGGAGTTTCTTGACGAGGGATTGATTGACGGCTCGATTCTTCAACCCGATAATCTCTCACAGGATACCTGGGCCTGGGCTTAGCGGTGTGTTAGAAAGACCTTGGCGATACATTAGTTCGTTGTTTCCAGACCAAACATGCATTTTTATCGACATGGAAATCAGCTTTTTTATCTGAAAACGCCTCGTTCTGTGCTCGCTAGAGGGTATTTCAACACGCTGCTGCGCTTGTGAATCAATAGTATCAAGTCGGTCCCGAGGACGCCTCATGAACAAAAAGTGGAATAATCTTAGCGCCCAGGAAAAACACATCATTATCGACAAGGGGACCGAGGCTCCCTATAGCGGTAAATACGATGATTTCTTTGAGGGCGGTGTATACGTTTGTAAGCAGTGCAGTGCCCAGCTTTATCTTTCGCATGATAAGTTCCAGTCGCGCTGTGGCTGGCCAAGTTTTGACGGCGAGATCGCAGGGGCTATCCGGCGCGAGGCAGATGTAGATGGCCAGCGCACCGAAATATTGTGTGCAAGCTGTGGTGGTCACTTAGGCCATGTTTTTGAAGGAGAGGACATGACGGATAACAATATCAGACATTGCGTCAACTCCCTTTCGCTGAACTTTGTAGCCGCCGAAAAAAAAGCCCTCGATGAAGCCCCCCAGGGCAGCACTTAATCCTGTGCCAGCAGAGAAATTTTGGCGGTGGAACTGGCCGTGGCAGTCAGTGTGCCATCGCTGGCGAATAGCTTCCCCTGCAGGAATGCTATGGATTTGCCGGCTTTGACGATCTGTCCTGTCGCTGTGTAAGTTCCCGTCAGCGAGGGGGCCAGGTAACTTATTTTGAGTTCGAGAGAGGCCAGGCTCCCGACATTATCAATGCAACCGAAAACAGTATGGGACATTGCGGCGTCTAGCATGGCTGCAACAAATCCTCCCTGAACAATATTGCCGCTGTGGCAGAACTCGGGTCCGATGGTAAAAGCCATGCTGGCGCTGTTATTGTCCGGGTCCACGCCTACTACTGACCCCCCCAGTGAATTCACGCAAGCTGGCCGGTGCTCGTTGAGTCTGTCGATAGTTTGATTAGCAACCATAGTTATCCTGCCTGTGTCATGTCAGATCAGACCGTCTTCGACGGATTCAACTGCAATATAATTATTTGGAAAGTGCTCTTTCACCCAGGGGCTGCTTTCACGGTAGGGGTAGCAGGCATTCAACATGTCATCTTCTATCTGACGCTCTGCCGGCGGGGGCAGGTTAAAATCCTCGTCGGGTTTGCGCGCCCAGCAGGCCTGGATGGCGCCCGTTGCCATTTGGGCCAACATTTCGATGATATGGGTGCATCCCAGCCCCGGCGACATGGCCGATTTAACTTTTTTATTCCAACCGGGGCCAATTTGAAGCCCTATGAGCTTGGAAAAATTAGGCTCAGCCTGGGGGCATAAATCATGAGCACCCTGGTCCATGCATGTGACAGTTTCCTTGACAGTCAGGCTATCATCGAGACTGATTCTCAGAGACAGGTCGTGAACCGGTTCGCCAGCCTTCCGGAAGCCATCCATCATTTTGTGGTCGAATGGTTTGACATCGATGATCCGTCCATCGACATCCATTAGGCCGTCAGGGCGTTTGTAGACGTCTATAGTGATGGAGCGTGTATGAATGTGTTCGTTGTCGTGTGATGTTGGCAGTGGCAATTTTTCCTCCAGATCTTGAGCAAGGGACTTAAAACAGGGCGCAACCTCTCTGATACAGTAGCCAGGACTGTCTGTTTTTAGAGGTCGATAAATGCGGGCTGGCGTGAACTGGCCCATTTTCTCAATGCAGCGTGGAAATGGCAACGACGCTGCGCGCCGAAGCATAACATGGATTTATCCTATAAGCAGCGACGATACGTTATACTTGTTTTTATTGGATTCCCCTAGTAGTTAGCAGGTTGGTAGCACATGCCAGACAAAAAACTCATTCCCAGCGTGCAAATACCCAGTGGCAAGAAATTTGTTACCGATCAGGGTGTTAGCGCAATCAAGGATGGCATTAAGTTCAACGAACGGAACAGCGCGTCCGGGCCAAAGCCCCAATGGCTCAGGGTGAAGGCTAGGGGAGGGGCGACATATGAAAAGGTAAAAACTATCGTTAGTGAGCACAAGCTGGCGACCGTGTGCTCGGAGGCGAAGTGCCCCAACATGAGTGAATGTTGGAGCGCTGGTACCGCCACCCTCATGCTAATGGGCGAGGTTTGTACCCGAGCCTGCCAGTTTTGTGCCGTGAATACGGGAAATCCAAAAGGTTGGTTGGATTCAAATGAGGCGGATAACGCCGCCCGCTCGGTTGAGCTAATGGGCCTGAATTACGTGGTCCTGACATCGGTCAATCGAGATGACCTCCCCGATGGCGGTGCGTTCCATTACGCAGCGTGTGTAAGCCGTGTTAAGGAGGTTAATTCCGGTATTGCGGTGGAGGTATTAACGCCGGATTTTGAGGGCGTGCTGGCGGATGTCGAAACAGTGGTGAATTCAGGTGTAGAAGTATTTGCCCATAATATAGAAACTGTGAGGCGACTGACCCATTCTGTGAGAGATCCGCGGGCAAGTTATTCCCAGTCTTTGGCTGTGCTTGAACACGCCGGCACTCACTGCATTGATGTTCTGACCAAAACAAGCCTGATGTTGGGGCTTGGGGAGACCGATGCGGAGATCGCAGAGACAATGGACGACCTGCGCGGCGTGGGCGTCGATATTCTAACTCTGGGACAATATCTCCGGCCGACGGTGCACCACCTGCCTGTCCAGCGCTATGTCAGCCCGGAGGAATTCGAGAGCTACCGGCAATTGGGGCTCGCCAAGGGGTTTGTGGAAGTGGTTTCCGGCGTTTTTGTACGGTCGAGCTACCGTGCAGAACAAGTGTTGGACAAGAATAATGTCGGGCTTGCGAAGAACGTGCAAACCTAAGAACCTGCTGCGCATCAGTGCTTCTTCGTGTATATAATAGCAGCCCCTTGATAACAGGATATAAGTAATATGCCGGCACCCTTCAATACAATAGGTTTGCTGGGTCGAAGTCAACAGGAAGGTCTGGAACCTGTTCTAGCGCAACTGTTGGATTTGCTCGGCGATCGCAATGCAGGTGTTATGCTGGAGGACAAACTGGCTGGCCTGGTGACAGGCTTTGACTCCTGCCTCGCCACAAGAGAAGAAATTGGTCAGCGGGCTGATCTGGCTATAGTTGTTGGTGGCGACGGCAGCCTGCTGAGCGCTGCAAGAACTCTGGCCAAATACGAGACACCCGTACTGGGAGTGAACCGAGGGCGGCTGGGATTTCTTACCGACATTACACCCGATGAAATATCACAGCAGGTTCCCGCTGTACTGGATGGGCATTACGAGCGCGAAAACCGATTTTTGCTGGACGCAAGAGTGTGCCGGGATGGACAAACTGTCGGCCGCGCTGATGCTTTAAACGATGTGGTGGTTAACTCGGGTACCTCTGCTCAAATGATTGAGATCGAGTTGTCCATCAACGATACTT
>JABHWT010000234.1 GCA_018657645.1 Halieaceae bacterium | reverse complement strand
TCATGGCTTTTGCATCAAGCGGGCACAACCGTTCGAACATCGCCACCGTATTTTCGCCCTCAACATCAAATCGTGCCCAACCGTCGGTTTGCTCGGTGACCGAAGCACTGGACCCAAAGCCGGTACGCAGCATATGGGCAAGATCTTCATGGGTGTCATGTGAGGCCATGATCATCCACTGATCCGGCCCTATCCAAAAGGCAGTCATTTCCAGCCCCGAATTGACTTTACCGACCTCGGGCAGATCAATGACCAGCCGGTCGGGTTCAGCCAAGGTAAAAAGGGTAAACTCAATCTTTTGGGTAAAATCGAGGACGAACCGGGTCACATCTCCGTGCTGCCCGACGCGGATGTCGGTGACGACGATGGCCTCGGCTGAAGCCGGTCGGGGCACACCAAAGAGAGCCCACGACAGCACCAAAACCGACACCGTCATCAACGACCTCAGGACCCTACGCAAGCTAGGAGCAGTTCGTCTCATATCCCTATATAGCGTATGTATCGCTTACGCCTCCCCCTAGATATACCGCGTTTGCGGGCATATTCGCAATCTCAATCCAACCGACTCCAATCGTGATCGCCACCCCCATCGGCCCTTCACGCCACACGTGAATTTGAACAAGGGCATTGTGGATCGGCCGTCCGAACGCTATGTTAATGGAGCGTTTTACCGCGACCGCATACTTCGGGTGTGTTTTTCCGCCGGTGGTGGTGCGGTTGGTAATCCTGCTCTTCGAGCAGGTTTGTGATCTCCGCCAGGGGCGGTACGGTCGCATATTCATCGCCTCACAAGATTTGGGGTTTATTCATGCCGGTTAGAGCAGCGCGAACGACACTTCAAGGGATCTTTCCTATTCGGGAAGGGACACCCGCGTTCGCATGCGCCGCCGGCCATCTACACATAGCGCCCAGCCGTCCGCCGCGGTCTCCGCGGCAGGCGCGCCAGGGTTCTTGGAGACAACTATATCATGGCTACTCAACGCATGTTGATCGATGCCACCCACCGGGAGGAAACCCGGGTGGTGGTTCTGCACGAAGAC
Organism: Halieaceae bacterium; assembly: GCA_018657645.1. Taxonomy (GTDB): domain Bacteria; phylum Pseudomonadota; class Gammaproteobacteria; order Pseudomonadales; family Halieaceae; genus JBALVT01. Next base: position 4,785 of record JABHWT010000234.1, on the reverse strand, counting down.
CGTTTGAAGGAATATGACCTCGAGGTCGCAACCCGCAAGCAGCTCAAAGGGAACATCTATCTCGCGAAAGTCACGAGAGTAGAGCCGTCCCTACAGGCAGCGTTCATCGAATATGGCGGCAATCGCCACGGTTTTCTGTCCTTTAGCGAAATTCACCCAGACTATTATCAGATCCCGGTCGCCGACCGCGAGGTCGTGCTGGCCGAGCATGACGCCGCCGAAAAGGTCGATGACGACGCCGAGACCGGCGCCGACGATGGCGATTTCGCCTGGAGGCGCCTCAGTAGGCATTGTTATGCACCCGCCGCCCGAAAACAGTCAGTAGCATAATTCTCAGGTCCAGCCACAGAGACCAGTTATCAATATAATAAAGGTCGTGCTCCACCCGGGACTGCAGGTCTGTATCCCCCCGCCAGCCATTTACCTGTGCCCACCCGGTGATCCCTGCCTTAACCATGTGTTTTTGCATATAGCCGGGAATTTCTTCCTTGAATTTATCCACGAATACTGGCCGCTCCGGGCGGGGACCGACGACGGACATATCCCCGCGCAGTACATTCCAGAACTGCGGTAACTCGTCCAGCGACGTTTTACGCAGAAAAACGCCCACCGCCGTCGGCCTGCTATCGCCATCGGTTGTCCACACAGCGCCGGTTTCCTGTTCTGAATTCACCGGCATGGTTCTGAATTTGTACATGGTAAATGCCCTACCGTTCCAGCTCAGGCGTTTCTGCCGGTAGAAAACAGGCCCCGGACTGGACACTCTCACCGCGGTTGCAATAGTCAGGAACACGGGGCTGATTAACAACAGGACCAGAGCGGAGACAGCTTTATCCTCAATCGCCTTAACCCACCGATTAACACCCTCCATAGGCGAGATCGAGAGATTAACAACAGACAGCCCCGCGATGGGACTGATCGAGTGGTTAATCAGTCGAAAGCCGAAAAGGTCCGGCACAAGTCGAACATCGATGGCCACATTTTTTAACCTATTCACTACTGTTTCGATGACATCGGCCTGCCTGAGAGGCATCGCCAACCAAACCTGATCAATGGCATTTAGCTCCAGATAGCTCAATGCCTCCGAGATGGGGCCGTGGGTGATTTTACCCAGTGTGCCGGTATCGATCTGATCGTCGGTAAAATAGGCTCTGACATTAAAACCGGTTTCGGGGGCAGCCCGCAGCCTGTCGAGCACATGGTTGCCTATTTCCCCCGATGCGATGATAGCAATATGTCGCAGATTGAAACCGCGGCCACGCAGTTTTTGCAGGATTTTTCTCAGCGTATATCTCGCCAACAATAAGGCGACCGCGCCAAAGGTGAACCACATCACTAACCAGGCTCGAGAGAACAATACCGACGATTTGGTGATGAACGACAGAAAGACCAAAATAGCGAAAACCGTGGTCCAGGCCAGGAGGGTGGCTGTCAATTCCTGGGTGTAGTCGATACCGCGCCAGGCGCGGTATAAAGAGAAAGCGTGGAATACTACAATTAACAATAAAACCGAAAATAGTAACGCCACCTGGTAGTGCGCAGGCAGAGGTGCGGTGCCGAATACCGGAAGGTAGGCGACCAGCGAGGCGCCCAGCAAAATAAGGCAATCGAGCAGCCTCATAAGCCAGATTAAAGCGCCGGAGTGTTCCTGTATAAAACCGTGTGAATGCATGGTAAAAATAGTCCCCGCTCGGGGCTGTATATCCAGAGTGTTATAGTACTCGTTAACGATGCAAAATTCATTGCTCAACGGCAAGGACTTGATAGACTGGCTGTTTTCCAAGTAGCGGCCAATTCAGAAACCGCACCGGCAAAGTACGGGCAGTCACGAAACTAGATGAATTCATACAAGGGCACAATCCTGAGAAATATGACCTGGCTCGCTGGGTCTCAGGCAATCGTAAAACTGATGGGTTACATAGTGATTGTGCTGCTGGCCAGGACACTCGGAGATGAGGGCCTTGGACAACACGCCTTTATTTTTGCCTTTGCCAGCATCGCCTTTATCGCTTGTGATATGGGCCTGAACCACCTGATGATCAGGGACGTTTCAAGAGACCATACCAAGGCACAGCTATACTTCGAGAACATCTTCACCATGAAGATATTGCTGGCCCTGGCTTCGCTGTTGCTTACCTACATTTTGTCCTTGTTTCTGGAAAAGGAACCCGTTGTCGTCAGGTCTCTGTGGGTAGTAGCGATCATTCAAGTGATGTATGTATTTGCTTTTTTTATCACACATCTTTTCAATTCCTTTAACAGAATGGAGATCGATGCCAAGGCAGCAGTTCTGGAGAAAATAGCCATAATGTGCTTTGGCTTGTACTTTCTACTGACGACGAAATCGTTGTTTTACTTTGTACTGGGGCTCTCCTTTGCAGCCGTTGTGAAAGTGCTTTATCTGGTTATTATAGCCACCGAGAAAGTCAGGTTCAGATTATCCTTCGATTTTGGAATATGGAAGGAAATGCTCAGCGCAAGTTATCCGTTTTTCCTCACCAGCGTTTTTGTTTTTCTCTATTTTAGAGTAGATACCGTGATGCTCTACCTGATGAAGGGAGATGAAGTAACCGGCTGGTATAACTCGGCTTACAGGCTTCTGGACCTGCTATCGATTATACCGGGGATACTGGTCGTCGCCATTTTTCCCTCCATGTCTAAACTGTACAAGGAAGACATATCATTACTGCAAAAACTGTTTGAAAGAACATTCAGGTATCTCCTGATGCTGGTGTTGCCGATTGTGTTCGGTACATTCGTTCTGGCAGACAGGTTTATAAACACTATTTATGGTGATTCATTCTCCGGCGGCACATTGGCGCTGCAAGTACTTATCTGGTCGCAGATTTTTGTGTTTGTTAATTATCTAATGGGCTTTCTTTTAAACTCCATTGATAAACAAATGTATTTTACCAAAGTGACGGGGGCCGCTGCCCTGGCCAATATTGTTTTGAATATAATGCTGATTCCAAAGTACTCATTTGTCGGTGCGGCTTTTTCAACCGTCGTGGCGGAATTACTAATTTTCCTGTTACTGCGAAAGTACGTCGGTGAATTTCTGGTTAAAGTGAGATTAACCCGCCCAATCATCAAGTCATTCATTGCGTCACTAGCGATGAGTGTTGTCGTCTATCAATTGATCGACCTGGCAATTTGGTACGTGGTTCCCATTGGCGCTGCCACCTATGTCCTGATCCTGGTTTTGCTAAAACTGGAGAAAGAGGACAGGGAATTAATAGCGGAAGGGCGCAGGCACTTGTAGCGACCCGGCTGTGCTTAGCGTGGACTGCTGAACAGACTGAACAGCTATTTTGTGGCCTTGTTCCTTGAGGTGCTGGAACGACAAACATAAAACACGATCACAGGAATTGCATACAATAAGGCCCTGCTGAGTTGGGAGTAGTCCACCGCCCATACGTAGCGGGGAGTGAAGTAATAGACAAGAAATAAGAACAACAGGGTGCCAGTCAAAGCCAGAAGTTCTGGCGAGGGCGCTCGCGTTATGTGGCCTCTTCCCGCCTTGACAACAAGCAGTGCAACCAGTAAATACCAGAGCAAATTCCAGTTCAACAGACCGAACAAGGTATTAAGAACCGCGCTGTGTATGGGGTGATACTCCAATACATAGTGACCAATGTACGGGAGGATTATGGTGTTTGAAGACAGCACAATCTGGCCCAGCACAGGAACCACGACATCAATGCCTACCAGCAGTATATAGATCGCGCCCATACCGCCAACACTGGCTAGTAGCAAGGTAGCTTTTCGGCTCGGTGTTATTAGTGTGCTAAGAAAAATAAGAACTACGATTGCCCCCATAATAAGGCCGGGCACTTTTAAATGTGTGCACATGAATGCCATTACCAGCGCCAAGGCTGCGTAGGGCCAATGCCGTAGCTCGTTCCAGGTGTGCAGGGCAAACACCGAACAGCCGAATGCTGCCATCACCCAGATGTCCGCATAGCCAGCCAGGGCAATATGCACATTGACATAAGGTAGATTTAGCAGCGCATAACACCCGAACACGGCCAGTGGTATCGAAACGCCATGCAGCCTTAGGTGCCCGTACAGTGCAAGACCCAGAGCAGGCGTGACCAATAGCCAGGGCAGGTATATCAATGTGTGGTCACTGGCTCCCAAACCCAGCATTATCCATAGCTGAATCAGGGGCACGCCAGCGGGATAGTTCCAACCACCACTGGTTCCGTCCACGTAACTGAGGGAACTGCCCTTTACATTAGGCCATACATCGGGGCTGACAAAGGGAACCAGTTCCTGGTGGTGATACCAGACGATGGCTTTGGGGGCCCAATTCATCCACGCATCCCAGGGGAAAAGCGGACGCAGAACCAGTTCCTGCCCCAGAGTTGTGAAGCGGATAACTATCAATAGTAATAGAAGCGCGGTAACAGCGATTTGCCACCACTGCAGGGGGTTGGAAATTGGCGCAACTCCGGATACAGGTGCCCGGCGACGAATGGCGACAAAGCCAATAATACAGAGTCCTCCGGTAAATGCGGCAATGCCCCAGAAGTGAAGCGGCAGACCTAGCTTGTCCCAGCCCCGGATAATCAAGGTGATGATAAACAACCCGGCCAGATAACCCTGCCCGGCGGCAATGAACAAATTACAGCGCCCGGACCTGTTAAGCAGGAAGTGAACCCACACGAAGCCAAGTAACCAGGGGAGAATCACTGCGGTGACGATTCCCAGCCATGAAATAGAATCAGCCATTATTGTGTGGACCCCACTACTCGATAAAGCGTGCCCAGGGGGTGAACATCC
>JABHWT010000443.1 GCA_018657645.1 Halieaceae bacterium | reverse complement strand
GAGCCGATGACAAGTGGCGCGTGTTGGATGACAACCGTTTCTGCGTCATTCTCAAAGGCGTGAGCAGCCAGGCCGAGCTGGAGTTAGCCACCTCCAAACTGTCCCGTCTATTTACCGCGCCACTCCCGTTCAAAAACGAACAGGTGCCCCTCCAGATTCGCGCCGGCTTTGTGGCGCTGGGAAGCTCCAATTCAGACATTAATGTAGCGGTCCGTCAGGCGGAAAAAGCGCTGCGACGAGCGAGGAATTCATCCCAGTTTTTCCAGCTTTACGACGCTCAGTCTGAAAAAATGCGGTCGACGAACGAGCGCTGGTAAAGAAACTGGAAAATGCGGTTGAAGTCGGCGAATTGGAGCTCTATTACCAGCCCAAACTACACGCCGGCTATCGTACGGTGGTTGGGGCCGAAGCGCTGATGCGCTGGCATACTCCAGATAGGAAAGTCCTAGTTCCGGGTCAATTCATGGCGGTCGCAGAGCACAACGAGGTCATAAGACCGGTGACCTGGTGGGCTATTAAATCCGCCGTTTCTCGTCTAGCGCGGTGGCCCGAGGAGTTATCCATCGCGGTCAATATCACGCCTTCTCTGCTGCTCGGTGACGAGATAATTAGCGTGGTCCGAGATGCTCTGGATATACACATGGTCAAGCCCAAACGCCTCACCCTGGAGGTGCTGGAAAGCATCATGGTTGAAAATCAGGAAGCCATGCTGAGCCAGCTTGAGCGCCTGCGGAAAATAGGGGTGAAAATCTCCATTGATGACTTTGGCACCGGCTTCTCATCCCTAAGCTATTTCCGGGATCTTCCCGCCGATGAAATCAAAATAGACAAGAGTTTTGTCATACCCATGCTCAGTTCCAAGAAAGACCATGCGATCGTGAAATCGGTCATTGATCTGGCTCACAACTTTTCCTTGCAGGTCGTTGCAGAGGGGGTTGAGGACATGGAAATTGCCGCCCGACTGACCGACCTCAATTGCGATGTTTTGCAGGGCTATGTCTTTGACCGGCCGTTACCTGCGGCAGACTTCGAAAAGCGCCACTTGCCATAGGAATCCACCAGAGCTGCGGCGCCCGATTCACGACCTGAACCGCAGCCACCAATTGCCAGCGAGCGCAACGGAAAATCACCGATACCGGGTGACTATAGCCGGGCCGGCGGTATCTCCGGCATTGCGTTTGCAAAAGGAGATGGCAGCAACAAGGAGCGCTCAGCTCAAAAATTATTCTCCGGAGCATGGCTCCCGTTTGAAGTAGATGCCTGATTTTGGCAAAAACAGTTATCCGGTTTTAGTAAATGGTCACGAGTTTGTGTAAACGAGGCAGCTTATTATATATACTGTGGATTCTTGTTCCGGATTACGCCAAGGGGAAAAGTCGCCATGCGTTCGATACATTATTTTGCGGCGGTGGTCATGTGGGTCGGGCTATCGTCGACGGCTGTTGCCCGGCCCGAGATCGATGCCCAGGCCAACGAGGTGCTCAAGGCCGTCAACACCTACATGTCTGGCCTTGATGCTCTGTTGATTTCGGCAGAAGTTTCCGAGGAAAGTGTCTATGGAGACAACCATAAACTTCTGTTTGTCGGCACCGTGGAACTCGGTATCCGACACCCGGCGCAGTTTTTCACCGAACATCACACAAACTTCAAAAACAGGCGCACCTATCTCAACCAGGGGACGTTCACCGTTTTCGATGAAGATGTCAACGTCTATGCCCAGGCGTCCGCGCCGGGATCGCTGAACGATGTGTTTACCAAACTGCACGCCCGTTATGGGATCAGCTCGCCGGGCAGTGAATTATTCAGCGGTAACGCCTATGAACTATTGGTGAGCAAAGCCAGCCGGGTAATCTATGTAGGCGAGAGTACTATAGGCGGTAGGGCCTGCCACCACATTGCGGGCGTTCTTGCGGACATGGACTGGCAGTTGTGGGTTCAAAAAGAAGGCGATCCGCAGCTGTGCAGGTACGTGATTACCGACCGGAATGTGCCGATGGCACCCCAGTTTTCGATTACCTTTGATAAATGGCAGGCCAACGCCAATATCTCCAATCAACGGTTTAACTTTCGGGCCCCGGCTGATGCCGAGGCTATCGAATTTGTAAAATAGACGGGAGAATCCAAATGATGAACAAAGTCACCACTGCGCTGGGTTTTTCTCTTGTCGGTGCTCTGCTAATGATAGCCGAACCGAACAATCTTCCCGATTCATTGTTTAACAAGGCAGAGGCGGTTATTGGCCGCCCCCTGACACCGATCAGCTACGCGGGTGTGGCCCGCCGCACCACCCGCCGCACGGTCTATGCTGCCAGCGCGGCGCCAACAACGGTAGTCGTCACTGAAGATAATTCTTACGAGCAACAGCAAGCCGCCCAGGCCCAGCAACAGGCTGCCGAAGCCCAGCAGCAGGCAGCCCTGGCCCAGCAGCAAGCGGCTGAAGCCCAGCAGCAGGCAAGCCTGCCAGTGGGTGCCACCTTGCCCAGCCTGCCCCCCGGTTGTGGCTCAACGACAGTGAATAATCAGTCCTATTTCCACTGTGGCGGAAACTGGTATCGGCCCGCAATGCAGAATGGCAATATCGTGTATGCGGTGGTAGCTAATCCAAGTTGATGATCACCCTAAACAGCTACTCGATACTATAAACGAGTGTTTTAAGGCTCAAACCACATTGTCGATGCTGGATTGATTGCTGGCTTTGCATTCGCCGAGCCCACTTAGGACTGTCCCTACCAAAGCCTTGTGCGCGTTGATTTTTCTAACTTTAGGGCTCTCGAATGTACTGCAACTGGTTCTCAATCATATACATGCGATGCCTTCCCCCTTTCAACTCCGGATCAACATCGTCGTATCCCGCATCCCCCTCGTAGAGAAAACAGATGCCGTCCTGTACCGATATCACTCGCGGTGTAAACGTCATGGCGCCGCGGGCATCTATTCCCGCCTGGGCCTCGGCGCAACTTCTATAGCCTACAAGGTCCAGTAAACTAATGTAGGTAGGCGGCATCAACTGCAATGCTTCACTCTCATCGGCGCACTCGGCAATCGCCAGATGTGGTTCGACCCAGCGATGAAGGGCTATCTCTCCACCATCCACTTCCACATCCTGTTCACCTTCCAGGATTGCCAGGAAAAACCAGGTGGCAAAACGCTTTGGCGCGCCGACAGGCGTGGTCCAGTGGGACAGGTACACCAGTTGATCCTGCCTTACGGCCACCCCCACCTCTTCCCGGGTCTCACGGATTGCCGCATTGAGTGCTGCCCGGTAGGCATCTCGATCGTGGTCGTGATCCTGATCATCGACTTTCCCGCCTGGAAAAACCCACACTCCCCCCAGGTGTTTTAGGGCTTTACTTCGCTGCACCAGCAAGGCCTCCAGGCCCTGTCCACTATCTCGCAGCAATACAACCGTTGCCGAGGGGAATATTGTGTCTGTGACATCGTTTTCATTGATCATGTAGTTGTACCAGGGCTCAGGGATAAAAGCGGCTAATCGTGTCGATTACGCAGGCCGGTCGCTCACCCCCCTCAATTTCAATGGTCATTCTCACCACCACCTGGACGCCACCTTTAACCTCCTCCGCACTGATAATCTCGCCACTTCCACGCACCCGACTGCCCACCGGTACCGGAGCGGGAAAGCGCACTTTTTCGCAGCCGTAGTTAACCCCCATCGATACATTATTAACCTGCATGACCTGTGGCAAAAACATATTCGCTAACGACAGAGACAAATATCCGTGGGCAATGGTCTTTCCGAAGGGGCCCTCGGCCGCTCGAACAGGATCGACGTGAATCCATTGGTGATCGCCGGTGGCATCTGCAAACAGGTCGATGCGCTGCTGATCAATTTCCAGCCATTCGCCGTGGCCCAGATGCTGCCCGGTGCCGTCCAGCAGTGAGGCCGGTGATTCAAAAACAGTAGCCATAATAATTCCTTGCTCGGTGGTCAGGAGGTGAGACCGAAAACTATAGCACTCCCTGATGCCGGCTTCATCCAGTGCAGTTCAACTGTTTTCACCAAACTCGCCTTCTGTCTCCCGTAGAGACATAACACCGCCAGATGCTCTCTCGCTATTGAAAAGTGAGGAGAATCACGATTGCGAAGAAAATGCGGGCTTTTTGTCAAGACTGGTGTTATAGTTATGTATAACACTAAACGTATACTTAGACATGCCCACAATGAACGAAAGCAATGAGGCGCGCTTCCAGCGCCCCCACTATTTAATCGACACCTTCACCCGGCACCCCCTGGCTGCCAATTTGTTGATGATTATTCTCATTCTGGCTGGCGTGTGGGGCACCCGAGCGCTGGTAGTTCACCTGAACCCCCACGATGAACCACGGTCTGCCAGTGTGGTAATCACCTGGCCGGGCGCCACCGCCGAGGATATAGAGCGATTAATCACCCAGCCGGTCGAGTATCAGCTACGCGCCATTCGTCGCCTGCAGAGCCTTACATCCAACACAGTCGATGGTTTTACCAGCATATCTGTGGATTTTGAATCTGGAACCGATATGGGCGATGCTCTGGATCGGGTCAAACAGCAGGTTGCCCAAACCCGCGACCTCCCACCGGATATGGAGCCCCCGGTGATCACGCGTTCCGAAAGGCTGGAGACCATCGCTGCGATTTTGCTTTCCGGGGGCGGCTCACTGGCAGAGCTGGTGCCAATTGCCAGGCAAATAGAGCGCGATCTGATGGCCAGGGGGGCCGATGTAATCCAGTTCCGCGGTATTCCGCAGGAGGAAATAGCTATCCAGATCGACAGTAAAACACTGTTCGAGCTGGGCGTGCCCCTGCATAAAATTGCCCTCAAAATAATTGAAAACAGCATCGATGTCCCCGCCGGCAGTGTCGGCAGCGGCCAACTGGAGCGCCGCCTGCGCAGTCTGGATCAACGCCGCAGCAGCGACAGTTTTGCCCAATTGCCTATCGAAACTGCAGATGGTGACCAATTGCAGTATCTCGGAGACATCGCCACGATTGAGCGCCGCCAGAAAGATGATCAACGACTGTTCTACTACGACGGCGAGCCGGCCATCATGTTAACGGTGCGACTCGCCCAGGGCTCCGACACCATGAAGGAGGCTCAAATACTCCACGACTGGCAGGCCGCCAACGCCGATTCGCTGGCGCTTCAGGGAGTGAAGACTACCATCTGGCTCGAGGCCTGGCGCTTTGCCAGAGACACCATAATGCTGGTGTTTAACAATGGCATCAGCGGCTTGTGCCTGGTTGTTGCTACCCTGTTTTTGTTCCTCAATGGCCGGGTGGCAACCTGGGTAACCGTTGGGATTCCCGTGTCTTTTCTCGGTGCATTTGCCGTATTTTACTTTTTGGGCGGCTCCATCAACATCATCAGCATGATCGGCGTTGTAATGGCGCTTGGCATAGTGGTCGACGATGCTATCGTGGTGGGCGAGCACGCCTTATATCAATTCGAACAGGGGAAGTCGCCAGAGGTCGCCGCGGCGCTTGGAGCCCATCGAATGTTCACACCGGTGGTGGCCTCCTCGCTGACCACAATGGCGGCATTCCTGCCCCTGATTGTGCTCGATGATGCGTTCATCAGAGAGATCCCGCTATTGATGATCTGCGTAATAGCGGCATCCCTGATTGAGTGCTTTCTCATTTTGCCGGGCCATTTGCGCCACAGTTTCCAGCACATGCAAAACCGGTCGCCGGGTGCCTTGCGTAGGGCATTTGATACGACATTTGCCCGCTTCAGAGACAGTTGGTTCATACCCAACCTGAAACTGGCCCTGGAGAATCGGCGGGTTGTTCTGGTCTTCGCCCTCAGTGCGTTCGTCGTATCCATGTCACTGTTGGTTAGCGGAAGAGTAAAACCCGACCTCAACCTGAATGTGGACTTTGAATTCGCCGATGTCTACATACAGTTTGCGGCGGGGGCCAGTGAACAGGACAAAGAGGCTTATCTGCAACACCTGGAACAAGCAGTATTTGCCACTAACGAGGAATTTGGAGGCGATGTCGTTGTCACCCATGTGTGGCAGCGCAACTGGGCCTACCTGGAGCAACAAGCCCGCAGTGGATCCCAGTACGCGGCCATGTGGGTAGAACTGGTGTCTCCGGACCAGCGAGATGTCACCCTGGCCGAGTTTTCTGCGGCCTGGCAGGCCAGGCTCGCTCCCAGCGCTTACGTGGAAACCCTGCAGTTTGAATCCGGTGAAGACGAATGGCCCGACCTGCAGCTCTATTTCAGCGGCGCAGATGTTATCACCTTGAAAGCAGCTGCGGAGGATCTGGCCCATAAACTAGCCAGCTACCCTGGAATAACCAATGTCTTCGATGACTTACCCTATGGAAAGGAGCAGTGGATTTTCAGCTTGACTACCGGGGGGCGCGCGGCGGGACTCACCAGCGCAGAAATTGGCCGCCAACTGGCCGCGGCATTTGAGGGGTATCGAGTGCAGTTGTTCACCGAGAACGATACCGAACTCGAGGTTCGTCTGTCGCTGCCAGCCTCGGAGCGCAACCAGCTGGCAACCATTGGCCAACTACCCATTACAACACCATCGGGCGCTGTTATGCCCCTGACCAGCGTGGCAGATATCGGCGCCAGACGCGGAATAGAGCGCATCAACCATCGAGCCGGACAGAAGGTCATCAACGTGTATGGCAGTGTCGATAATAAGATCAGTACACCTATGGCAGTGATCACCGCACTGGAGGAGGACGTTATCCCAGACATAACCCAGCGCTACGGTGTAACTTATGGCCTGGGCGAACGCTCTGCACATGAGGCAGAGTTACTCGAGGACATGCTACTGGGAGCTGTCATCGGTTTGGCCCTGATTTACCTGATTCTGGCCTGGATATTTGCCTCCTGGAGCTGGCCTCTCGCCGTTATGGCGGCTATTCCATTGGGATTGACCGGTGCCATTGCCGGTTTACAATTTATGGACCTGAACCTGGGTGCCCTGGCCATCATGGGGCTGTTTACACTGACCGGGGTCATTGTGAACGACTCCATCATCCTGATTACTACCTACAAAGAAAACCGCGAGGCCGGGGATGATTCGAGCGAAGCGTTGCTAGGCGCCTGCCACAAGCGCCTGCGGCCAGTAATTCTCACATCGCTTACAACCACCCTGGGGCTGGCACCTCTCATGTTGGAGAGTTCACCCATGGGCGAGACCATGGCCCCGCTCGCCGTTGTGATCTGCTTCGGTTTGCTCTACGGCACAACCCTGATTCTGGTGGTAATACCAGCCATCCTATCAATTCTTGAAAGTCTCGCCGACCGATTCGGCAAGGCTTCCAAAAAACCTTTAATCCATCCATCCACAGACTCTAAATCCGCCCTAGATTCGGCGCCGGGAACTGGCTATGTCCATAATCACTAAAGTTTCAGCAACCTTCCAG
>JABHWT010000449.1 GCA_018657645.1 Halieaceae bacterium | reverse complement strand
CTCCCACCTGGGTCCGTGGACTGGCAGCAGCGCTGTGGGCGGCCGTCGAGCGACCACAGTTGCGCGGAATTTACCACTGGACCGACGCTGGGGTGTGCAGCTGGTACGATTTTGCGGTCGCTATTTGTGAAGACGCATGCGCTGCCGGCTTACTGGATAAGCCGGTGAAGATTCGACCCATTCCCGGTACCGACTACCCCACGCCGGCTCGCCGGCCCGCCTACAGTGTGTTAGACAAGACCAGCAGCTGGCGGGACCTTGAACTGGAGGGAGTGCACTGGCGGCAGCAGCTGCGATTAATGCTACAGGAATACAAGGGAATAATTAATGACTAGGCGACTTCTGGTGACCGGCGGGGCAGGTTTTATCGGGGCAAATTTTGCCCATTATTGGGCGGCTGCCCACCCTGAAGATCACGTTGTGGTGTACGATGCGCTGACTTACGCTGGAAACCTGGCAAACCTGGACGCCCTGCGGGAGCGGCCAAATTTTCACTTTGTTCACGCTAATATTACCGATGTCGAGTGCGTGAAAGCGACAATGCGAGAGCACCGCATTGATGCCATAGTACACTTTGCCGCCGAGAGCCATGTCGATCGCTCTATTTCCGGTCCGGATGCGTTTATAGAAACCAATGTGGTAGGTACCCACTGCATGCTGAAGGCGGCGAGGGCAGTATGGCTGGACGGCAGTGAAGTCCTGCCCCACCGTTTTCACCACGTGTCTACCGATGAAGTATACGGCTCTCTTGCGCCAGATGATCCCGGCTTTCACGAGCAGCAAAAGTATGAGCCCAATTCCCCCTATTCGGCCAGTAAAGCAGCGTCCGACCACCTGGTCCGCGCCTATCTCCACACCTACAACTTACAGGTTACGACCAGTAATTGTTCGAATAATTATGGCCCCTTCCATTTTCCGGAGAAGCTGATACCACTGTGTATCACCAATATTCTGCGCGGTTTGCCACTGCCCGTATACGGGGACGGCAGCAACATTCGCGACTGGCTTTACGTAGAGGATCACTGCCGCGGGATTGACCTGGTTTTGCAAGCGGGTGAAGTGGGAGAAATCTACAACATAGGTGGTAATAATGAGTGGGGCAATCTCGCTATTGTTAAACTGTTGTGTGAGCAAATGGATGCGCGTTTTGTATCCGATCCGGTTTTGGCGCAACGATTTCCAAATGCCCCCGGGGCCAGTGGAGCCCAATCGGAGGAGCTGATTCAGTTCGTCACAGACCGGGCCGGTCACGACTGGCGGTATGCAATTGACGCGAGCAAAATTACCCGGGAACTGGGCTATGCACCCCGTGAGAGTTTCGAGACCGGATTGGGCCGAACGCTGGACTGGTTTTTGGAGCGGGAGGATTGGTGGCGGCCGCTGCTGGTGTCCTAGTGCATCTGTGAAAGTTACGATAGTACTCTACAGCGTGTTTAAAAAAGCTTCTGGTGAGTGCAGGACGAGGCGTTTTCAGGTGAAAAAGCGGAGTTTATATGCCAATAAATGAGCATTTTGAGCCTGGAAACAACGAAGCAATGTGCCGGCAGAGGGTTTTTCAACACGCTGCTAGTCAAATAGAGGGATTTCGGCCCAGGCCATACCAGCGGCGTCCTTGGTGGATAGTTGCGGCTCTATTTTGGGCTCCAGAGGCCATTCGATAGCAACTGTGGGATCGTCCCAGGCCAGTGAAATTTCACTGTCGGGGTGATAAAAATCAGTGCACTTGTACTGGAAATCCGCATACTCCGAGGTGACGTAGAATCCGTGGGCGAACCCCGGCGGGATCCACAGCATCTTATTATTGTTTGCGTTGAGCAGTATTGCGAACCACTGGCCCAGAGTGGGAGATGAGCGTCGCAGATCCACCACTACATCGAATACTTCGCCAGCACTTACTCGAACCAGTTTTCCCTGGGTTTGTTGTGTCTGGTAGTGCATTCCACGTAGTATTGCGCGGCTCGAACGGCTGTGATTATCCTGCACGAAACTGGCATTTAATCCGGCATCTTTGAAGCTGGAATCGTTCCAGGTCTCCATAAAGAAGCCCCTTTCATCGCCAAATACACGCGGTGTAACAACCAGTACATCCTGTAAAGGTGTTCGCTCAAAGTCCATCGAATACCACCGCGTCTTCGTTCAGTAGTTGTTTTAGGTAGGTTCCGTAGCCACTTTTTTCCAGCGGAGCCGCCAGTGCCGCCAGCGCCTCTGCTGAAATATAGCCCTTGCGATAGGCAATTTCCTCCGGGCAGGCAACTTTCAGACCCTGGCGCTCCTCTACAACTCGGATGAAGTTAGCCGCATCCAGCAATGAATTATGGGTGCCGGTATCCAGCCATGCAATGCCGCGGCTCATGACCTCCACATTAAGGTCTCCGCGCTCCAGGTACACTTTGTTGATGTCGGTGATTTCCAGTTCTCCGCGAGCCGAGGGGCGGACAGCCTTGGCTATCTCCACCACGTCGTTGTCGTAGAAGTAAAGGCCGGTTACTGCATAGTGAGATTGCGGTTGGCTCGGTTTTTCCTCGATATCATAGGCCACTCCCTGAGAATTGAAACTGACCACGCCATAGCGCTCCGGGTCGTGTACGTAGTAGGCGAAAACAGAAGCTCCCCGGTCTCTTTTGGCAGCGCTGGCCAATTTACTGGTGAAGCCTCCGCCATAGAAAATATTGTCACCCAAAACCAGACTAGTCGGAGACTTGCCAATAAAATCCCGGCCCAGTATAAATGCCTGGGCCAGTCCGTCGGGGCTGGGCTGTATAGTGTATTGGATATTAATGCCCCAGTGGGAGCCATCACCCAACAGATCGCTGAACGCCTTTTGATCCTGGGGCGTGGTAATAATAAGAATATCCCGTATGCCCGCCAGCATCAGTGTGGCTAGTGGATAGTAGATCATGGGCTTGTCGTACACCGGCATCAGTTGCTTGCTGACGGTGCGGGTTAGAGGATGTAGGCGAGAACCGGAGCCACCGGCCAGCACTATACCCTTGTAGCTTGGTGAAGACATAAAAGAGAATCCACATTGCGGGGGGCGGGAATTATAAACCAAATAGGCTGCGGCCGGCGAGTTTTCGGAAAAACGCGCCTCGGTTGGCGTTCTCGCCGGGCTGGCTTTTTATGCATCATCTGATTAGAATGTCGGGCTTTTGTCAGATGATCTCAGTGGTGGGGTCTGCTTTGCGCCAACCCGACCACATGTCCGGATTACCCTCCGAAGCCTAATGATCAGTGAGGAGGCCCTTATCAGGCACCCCGATACCATACAGGTTGAATCGCAATTGGCACCCCAGCCGATTGTTGAATATGTCGCTCCGGCAAAGGTAGCGACTCAACCGGCGAAACCATTGCGAATAGCACTGTTGGGTTACCGTAGCCAGCCGTATAGCGGTGGACAGGGCGTGTACCTGAAGTACCTGAGTAAGGCGCTGGTTGAGCAGGGACACACGGTTGATGTGATTTCGGGCCCGCCTTATCCGCACCTGGATCAGGGTGTTCGATTGGTGGAGCTTGCCAGCCTGGATTTATTTGAGAATGGACTGGGTTCGCTCAGGCCTCGCCATCTTCGCTCGCTTACCAATATCATCGAGTGGATGGCAAAACTGACGGGCGGTTTTGCCGAACCCTATACTTTTGGTCGGAGGGCTGTGAAGTATTTGCGCCAACATGGACACAATTACGACATTATCCACGATAATCAGAGCCTGAGTGACGGCATGCTGCGATTGCAGAGCATGGGTTTGCCTCTGGTTACAACTATTCATCACCCCATAACCAGTGATTTGCGCATTGCCCTGAGTGCCGCCCGCAGTTGGCGGGACCGTGTACTTATCCGCCGCTGGCACTCGTTCTTGACCATGCAGAGACGCGTTGTAAAGCAGCTCCACAATATAGTGACAGTGTCGGATTGTTCGCGCCAGGATATAGCCCGCGACTTTGGCATTCAACCCGCTGGCATAAGTCTGGTATACAACGGAATTGACACCTCACAGTTTCGGCCCCTGAAGGAGATTAGCAGAAATCCACGCCGGCTTATGGCAACCGCTTCCGCCGATGCGCCACTCAAGGGACTGAGATATTTACTGCGGGCTTATGCGCGACTGTTGAAGGTACATCCGGGTCTGGAATTATTGCTGGTGGGTAAGCCACGGCCGGGTGGGAGCACAGAACGGTTACTGAATTATCTAGGTATTGCAGATCGCGTTCAGTTCGTCAGCGGTATCAGTACCGAGCAAATGGTTCGCTATTACGCCGAGGCTGCGATTGCCGTAGTACCCTCTGTTTACGAGGGTTTCGGGTTGCCAGCCGGAGAGGCAATGGCCTGTGCCGTACCCGTGGTGTCTACCGATGGAGGGGCCCTGCCGGAAGTAGTCGGCGAGGCTGGTGTTGTAGTGCCCGCAAAAAATGTCGATGCGCTGGTCGATGCTATCGACAAATTGCTGTGCGACCCGGAGCGTCGGAATGCTCTGGGCGCGTTGGGGCGGGAGCGAATTTTGGAGAAATTTTGCTGGCAGGTGTGCGCGCGAGAAATGACAAACTATTACCACCGGGTACTGGTAAGTGATAACAGTTAATTATAAGTACTTTCCCCTCCAGTCGGGTGACCTGGTTTTGGATCTGGGTTGCGGTGAGGGCCGCCACGTTATTTCAATCTACATGGAGGCCGATGTGAATTCCATTGGCGTGGATTTGTCGCTGCCGGATTTGAAAACCGCCCGCAGTCGTTTCGGAGATTTTGAGGAGATCGATAACCAAAACAAATCACTCGCGCTGTCCTCGGCCAGTGCATTACAGTTGCCGTTTGCAGATAGCACCTTCGACAAAGTGATATGCAGTGAAGTATTGGAGCATATTCCCGACTACAAGACGGCAATTGAGGAGATAACTCGAGTTCTCAAGCCCGGTGGCCTGTTTTGTGCCAGTGTTCCCAGGCGCTGGCCAGAGCGGGTGTGCTGGGCATTGAGCGACGCCTATCATCAGGTATTGGGTGGGCACCTGCGCATTTTTCGGGCCGCCGTCCTACGCACAGAAATAGAGGGCCAGGGTTTCAGCCACTATCACCGCCACTGGGCACATGCCTTACATGCACCATTTTGGTGGTTAAAATGCCTGTTCTGGAATACCCAGGACAGCAATTGGCTGATCAAACAATATCACCGGCTTCTGGTCTGGGATTTAATGGAAAAGCCATTGTTTACCCGGATGCTAGAGCAAGTGCTGAACCCGCTCGTGGGTAAAAGTGTGGTGATGTATTTTCGTAAGGAGGCACGTGTATGAGCGGCCTTTATCTGAGCAGGGGTTTGTTTCCGCAGGAGTTTTTGCGCCCTACCGTGGAGTTTATTCTCAATGTGCAACAACCCAGTGGCGAAATCCCCTGGTTTAGCAAGGGCTATACCGATCCCTGGGATCATATTGAAGCAGCGATGGGCTTGTCTATTGGAGGAGAATACGAAGCTGCCGGGCGCGCCTATCGATGGCTGGCTGAGATGCAACTGGAAGATGGTAGTTGGTGGGCATCTTATCGAGGAAAGCAAATAGACAACGTAGAGCGGCGAGAAAGCAACTTTGTCGCCTATGCCGCGACGGGTGTATGGCACCATTATCTGGTGACCAACGATTACGACTTTCTTCAGACTATGTGGCCTATGGTGGAGAGAGCCGTCAATTTTGTGTTGTCGCTTCAGACCGAGTATGGGGACATTCACTGGGCGGTGGATGGTCAGGGTAAACCAAAGGCTGATGCATTGGTGACAGGCTGTAGTTCAATTTATAAAAGCCTGGAATGTGCGCATAATATCGCAGTCTCTTTACAGCGGGAACGTCCTCATTGGCTACTGGCCCGGGATAGGCTTGGTAGAGCGCTTCGCCATCGGCCGGAGCGCTTCGATCGTACCTGGGAAAGTAAGGCCCGCTATTCCATGGACTGGTTTTACCCGGTTTTAACCGGTTTACTGCCCGAGGCAGAGGCGCGCGCACGACTAGCCCAGCGATGGGACGAATTCGTCGAGGACAAGTTGGGTTGTCGCTGTGTTGCCGATGAGCCCTGGGTGACAGTGGCCGAATCCTGTGAACTGGTAATGTCGCTGCTAGCAGCGGGTGACCACGCGCGAGCTGTTGAGGTGTATAGCTGGCTCCAGCAGTGGCGCACAAGCGATGGCTCTTATTGGACCGGTTATCAAATGGTTGAAGACCTGCTGTGGCCCGATGAAAAACCCACCTGGACTGCTGGCGCAATCCTGCTGGCGGCAGATGCACTAACAGAGCACACCGCGGCCTCTTCTCTTTTTTGCAGCGTTCAGATATTGGATGCGGTAGCCGATAAGCCGAGGGAACGGCTTCTTCAGGCCGACTAAGGGTGCTGTGACACACTGCCCAGCCGGAACAGATTATAAACGGCGCAATAAGCCCAGACTATTTACCTGTTCTATGGTTTCAAACATACCCGATTGTAGAGCCATTTGGTATACGGCGTAGGGCGCCTGCCCGCCTTCATGGGGGTCTGCAAACAGATCGTGTATTGCCAGTATACCGCCACGTTTCAGGTGGGGTGTCCAACATCGATAGTCAGTAAGGGCTGCATCGAGACTATGTCCACCATCGATAAACACCATCGCAAGTGGTGTTTGCCAGTGCCTGGCGGTGGCCTCCGAACCCGCGACTATGGGAACTACTACATCGGATAAACTCGCCGCGAGTATATTTCGCCTAAATTCGCGAAAGCTGTCCACCTGCCCCTCGCCCGCGTCAAAGAGCTCGGGGTCGTGGAAATACTCTCCGGGTTGATGTTCCTCTGAGCCCCGGTGGTGATCCAGAGCGAAAACGGTGCCCGCGTTCCGTTTACATGCCAGGCCCAGATAAATGGTAGATTTACCGCAGTAACTGCCGATCTCCAGAATCGGGCCCAAACTGCTAACCTGCAACGCGTGCTGGTACAGGGCCAGTGCTTCGTCAGCGGCAAGAAAGCCCTTGATCGAGTCGATATTTGAGGGAAGATCGGGGATCATAGTCAACAATATACTCCACGGGATGGGGGCAGCGAAAATAGCTGTTTTGTCGGTTCTTGGCAAGTATCCGCTGATCCGGGAGGATGGGCCATTGCCGTGGTATGATTCGCCCGCGTACTGTAACGAATAAGAGGTCTCGCACACAATGAAAATCGGTATGCCCCGCTTCGATAGTGCCCGGGTCCTGGTTCTCGGAGATATTATGCTGGATCGCTACTGGCAGGGTGGCGCTTCAAGAATTTCTCCGGAAGCGCCGGTGCCGGTTGTCCGGGTGGACCAGATTACCGACAGGCCAGGGGGAGCGGGCAATGTTGCATTGAATATTGCTGCCCTGGGAGCAGCACCAACGCTGCTTGGTTATACCGGAGAGGATGAAATGGCCGACTCTCTTCAGGACATGTTGGACGGTGCTGGAGTGGAGTGTATTTTCAGGCGCGATGCAGGACGCCGCACGATTACCAAACTTCGGGTTATCAGCAGACAACAACAACTGATTCGTCTCGATTTTGAAGCGCCCGATCTACTCGACGACGAGCAGGTGTTGGCGCTCGGCCTGGAGGACCATCTCGATCGGAGTCAGGCGATTGTTCTATCGGATTATGGCAAGGGAGCCCTACGCGACCCCGCCCCCATCATCGCCGCGGCTCGAATCGCGGGACTGCCAGTGCTGGTCGACCCCAAGGGGGTAGATTTCGAACGCTATCGAGGGGCCAGTCTATTGACACCTAACTTACACGAGTTCGAAGCGGTGGTCGGTCACTGTGAGACGGAGCAGGAGTTGGTCGCCAAAGGTGAGAAGCTGATGCTGGAGCTACAGCTGGGCGCCTTATTAATAACACGCGGTGAGCATGGCATGACCCTGCTGCGACCGGCAGAGGAAGAGTTCCATCTGCCCGCTCGGGCAATGGAGGTGTTTGATGTTACGGGGGCGGGTGACACGGTGATAGCGGTACTCGCCGCGGCGGTTGCGGCGGG
>JABHWT010000286.1 GCA_018657645.1 Halieaceae bacterium | reverse complement strand
GCTGGTCTCCCCACGGCCTGCATTGACCATCGCAACTATAATAGCCGGGAGGATTTTGACCAGGCACTGCTCGACTGCCTGCTCAAATTTCAGGTCGACCTGGTCATCCTGGCTGGCTTTATGCGCATTCTCACACCGCTGTTTATCACCGCTTTTTATGGAAAATTATTGAACATTCATCCCTCTTTGCTGCCCAAGTACCCGGGATTGCACACTCACCAGCGCGCACTGGAGGCTGGCGATAGAGAAGCGGGTGCCACGGTCCACTTCGTCACACCCGAACTGGATGGCGGGCCGCCCATAATACAGGCCAGGGTACCGGTCGAACGGGTCGATACTGCAGAGACTCTGGCCGCCCGCGTTATCGTGCAGGAACACCTGATCTACCCTGTG
The DNA here is from genome assembly GCA_018657645.1 of Halieaceae bacterium. GTDB lineage: Bacteria > Pseudomonadota > Gammaproteobacteria > Pseudomonadales > Halieaceae > JBALVT01. The sequence continues at coordinate 4,257 of JABHWT010000286.1, read as the reverse complement.
GCGGCACAGTGGTTTTTGCAAGATCGATTACGGCTAACAAAACAAGGAGCTCTTTTGGATGATAAGCCTATTCCACCCTGCGGAATCCAATATTCCGGCGATTAATAACCTGGTAAAGCTAGTATTAGCTTTCTCGCTATTTGCTGCGGGCCTGGTCAGCGCCGACCATGGCCACGTCGATACCGATACCGGTGCCGATATTGACAAGCTTCGCCCCTATAACGCCGAGTATCGCACTACCGCACGAGGTTTGAGGCTGACCCTCCAGCGCGAATTAAAAATTAACGCCGATGGCATTCACACCCTGACCAATGGAGGCAAACTACTGGTAGCCGGTTTCCTGGAAAAAAGCGTGTTCGAAGTTGCGGGGACACAAATTATACCGGGGTCCTACGTTTATCAGGGCAGTGGTTTGCTCAACCGGCGGCGCGAAGTGCACTTCACTCCGGGTACCGATACATTACGCAGTCTTTACAAAGATGTCTGGTACGACCTGCCTTACACCGAAGGCACGCTGGACCGAATGAGCCAGCAGGAGCAACTGCGCCTGTTGCTACTGAATGACCCAACGCCAAAAGATGATATTGTGATCACTGTGGCCGATGGCAAGCGGGTCAAAAGCTATCAGCTGGTTTTTATAGGTGAGGAATTACTTGATACGCCACTGGGGCCGGTACAGACCCTACATTTCGAACGCGTTCACAAAGACAGCGAACGCAGTTCGAACACCTGGTTGGCTCCCGCCTGGGATTATATGATGGTCAAGACAGTCCACGTGGAGGACGGCAAACCGGTAGAGGCTACTCTGACCAAAGCCAACATCGACGGTATTGCCCTGGGACACTAGGCCTTGGGCAGGGTGACGCCTCGCTGTCCCTGATACTTACCACCCCGGTCCTTGTAACTCACCTCACAGACTTCGTCTGATTCAAAAAACAGCATTTGTGCGACACCTTCATTGGCGTAGATTTTTGCGGGCAGGGTTGTTGTATTTGAAAACTCGAGAGTGACGTGCCCCTCCCATTCCGGCTCCAGCGGAGTCACATTGACGATAATGCCACAGCGGGCATAGGTCGATTTTCCCAAACAGATGGTAAGGACGTTGCGGGGAATTCGAAAGTACTCCACCGTGCGCGCCAAGGCGAATGAATTAGGGGGAATCACGCAGGTATCGCCCACCACATCGACAAAGCTACCCTCATCGAAATGCTTGGGGTCTACCGTTGCCGAATTGATGTTTGTAAACACCTTGAATTCATTGGAGCAGCGCACATCGTAACCATAGCTGGATGTACCATAGGAGATGAGACGCTCACCGTCGGAGACACGGACCTGATCTGTCTCAAAGGGTTCGATCATTCCATGCTCCCGCGCCATACGTCGAATCCATCGGTCTGCCTTAATACTCACGCTGGTACACCTCGCTATTCAATCATTTGTAAACGTTATATTGGGAAACTGCTTTACGCCGCCACCATCGTGCCCGGCACAGATGGATTGCAGGGCAGTCGCTACCTCTAAATAGATTGCCGTCACGGGTGAATCGGGCTCGGCTATTACTGTCGGCTTTCCAGCATCGGTCTGCTGGCGGATTGACAGAGCCAGTGGCAGGCTACCCAGAAGCGGCAAATCGTAATCCCGGGCCATTGCCCGACCACCCTCCTCGCCAAAAATATGCTCCACGTGCCCACACTGACTGCAAATATGTTGCGCCATGTTTTCTACTATTCCCAAAATAGGCACGTCGACCTGGTTGAACATTTCAATCCCTTTACGTGCATCTACCAGGGCTATATCCTGCGGCGTCGTTACGATCACTGCACCCGACACCTTGGCCTTCTGGGATAGGGTCAGCTGGATATCACCGGTACCAGGGGGCATGTCGATAATCAGGTAATCCAGCTCTCCCCACAATGTCTGTTCCAACATCTGGGCCAGGGCACCACCGGCCATGGGGCCGCGCCATATCATCGGGGTATTGTCGTCGACCAGATAGGCCATAGACATGGTCTTAAGGCCGTAGGCCTCCACAGGCAGCAAATATTGATTGTCTTGTTGCTCGGGCTTTAAATCTGCCGCCACGCCCAGCATCAGACGCTGACTTGGGCCGTATATGTCGGCATCCAGCAATCCTACTTTTGCACCGAGTGTCTGTAGAGCCAGGGCCAGGTTAACTGCCGTTGTTGATTTTCCAACGCCCCCCTTGCCCGATGCTATGGCGATGATGTGCTTAATATCCTTCATGATATGAATGTCCTGGGTGTCCAAAAGAAAAGAGCGAGGGCCGCGACATAAGCGACAGACCGCTATTGTAACGTATTGCAGTCACAGTGGGTGAAAATACAGGTCAAAACAGCTATAGTAGCGCCCTTTTTTACAGCAAACGGAAACGGATGACTATGGTCAACTCTGAGCCGCGCAACATATTGGTGACCAGCGCTCTGCCCTATGCCAACGGCTCGCTGCATCTGGGGCATATACTGGAGATGGTGCAGACCGATATCTGGGTTCGTTTTCAAAAATCTCGCGGGAATAAGTGCATTTACGTTTGTGCCGACGATGCCCACGGCACGGCTATCATGCTCACTGCCGAACAGCTTGGTATAACACCCGAACAACAAATATCCAACATCAAGCAGGAACACGAGCGCGATGCTGCCGGATTCCTTATCGGGTTTGACAATTATCATTCAACGCACTCTGAGGAAAACCGTTACTGGTGCGAAGGAATTTATAATGAATTGGTTGCCAATGACCATATTGCCAGCCGCGAGATCACTCAGGCATACGATCCACAGAAGCAGTTGTTTCTGGCCGACCGGTTCATCAAGGGCGGCTGTCCTCGTTGCAAGGCAATTGATCAGTACGGGGACAACTGCGAGGTTTGCGGAGCTACTTACAGTCCCGCCGAGTTAATCGACGCCGTATCCGCCATATCCGGCGCCACGCCCGTAGATAGAAATTCGACACATTACTTTTTTAAACTCCCCGAATTTCAGGCCATGCTGAAGACCTGGATTGACTCTGGGACCTTGCAACCACAGATCGCCAACAAATTGCGGGAGTGGACCGACGCCGGGTTGCAGGAATGGGACATCAGTCGCGACGCTCCGTATTTCGGTTTTGAGATACCCGGCGCTCCCAACAAGTACTTTTACGTGTGGCTCGATGCCCCCATTGGCTACCTCGCCAGCTTCCAGAAATACTGCGAACGGGAAGACGTTAACTTCGACGATTATTGGCACCCGGAGTCGGAGGCAGAGCTCTACCATTTTATCGGCAAGGACATCATTAACTTCCACGGATTATTCTGGCCAGCGATGTTACAGTCCGCAGGACTACGCACTCCAACGGCTATTTTTGTCCATGGCTTCCTCACAGTGAACGGTACAAAAATGTCAAAAAGCCGCGGCACATTTATTAATGCCAGTGCCTATCTTGAACACCTCGACGCCGAGTACCTCCGCTACTACATGGCGGCCAAGCTCAGCGCGGGGGTGGACGACATCGATTTCAACATGGATGATTTTGTTCAACGGGTGAATTCTGATGTCGTTGGTAAAGTGGTTAATATCGCCAGTCGCTGCGCGGGATTCTTGCGCAAGGGCTTTGACAACCGCTTGACCAACGAGTGTGCCGAACCAGAACTGATAAACGACTTTATTGAAAGCGGAACCCTTATTGCCGATCTCTACGAGCGACGCGAGTTCAATAAGGCCATTCGCGAGATTATTACCCTCGCCGACAGAGCCAACCAATACATAGACCAGAAAAAACCCTGGGTTATAGCAAAGCAGGAAGGCAGCGAGCAGGAGGTACACGATGTCTGTAGCGTTGGTATAAATCTGTTCCGGATTCTGCTCACTTATTTGAAGCCGGTACTACCCGCAATGGCAGAAAAGGCAGAAACCTTCCTTAATTGTTCACTGGACTGGACTGCACTGGAGGGACCACTTCTGGCCCACAGAATCAGTAAATTCAAGCCGCTGATTACTCGCATTGAAAGTAGCCAGGTCGATGCTCTACTCGAGGCCAGCAAGCAACATCAGGCCAATTCAGTCACCGCCTCCCCCGACAGTGCAACCCAGGACACCCTGGAGCCAGAAAACTATATTTCGTTCGATGATTTTTCCAAAATTGACTTGCGTATCGCCAAAATTGTAGCGGCAGAACACATCGAGGGTGCGGACAAACTCCTGCGCCTCACTCTGGATTTGGGCGATACACAAAAGAAGGTAATTGCCGGCATTAAATCGG
>JABHWT010000448.1 GCA_018657645.1 Halieaceae bacterium | reverse complement strand
TGCGCGGCAAGGCTTTTCGGGGGCCGGCCATCCGGCACATCCATGTGCCTCCAACCCCTGAAAACAGGCCTCCGCTTGGCGGGCTCAAAGGTGTCCAAAACAGCTAACCTTTACAGCCTACGCATTGAGCCCAGCAGTTTCTGGATAGGCACTAGCTAGGAGTCTGTCAATTAGAGCTTGAAGCTCGAATACGGGAAACCAGGGCCCGCGCTCTCGTAAACGCCGTGTTTGCGTATAAAAGTGAGTAGCTTATAGTCCTCCTTATTCCTCTTTTTGAGTAGCGCTATAAGCTCATTGTCGCTGTGGTATTCGGCCATGTAATCCGGGTTGGAGGCCACATTTACTTTCGGCAGTTCCAGTTCACTCCAACCCAGTCGCTGACCAACGGTCTCCAACCATCGACCTATCTCATCATAGTGACCCACAATAAAAGTATCCCGGGAAAATGCTTTTTTAACAGCTCGTAAATTGGTTGCGCCCGAAAGATATCGACACTGATAATTGTCTACAAATTCATCGCGAAAACCGCTGTTTTTAATGGTTTTTTTCAAGTCATCGTGGTCAAAATTACGAGACTTTCTCCTCTCCTGACCAGCTTCCTGATGCCTGTAGTAGTTAAACCTCGAAATAGCCCGCTCCACCGGGTCTCTCACTATACTCAAAAATAATCTTTCGGTAGTCATTTCATTATATCTGGAATAAAAAAAGTGGCCGCCAACGAGACTGGCCGACTGCCAGACATCCCAGGGATATTTTCCCGTGGTGGACAGCGCCGACCTTTCCCCGTAGTTTCTATCGGCTAATTGCTCAAAGGCCTTTCCAGCGGTTTTCGGAATATGCAGGTAAATGGTTTTTGGGATTTGATTAAACGCCTTGGTACCAACAAAAGACTCTATGATTCCCTTCTCTTTGTACTGAGCAGAGTCGGCCAGTGCGTTGACCAGCTCCCACTGGGACTGAGTGCCTGTAATAATGCTCTCTATGCGCGCCCTGCTTTTTAACTCGTAACCTAACATAATACGATAGGCATCAATCACCAACTGTTCAGTAACAGGTATTGATTGCAAGCGAACCCTACATTTATCGGATTTAAACTCCCTGGACTGCAGTACCCGTTGTACCACTGTGGAGGTTGATCGATTATTGTTGAGATTTCTCTGTATTACTTTCTCAGATACCGGGGATCGCCCCAGCAATAGGTTGAACACATCCATTAGATCCTTTCTAAGCAGCATAGGTTTGATGTGTGCTCACGTTATCTGCAATACAGAAATGGTTTACCATCGCCGAACGGTGACTAATACCCATTTTGCGCCCTGGCGTAAACATCGAGAGTCTCCTGCGCAGCCCTGTGCCATGAATAGCTGCTGGACCTGCGCAGTCCGGCTTCTATCATTTCCGAGATTTCACTGCCACCGCCAAGTAGTTTTTCCAACCCCGACGTTAATTCCTTTCGACTGTTTGGATCGACAAGAATCCCGCAATTACCCACAACCTCGGGGATCGAGGATGCATTGGTCGCAAGTACCGGAATACCCGAGGCCATTGCCTCCAGTGGAGGCAATCCGAACCCTTCGTATATAGAGGGGAAAGCCAGTCCTGCGGCAGCACTGAAAATCACTGGCAATTCAGCCTGGTCGATATAACCCAAACTTCTAAACCAACCAAGCTCTTCCAACTTAGCTGTCTTCCCCACGATTTCACTGTTGTTCCAACCTGGCGGGCCAACATGGACGATGGGATACCTCTGCTTTAAATCAGAAGGCAAATCCGTATAGGCATCCATCAACAAACTGAGGTTTTTGCGCGGCTCCATTGACCCTACCACCAATAGAAAGCCTCGGTACTCAAGACCGTAATTTTTGAGCACTACACTGCACTCCTCAAGCTTCCGGGGATGATAGTTTTCATCGGCAGCATGTGCTATGGCGGTAACTTTTGAATCCTCTAAGCCAAAATGCTCTATCACTTCCCTCTTAATGTACTCCGAAACAGTAATTATCTGATCTGCCCGCTGAATGGATTTGTCCATCCATTCGTTCATAAATTTAACCCGTTTTTCCGGGTGAAACTGCGGATACCGAATGACACTGAGATCATGGACAGTGACAACTTTCGGTCCCTTATGCGCCTCCAGCACAAAGTTCGTTTCATGGTATACATAGCTCCCGACCCGCCTCCTTCGCCTTAAATCCTCAATCCAGTTTCGCGAGACTGTCCATGCTCTATCGAGCACCGGTATATAATGACAAACGATATGTTTGATTTCGCGCAGTGAGTATCTCAACAATAATGCATGCAGAATTTTCTTATGCCAGGGAATTGACGGCGGCTGACCGACTACAGGTTCCCGCTTGTGTTCAATCTCCGACAGAGCGAGTAATTCATCGAGATCACCACATCTCTCGTTGAGAAAGTACTGTACTGAGTCCACACCGCTGAGCTGGGACATTGCCTCTCCCAGGCGCTGCGTGTATATACCAACGCCAGACAGCGGCGGCACAAGTACATTTGCATTATACAGAACCTTCATCAATCACGACCCCCCACAACAGCAGTACGGACTAGCTGGGCTACTCCGTCAACGAGTCGTATCCTCTGCGCGACTGAACACCGTACGACCATCCTTGATAGTTTCGAGCACCTTGATGTCCTTGATTGCCTCAGGCTCCACGGTCAGTGGATTTGCGTCGAGTATCGTCAGGTCTGCTATTTTTCCCACTTCAATGGAACCCTTGCGGTGCTCTTCAAAATATTGATAAGCAGCATTGATCGTTATAGATTTCAACGCCTCAATCGGGGAGATACGCTGTGCCTCGCCCAGAACCTGGCCGCTGCGGGTGATACGGTTCACACTGGCCCAGAGCAGGCGCATCATATCCGGCGGTACAATGGGCGTGTCGTTGTGGGTAGTGAAAGGCATGTTCCGGTCCACCGTGGTTTTCAATGGGCTGATCCGGGAGGCCCGCTCAACTCCGAAAACCGAATCCCTATGCCAGTCTCCCCAATAAAAGGTATGGGAGGAAAAATAGGAGGGCACTATGCCCAGCTCCTTCATGGCATCCTGTTGATCTTCGCGCACAGCCTGTGCATGAATAGCCACGGTCCGACGATCGCCGTTGCCATGAGCCGCTGTTCCTGCTCGCACCGCTCTAATCAACTGATCGGCCGCGGCGTCCCCGTTGACATGGGCAAGAACCGGCATGTTGCGTTGGTAGGCGCCTCCCACATAGTCGAACACCTTTGCATCGGACAGTGTCGGATAGCCTGTATAAGCCTCGTCCTGCCCATGGGGCGGATGCAGATAGGGTTGCGTCAGCCAGGCCGTTTTGCCTTGCGGCGAACCGTCCAGTATCAACTTGACGCCGCCCACTCGAAAATTTCCATCGTAGTCGGCCGAAAATGGAACCTCATCAAAACTCGCCCCCGGCGCCTGGATATGCGAGTATGCGACAACATCCAGATACAGTTTGCTCTCTCTTGCGGCTCGCTGCAGTATCTCGATCTCATTACTGCCGGTAGCGCCATCCTGCACCGTCGTGATCCCGTAGCTGGCGTAGTAAGCCTGAGCTGGCTGCAAGAGGGCCAGGTGCTGCTCGGCCGTGGGCTGGGGAAAAGCCTTGAACACGAGCCACATTGCTGTTTCCTCCAGAACACCGTCGGGTTGGCCATCAGGCAAGCGACGAATGATCCCCCCTTCGGGGTCTTCCGTGTTCGCCGCAAT
>JABHWT010000391.1 GCA_018657645.1 Halieaceae bacterium | reverse complement strand
CAGCAGTACCAATGAAATCCCCCAAGCACTAAGGATGAAGACCCGCTCCGACAAGAAATCCTGCAGCTATCTGAGCTGCTGGACTTTACCTCTGCAGCTACGCTGGCCGGGGTTTTTTATTTACGCCTGGCAATGCCCTAGTGTTCCCTAAACAAGCCGCCCCAAAATGGCAATCATCGAATACCCAAAACCGATAGTCGCTGGCAGAAAACCAACGCACAGAGCAATTTTACCGAGCACAGAATCTACAGATCCAGCCCCCGGATTCATCGCTTTCAGAATAAACCCGAAAGGGTTGTATATAGCGCCAATGCAGAGGATGACGATAATGTACTTGGGCAATGCTATCCCCAGGTGCAGGCAGGAGAAATACACTGTCCCAAGCAGAGCCGCCATCAGGAGATAATCCACATGCGACTTGATCAAATTATGTGGCGAGGGAAACAGTTTTTTAAGGGCAGCAACTTTCACATAGATGATAAGCGTGGCCAGCCATGCCTCAAACAATGAAAAAAGCACTGCAGCCGCAGCCGTTACCAATAGCCACGACATGGTGACTTCGGAAATACTTGCCTGGGGTATTATTTCGTTCATAGTCGCTGTTTCTCCATTATAGCCGTAGTCAGCTTGTAGCTACCGGGGCATGGTCGCCAGGCCCTGCTCCTTGTCGAAGTAGTCACGCCACAGCACAATTTTTCCATTGGCATCAATCTCGTGGATGCCGGCGCAGCGAAACTCGGCCCACTGACCGTTGATTTCATAGCGGTCTGTGCGCTCGCTGTACACAGTCCCGCTGGGGCCTTGTTCCAGTCGGTGGATTTTCCAGTCCACGCCGGTGGCGATATCGTGCACCATGGCCAGCACCTCCCATATGGCAGCCAGGCCGGTCACCGGACCCATTGGCACATTGTCAAAAACTGAGTCCTCTGTGAAGAAGCTCATGATGCGATCCTTGTCATTGGCATTAATCGCCTCAAGGAACGCATTGATAACATCCAGATTGCTCATATTGACTCCCTATTGTTGTCGCTAAAATACCGGTAGTGCCCGTCGACTGCGAAACCATGCCATCTATCCCGGATGAATCCAAGTTCTTTCTATACAGCACCTGTGCCAAATGGCGCTTGAGTGTGAGCTGCCAAAAAGAGTGCGACGATGTAGCTATCCTCTGAGGAGGGCCTACTAAAGGGAGTGGGGTTCCGACCGTTGGGGCCGCCCAGCTAGTGGGCCCTGCTCAGAGGATAGCGTTTTCGATGCTCCTTCGTATCATTCTGTAGTCGTATCTGTACTTGAACAGGAGCCATTGGCGCCCGCCTTGCCGTCCTGGCCATAGTTATGTTTAATACGAACTCCATTTGCTTATGGGGTCATAGGAAAAATGCTAAATGTGAAGAGCTTGGCCTGCTTTCTGGCAGCTATATTTGTGGCTATTTCTACACTGGCTGCCAGCATCAATGTGGGTGAAGCGCCAGCTACAGTGGCTATCCAAAAAGGCGGTGAGATCATCCCCCATGGGGATGACTTCCAATACAGGACGTGGAGTATAGCCAATCTGGTAGGCCGGGTGGGCCTTATCCAGCACCAGGCTGCTCGCAAAGGCGTGAACGCGCTGAACAAACCACTGATAGATGCGATCAAGGCAGCCATGTTTCCATCTGAAAAATTCCAGGTGGCAACAATCGTTAATATCGATGACGCGATGTGGGGAACCGGTGGTCTGGTCGCTGGCGAGCTGAAAAAAAATAAAAAGAAATTCCCCAAATCTGTCATTGTTGCGGATGAGGATGGCGAAACGCTTAAGGCCTGGGGCTTGAAGCCGAAAGGCAGTGCGATAACCGTAGTGGACTCCAAGGGAAGAGTCGTATTCTTTAAGGACGGAGTACTCGACGAGGAAGAAGTTCTAAAAGTCGTCGAATTGATCGGTGATATGCTCTGACATTATTCAGAGGTGCCCTAAACTCATACAAGGTGCGAGGCGGCAAATGCGCTTTCAATTTCTCAATTTTTACGGTTGTGCAATGATGGCAACACTACTGACTGCATGCAGCACCACCCCCCAGAATAATGACCCAGGTGATCTTGTGCTCGGTGGTGGCGGCCGCCCGGTGGGTGCCGACTACTCCCGCAGTCCGGTTTACGCCCGCAATGGGATGGCAGCCACAGCCCATCCACTGGCCTCCCAAATCGCCGTAGATATTCTCAAGGGCGGTGGAAGTGCAGTGGATGCCGCGATTGCCGCTAATGCTGCTCTGGGTTTGATGGAGCCCACTGGGAATGGCATCGGGGGCGACCTATTTGCCCTAATCTGGGACCCCAAGACGGCGAAATTGTACGGATACAATGGCTCCGGGCGCTCGCCTCGGGGGCGAAGCCTGGAGCAGTTACAGGCCCAGATCGCTCATCTGAAGCAAGGCGGCAAGGTTCCCGAAGAGCTGCAGGGCATACCATCCCACGGCTCGCTGCCAGTCACCGTGCCCGGCACGGTAGATGGTTGGTTTGCCATTCACCAGCGGTTTGGGCGTATTCCTATGTCGGAGGTGTTGGCGCCAGCGAGCAACTATGCGCGCGAGGGCTTTCCCATCCCACCGGTCATCGCATCTTATCTGGCTGGCAATCTTGCCCGCTTCGAAGCGGTCGAAGGAATGATCGAGGAGTTTGATAATGCCCGCGCCACCTACTTTCCGGAGGGCCGTGCACCCGAAGCGGGAGAGATTTTTCGCAACCCGGATCTGGCTCGCACGCTTGACGTTCTGGGACAACAGGGGCGAGAAGCCTTTTACCAGGGGCAATTGGCGCAGACCATGGCCAGCTATTTTCAGCGCATTGGTGCCGACCTGGTGTTTGATGATCTGGCGGCCCACAGGGGCAATTGGGTGGAGCCGGGCAGCGTGAATTATCGCGGCTACGATTTATACGAACTGCCCCCGAACGGCCAGGGCTTTGCCGCGCTGCAAATGCTCAGTATTCTGAAGAATGTTGATTTATCCCAGTGGCCCAGGGCATCCGCAGAAGTCTTTCACTATATGACCGAGGCCAAACGGCTGGCCTTTGAGGATGTCGCAAAGTACTACGCCGATCCGGAGTATGCGAATATACCGGCGGCGGCATTTCTGTCAGACGCCTATGGAAGGGAGCGCTTTGCCCTCATTGATTCACAGCATGCCTCGGCTGAGTTTGGTCCAGGTGAACCTCAACTGGAGGGCGAGGGAGATACGACCTATCTAACCGTTGCCGACAAAGATGGCATGATGGTATCTCTGATTCAGTCCAATTACCGGGGCATGGGTAGCGGTCTGGTGCCGGATGGTTTGGGCTTTATGCTGCAAGACCGGGGCGAGTTATTTTCCCTGGAGCCAGGTCATCCCAACGTCTACGCCGCGGGAAAGCGCCCCTTTCACACCATCATTCCCGCCTTTCTAATGAAGGACGGCCAACCTCAGATGAGCTTTGGATTAATGGGTGGCAGTATGCAGCCCCAGGGGCATGTGCAAATTCTGGTCAATATGATTGATTTTGGCATGAATATTCAACACGCCGGTGACGCGGCTCGCTTTATGCACGTTGGCGGACGGCAGAGCACGGGTGTCGAATCGAATCCCCTGGGCACGCTATACCTCGAACCAGGCGTCCCCACCGAGACCGTCGAGCGATTAACAGAGATGGGACACCGGGTGAAAATCGTCGATGACGGTGTGATGTTTGGTGGGTACCAGGCCATAGGTGTGGACCATGAAAATAAGTCCTATGTAGGGGCCACTGAAATGCGCAAGGACGGCGGTGTTGCCGCGTTCTAACCCGTCCTGGTTCGAAAGAGACTTCATTTATTGATGCGCATCATGCCGCTGGCGGTATAAAGGGATTACATTGGAGGCTATCGGGGACACTTAATGGAAATGCCCATGCGATATGCCATAGTCGATGAAGCCGCCGATTCAATTATTGAGCAGACCAACGGTAGAATTGTACTAGGCCTGCCCCTGGGGCTTGGCAAACCCAACCCGCTGGTTAATGCGCTTTATCGCAAGGCCACCGATGATTCAACCATCTCGTTGACCATACTCACGGCGCTGTCGCTCACCCGACCCCAGGCCTCCGGGGATTTACAGCAACGCTTTTTGCAGCCCTTTGTCGAGCGCGTGTATGCCGATTACGAGGAGCTGGACTATTTAAAGGCAGCACGCAAAGAGAGCTTGCCGGCCAATATAGACGTACATGAATTTTTTGTGCAGCCCGCCAGTGAACTCAGTAATGCGTATACCCAGCAGAACTATATCAATAGCAATTATACGCACGCCGCCAGGGATATGATTAATAGGGGGGTTAACGTAATTGCCCAGGCCGTGGCCAGGCGCGACCACAATGGCCTGGAGCAACTGAGTCTTAGCTGTAATCCCGAAATTACACTGGATGCCCTGCCTGCCCTCCGGCGTCGAAAAGCCGCAGGAGAAACTATTCTGCTAGTCGGGCAGATTCACCCCGATATGCCCTTTATGGAAAATACGGCCATTGCGCCAGAGGGTATGTTCGACATTGTCATTGATGATCCGACCTATACCAGCCGCTTGATCAACACGCCCAATATGCCGGTAGGCATGGCGGAGCATTTTATTGGTCTTGGTGCCAGTGCACTAATCAGAGACGGAGGCACCCTGCAAATTGGCATTGGTGCACTGGGGGATGCGGTAGCCAGCGCCATCCTGCTTCGGCATCAGGATAATGAGAGCTACAGGCAATTACTGGACGACTGCCAGCTCGACGTGGATCGATTTCCTGTTCTGGTGGAAGCCGGTGAGCCGGCAGCGTTCGAGCAGGGCTTGTACGGGTGTAGCGAAATGTTTACCTATGGCCTTTTTCGATTGTTCAAGGCCGGGGTCATAAAGCGGCAGGTAGCGGAGCGGGACGGTCGCAAAATTTGCATGCACGGTGGCTTTTTCCTGGGGCCCAACGCGTTTTACGACGGCCTGCGCCAACTGACGCCCGACGAACAATCCCTCATCGACATGACCCACATCAGCTTTGTGAATTCGCTGCTCGGGGATGAACAGCTCAAGCGAGACCACCGCTTGCATGCGCGCTTCATCAATACGGCCTTTTCCGTGACCCTGATGGGAGCCGGGATCGCAGACCAACTGGACGATGGTCGCGTTCTGAGTGGAGTGGGTGGTCAGTATAATTTTGTTGCACAGGCTCATGAACTGGAGGACGCTCGCTCCATTCTCCTGGTCAGGGCAACCCGGGAAAAGGACGGTCACGCCAGTTCGAATATTCTGTGGAATTATGGCCATACCACCATTCCAAGGCACTTGCGCGATATCGTGGTGACAGAGTATGGCGTTGCCGACCTGCGCAGCAAGACTGATGCGGAGATCATTGCCGCTATGCTCAACATCTGTGATTCGCGCTTTCAGAGTGAGTTGATGGACAAGGCTAAATCGGTTGGCAAACTACCCACCGACTACGAAATCCCGGCGAAATATATCGACAATACACCGCAGCGATTACAGTCGATCTTCCGGACGCATCATGCCCAGGGGCAATTGTCAGAATTTCCCCTGGGTAGTGATTTTACTTATGTCGAGGAGATGTTACTGGTGGCGCTTTCCTGGCTAAAGAGCCACGTAAAGCCCGCCGCAATGGCGGAACTGGCGGGAGCCAGCATAATCGATGCAAAAACGGTCGAGCACTATCGGCCGCACCTCGAGCGAATGGGTTACGACAAGCCGGAAACAATAAAGGAAAAACTGTATCGACAACTGCTTCTCATCGCCTTATCCAAGGTGAATCCCTAGTAATCACCTTTTGTTGATTTACAACAATAGAGCCCTTGCTTTTTGTTGATGTGCAACAACGTGATTAGATATTTGCCGATATAAAATTGAATGTATGAGGTGAATACTTGGAGCACGGATCATGGCAGCTAATTATTCGAAAACACTCATCGCCACCGGCATTGCATTTGCGTTACTACTGTTGGCCGGACCGGCATACGCGATCAAATTTAATTGGGGAGATATAGAGGGCACATTCACCTCAACCTTTTCGGTAGGAGCCAGTTGGCGGACGGAGGATGCTTCCAATCGCGTAATCAGTCCCGGCAACACGCTGGGAAAAGGTCGGGCCGCCGGCGGTGTTACCGACGATGGCAATTTGAATTACGACAAGGGCGACATGTTCTCTGCGCTGTTCAAAGGTGTGCACGACCTGGACCTTAATGCGGGGAACTATGGTTTTTTTACCCGGGTCAAGTACTGGTATGACTATGAACTGGCCAATGGGAAGGTCAATCATGGTCACGCGGCCAATGGCTACACGGCCGATGCGGAACTGAAAATGTCGGGCTTTGAAGATCTGGCACAGGAGTCGGGTTTTGAGTTTCTGGACTACTATGCCTATGCCAGTTTTTCCGTCGCCGATAAGCCTGTAGAGCTGCGCGCGGGCAACATGGTATTGAGCTGGGGAGAGAGTACGTTTATTCAGAATGGCATCAACGTGATAAACCCGTTTGATGTCAGCGCACTACGCAAGCCGGGGGCCGAGATCAAAGAGGCCTTGTTGCCGGTTGGCATGGTCTACGCCAATGTGGGGTTGACCTATGACCTCAGCATAGAAGCGTTTTACCAGTACCAATGGCAGCGAACGATTCTGGATGAGTGTGGAACCTACTGGAATTCTTCGGATCCCTACGGTGGCGGATGCAACTACCTGACGGCCTCCGGTGGACAAAGTGATTTGGCGCAAATAGAGCAGGATCCACCCTATATTATTCCCAGGGCGCGGGATAACGAAGCATCGGATTCGGGGCAGTGGGGTATCGCTGCGCGCTATTTCGTCGAGTCCTGGAATGCCACCGAGTTTGGTTTGTACTACATGAATTATCATAGCCGCACCCCTATATTCAGTGGCGTCAACCCAACCGATAATTTTGGTCTGCCTTTTCTGTTCGGAGCAAACCCCCAGTACATTCTTGAGTTCCCAGAGGACATTGAATTGTACGGCCTGACTTTTGCGACCAACCTTGGCAGTTGGGCCTGGTCTGGCGAGTTGAGCTATAGGTCCGATTTCCCGCTAGCGATCAACCAGACAAGCCTGCTGCACGGCGCAGCGCTGGGAAGTTGGGCCGAGTGGTCGACGGTGACGGATCGCTCGATTGCCGCGGGAGAGGGCGGCATCGTGGCGGGTTACGATGATGTCACCTATACCCAGCTTCAAACCACATTTATCAAATTTTTCGAGCAGGTCCTGGGCGCCAGTAGGCTGTCATTTGCGGTAGAGGTTGGCGCTACCTGGTTGGGCGACATGGACTCGGACCAAAACTACGGCCGCTCCTCCAGTTATGGCGTGGGCAGTTTTGAACCCTTTATCAGTGAGGTTTTTCCAGGAGTGGAGATTGCCTGTAATTCGCACCCCACGCTGGAAATAGTGGCTGACTTCAGGCCCAACTCCAACAGCGACTACTGTAATCGGGATGGCTTCATCGACGATTTTTCCTGGGGTTATAGAATGCGGGCGGGGCTGGATTACTCCGACGTGATAGCCGGCATCAACCTCACGCCCAACATTGCCTGGTCACACGATGTGAGCGGTACGTCTCCGGCGCCCAATTTTATGGAGGACCGCAAGGCGCTCAGCCTGGGGCTGCGGGCAGACTACCTCAACATTTATCGTGCCGACTTGTCCTATACAACATTTTTTGGCGCCGATTATAACGATCAGCAAGACCGGGATTTTGTGTCTCTTAGCTTCTCGGTGGCGTTCTGATGCACATGACTTTCGGGAGTATAATTATGTCCAGAAAATTACTGAGCTTAATGCTGGGTCTGCTCGTTGGTTTTGGTATGGTCGGTGTTTGCGCCAAGACCAGTCCGGAACAGGCCGCAACGTTGGGTGGCGATAAACTGACTCCGGTTGGGGCAGAGCGCTCGGCAAATGAAGCTGGCACGATCCCGGCATGGGCCGGAGGTGTGAGCGAATTCCCCGCCGGCTACGAGGTAGGACAACGTCTGGTTGACCCGTTCGCCTCCGATCAGGTTGAATTTACTATCACCGCCGAGAATCTGGAACAGCACGCCGATAATCTGTCTGCCGGACAGCTGGCAATGTTCAAGCGTTATCCCGCGTCCTACAAAATGCCCGTGTACCCCACCCGGCGTAGTGCACGCCTGCCGGATTCTGAATACAAATTGATAAAAGAATTTGCGACCCGCACAGATCTGGTTGAAGGGGGCAATGGAATAGTGGATTTCAGGGCCGCAGTGCCCTACCCCATTCCAAACAATGGACTGGAGGTGATATGGAATCATATTACGCGCTATAGAACCGGGCTTGGCCTTAAACGGCGATATATTCAGGCCCCTGTACAAGCCAATGGCAACTTCGCACCGGTGTTATTCGAAGAGCAGGCGATGTTTGCCAACCGGGTTCCGGGCAATCCCTATCCGAACCGGCTAATGGTTTTTCAGCAGAAAATTCTGGCGCCCGCACGCCTGGAGGGCGACGTATTACTGGTGCACGAGAACATAGACCAGATTGCAGAGCCGCGATCCGCCTGGATATACAACGCCGGCCAGCGGCGGGTTCGGCGTGCACCTAATATAGCCTACGATGGACCCGGCACCGCATCGGATGGGTTGCGCACTGCCGATGACCTGGATCTTTACAATGGCGCTCCCGATCGTTACGACTGGAAACTAGTGGGTAAAAAGGAACTTTACATTCCCTATAATGCTTACCAGTTGCGACGTGGTGATCTCAAATACAAGGACATCATTACCGCGGGACATATGAACCCTGAGTATTTGCGCTACGAGTTGCACAGGGTCTGGGTGGTGCAGGCAAAACTGAAGCAGGGAGCGCGCCATATATACGCACAGCGCACTTTCTACGTGGATGAGGATACCTGGCAGATAGCAGTGGTCGATCACTACGATGGCAGGGGAGAGCTTTGGAAGTTGAAAGAGGGGCACATGGTCATGCACTATCAGGTATCAGTTCCCTGGTTGTCTGCAGAGGCACTGCACGACTTAAACTCCGGTCGCTACCTTGTACTGGGGCTGGACAACGAGGAAAGAGGCTATCCCTACGATTTCGACTACCTGGGTAAATTCGAGGATTTTACACCCTCCGCGCTACGTCGTGCCGGTCGGCGCTAGACCGGCACTTTGATAGTGAGATCTGGACTGGGTTTTTTGTGCGCGCTGTTGCTGGCGCCGGGGATTTGGGCGGCGGATTATACGTTTATGCCTGCCTTGCCCGTGGCGGACGCGCCGGCCATGCCTCTTTTGGATCTGGCCCGGTGCGGCTCGCGCCTGGTCGCTGTTGGAGAGCGGGGGCTAGCAATATACTCCGATGATATGGGCGAGAGCTGGGTACAGGCTGAGATGCCCGTCAGTCAGACGCTAACGGCTGTTTACTGTTTGCCCTCCGGAAAAGCATGGGCGGTGGGACACGGTGGCGTCATTCTTCACAGCGACGATGCCGGTTTTAATTGGTCGCTACAGTTTGACGGCAACCAGGCCAATCAACAATGGCTGGATTATACGCGGCAGCATAAAGCGGCCCTGGAAGTGGCAGTAGCTGGCACTGCAGATGCAGCCGCAGCGAATATGGAATTAGCGCTTGAAGATGCCCATTATGCCATAGAGGATGCCGAAGATGCTGTGCTCACCGGGCCAGCTGACCCCTTTCTGGACATCTGGTTCCGAAACGAGCATCAGGGTATCGCGGTGGGTGCCTACGGTATGCTCTATCGGACCGGGAATGGTGGCGACAGCTGGGAGTTGAGTATTGCCGGCATTGACAATCCGTACCGGTATCATTACTACAGCATTGCGGAGACCGAAGAAGGGGTTTTGTTTCTTAGTGGCGAGGCTGGCTTACTCTATCGCTCGCTGAACGAGGGCGTTATCTGGGACCGACTGGATTCAAATTACGATGGTAGCCTGTTTGGGCTGGTGGTTACCCAGGACCAGGCGGTGCTGGGTTTTGGTCTGCGGGGCAACATATTACTTAGCACAGATGGTGGAGATTCCTGGCAGCCCGTTGCCATAAGAGACAACCCCCGGCTTAGCCTGTACGGTGGTGCTCGACTGGCCGATGGCAGCATTGCTCTGGTCGGTGCCACAGGGGCCCTTGTAACCAGCGGCGACCATGGTCGCGAATTTCAGGGCAGGGTAACAGCCGAGCGCAACTCCCTGTCAGCGGTAGCGGGAGAAAGTTTGCACGATAGTATCGCCGTTGGCCTGGCAGGGCTTGAGTTATTGGATGAGGGCGAACAGTGAACGCAGATAGACATGCATTGCTGGAGGCGGAGGATGGAAGGTTTCGCCCGGCGGTTGCCGATCTGATCTTTGCTCAACGGCCGCTGCTACTGTTTGTATTTCTTGTCCTCACCCTGTTTTTTGGTTTCCAGTCGGCACAGCTCAAGCCCGATGCCAGCTTTGAGAAAATGGTACCTACCTCTCACCCCTATATCGTTAACTTCCTGGCCAATAAGGCCGACCTTTCCGGCCTGGCCAATTCAATTCGGGTGACAGTGCAGACGACCGAAGGCGATATTTTCTCCGAGCCGTACCAGGAGCTTCTGCGCCAGATCACCGACGAAATATTCTATGTGAGAGGCGTCGATCGCTCGGGGCTACAGTCCCTTTGGACACCAAATGTACGCTGGCAGGAGGTGACCGAAGAGGGATTCGTGGGCGGTTCGGTTATTCCCGACGGCTACAATGGCGACCCACAAAGCCTGGAGGCACTACGCGCCAACACCCTCAAATCTGGCCAGATTGGTCGATTAGTCGCCAATAACTTCAAATCCTCCGTTGTACTGGCGCCTCTGGTGGAGGTGGATCCGGAGACGGGCGAAAAACTGGACTACCAGCAGTTATCGGCAGACCTTGAGAGACTGGTGCGCGAAAAATACCAGAGTGACACGATCACGATTCGCATCACAGGCTTTGCCAAACTGGTGGGCGACCTGATTGACGGAGCAGTTCTGGTCGGCGCATTCTTTGGGATTGCCTTTTTGATTACGGCGGTGATGCTGTTTGCCTATAGTCGCTGTTATTGGTGTACATTGGCCCCCCTGGTATGCTCGACAATAGCGGTAGTGTGGCAATTGGGGATGCTACAAACCCTGGGTATGGGTATTGACCCCTACAGTATGCTGGTGCCGTTTCTCATTTTTGCGGTGGGAATTTCTCACTCAGTTCAGATTATTAATCGCTTTGGCTACAACGTCCACGGCGGCAAGAACAAGCGCGATGCGGCATGGCTGTCCTTTGTTCGGCTCAGTAAGCCGGGGTTTATTGCGCTGGTGAGTGACGGCGTGGGATTCTTTACCCTCAGTGTCATCGACATACCCGTTATCAAGGAGCTGGCCTGGGTTGCAAGCAGCGGCATAGCGATTCTGGTTCTCACCAACCTGGTGTTGCTACCGATAGTATTGTCCTACCTGGGAATAAGCGCCCGTTGTCATCGCTATCGCGACCGCAAGAGCAGCAGTGGTTTTTATCACTGGCTGGTGGTCTCACACAATGCGGTGCCGGGTAGGGCGCGGCTAATTATCGGCGTCAGCCTGGTCCTGGCGGTGGCAGGTGTAATACTGGGGCAGCAACAGGAAATTGGTGACCTCGACGCCGGTGCTCCCGAACTGCGCCCGGATGCGCGCTATAACCTGGATAATGCCTTCCTCAGTAACAATTACTCTACCAGTACCGATGTGTTTGTGGTGATGGTCCAAACACCCAGTCAGCAGTGCGGCCGGTTTGAGGTCATCTCATCAATTGACTATTTTCAGGGGGTCATGGCACAGGTGCCTGGCGTACAGTCGGTCCTGTCTCTGGTAGATGTGTCGAAGTTGGTTATTATGGGGATGAACGAGGGCAGCCCAAAGTGGCATACCGTCAGCCGCAATCGCTATATCCTGAATAATTCCCTTAGCCGTGTGCCGGGTAGCCTGATCAACACCGACTGCTCCATGGTGCCGGTTATTCTGTTTCTCGAGGATCACAAGGCCGACACATTAACCCGTGTGACTGGCGCAGTGGAAGGTTTTGCCGCCACGCACAATAACGATCAGATCAGCTACCTGCTGGCCGCAGGCAATGCAGGTGTGGAGGCGGCCACCAATATTGTCATTAGCGATGCGCAATACCAGATGTTGGCGTGGGTCTATGGGGTGGTCATTATTCTGTGTCTGTTGACCTTCAGATCTCTACGAGTAACGGCTTGTATCATCCTGCCCCTGATGCTGACATCGGTGCTGGGGCAAGCATTAATGACCCTGCTGGGTATAGGTGTGAAGGTGGCGACCCTGCCGGTGATAGCCTTGGGTGTGGGAATAGGCGTGGACTACGGCATCTATATCTATAATGCTCTGCAGCACTATCTTCGCCAGGATTGCTCGTTGCAACAGGCCTATTTTGAAGCGCTCAAGGCCAGTGGCACGGCAGTCGCATTTACAGGTCTGGCCTTAGCTGCCGGTGTCGCAACCTGGATTTACTCCCCTATCAAGTTTCAGGCGGACATGGGGTTGTTGCTCACCTTTATGTTTTTCTGGAACATGGTGGGGGCCCTGGTGCTGTTGCCGGCTCTTGCGAGTTTCCTGGGTCTGGGTGAACACCACGACCAACCGGTGTCTGCCGAGAGCATCTAAGATACAGCGACCTAAATCACTCTATTTTAGGGTGTGGCCACCGTTCTATTACAACAATCGGTTGGTCGTGAGAATGTGGGGATATTCGCCGCGCAATGGTGTATTATAGCGCCGGTGCCCGGTCGATAACAAACACCCGGGAACAGACGTCTGTGGAGAAATTGCGCCTTGCTACTGATCCCAATCAATGAATCAGTTAAGAGGCTGGCGGGAACTGCCCAGACGGCAAATATCGGTTGACCTCAAGGGGTGTATAGGATAAAAAGACCGTCGATTTTTTGGGGTCGCCAGAGCAGGCTTATCCGAGTGCCGGTGGTCGTGGATTAGACGGCCAGAATCAGATCAAATGGAGTATGTACTATGGAAGCAACCGTTGGCTCCCCGGTAATATGGCCGCTGGTGGTTTACATCGCTGCGGTCATCGCCATGGTCGGCGCGATGGTCGGGCTCTCCGCGCTTCTTGGTGGCTCGAAAAAGAGAACCCAGGCCACCAATGAGCCGTTTGAGTGCGGAGTGGTCTCCTACGGATCCGCCCATTATAGGGTACCGATCCCGTTCTTCCTGTTTGCTATCTTCTTTGTCATTTTCGACCTGGAAGCGGTGTTCCTGTTTTCCTATGCCATTGCATTTCGCGAGGTGGGCTGGCCGGGATACATAGAGGTGTTGATTTTTGTCGGTATTCTGGTGGCGGCACTGGTCTACCTGTGGCGGTTGGGTGCTCTTGATTGGCGCACTGCGAAACAAATCCAGCAGCAGTCCAGTTATAAAAAGTAACAGGCTTTTCTTTCAATTACCCGAACAATGCGAGCTTTATCATGACATGGTCGTTGAGCAAACCCGGAGAAGATTCTTCAATAGCGATTCACGATGAAGACCTTATAAAGAGCGTTAGCGAAAATGTGGTGCTGGGCAAGGTTGAGGAATGGGTTGCCTGGGGGCAAGCCAAATCGCTGTGGCCTTTTAACTTTGGTATTTCCTGCTGCTATGTAGAGGCAATGACAGCCATTACCGGTGTCTATGACATGGCTCGCTTTGGTGCCGAGGTGATTCGAGCAACACCCAGGCAGGCCGACTTCATCATGATTGCGGGCACTGTTTTTAACAAGATGGCGCCGGTTGTACAGCGGCTATACGACCAGATGCTCGAGCCTCGCTGGGTTATCTGCATGGGCTCCTGCGCCAACTCTGGTGGCTTGTATGATGTGTATTCCGTGGTGCAGGGTGTGGACAAGTTTCTTCCCGTGGACGTTTACGTTCAGGGCTGCCCACCGTCACCGATGGCGTTTTTGCAGGCGCTCAATCTGCTTCAGGATGCCGTGGAAGATGAAAGGCGTTCCTATAGTTGGATTGTCGGGCCAGAGGGCGTTCAGAAAATACCGCGTGTCTCACAGCGGGAAAAACTGCGTGAAAAGCGCCTGAGCATTACTGAACTAAGATCTCCCGACCAGGTTTAGCGGTTAATCGAATGAATACTGAAGCAGCATCGAAGACCTCACAAGACAATTCGGTTAACGAATTGGCAAAGGAAAATACCACTGTTGGCGGATTGTTTGAGCGTTTTGGCGACGCTTCGTTTACGGTGCAACCCACTGCCGATGAGATTCCGACCCTGTGGGTGTCGCGGGATGATGCTCACCAGGTGTTGGGACACCTGAAGAGCGAAATAGATAACCCCTATAGCATGTTGTACGACCTGACCGGGATCGACGAGAGACAGCGCCAGAACCGCGCCGGTCAACCGGCCAGTGAATTTACCACGGTTTACCACCTGATCTCTCCAGAGCGAAACGAAGATATTCGGATCAAGGTTCCCCTGCAAGACTCCGACCTGAAGATAAATACCATCTCAGATCTGTGGCCGGCCGCCAACTGGTATGAGCGCGAAGCCTATGACATGTTTGGCATTGATTTTGAAGGACACCCCAACCTGACTCGCATTTTGTGCCCGTCGCACTGGCAGGGCCACCCGCTGAGGAAAGAGCACCCCACGCGCGCGACCGACATGGAGGATTATGTTCTTACCCAGGAAAGAGTCGCCAGGGAACAGGAAGCCCTGCGAATCGATCCGGAAGCACTGGGTATCGCGGGGGATTCAGATCGGGATACAGACTACATGTACCTTAATCTGGGCCCCAATCATCCGAGTGCTCACGGCGCGTTCAGGATTATTCTCAAGCTGGATGGCGAGGAAATCGTAGAGGCGATTCCTGAAATCGGGTATCACCACAGGGGCGTAGAGAAAATCGGAGAGCGCCAGTCCTGGCACAGTTTCATCCCTTACACCGACCGCATCGACTATGTCGCGGGTGTAATGAATAACCTGCCTTATGTGCTCAGTGTAGAGAAACTGGCGGGAATAGTAGTGCCCGAGCGGGTCGAAGTGATCCGTGTCATGCTGTCCGAAATGTCCCGTATATTAAGCCACTTGCTATTTTACGGCACGGTCTCCCAGGACCTCGGTTTGATGTCGCCGACTATATACCTGTTCAACGACCGCGAAAAACTCTACAAGATTATCGAGGCGATCACCGGTGGCAGGCAGCACCCAAGCTGGTTCCGTATCGGCGGTGTAGCCCACGACCTGCCTATAGGTTGGCAGGAACTGGTGCGTGATTTTCTGGCCTATATGCCCGGCCGGATGGACGAGTACGAAAAAATTATCATGCAAAACGCCGTCGTTAAACAGCGTACCCGTGGAATCAGCGCGTTTACTACGGCCGATGCTATGGACTGGTCAATTACCGGACCCATGTTGCGTGCAACCGGCTCGGATTGGGATATTCGCAAGAAACGACCCTATTCGGGATACGACAAGTTCGACTTTGAAGTACCTACCGGTGTCAATGGCGACATTTACGACCGGGTAGTGATGAGGGCTGAAGAAATACGCCAGAGTCTGCGCATCATTCAACAATGTATGGACAATATGCCCGAGGGTCCCTACAAGGCAGACCACAAACTGACAACGCCGCCGCCCAAAGAACGGACCATGCAGGATATCGAAACGCTTATTCAGCATTTTACCAACGTCAGTTGGGGGCCGGTGATCCCTGCGGGCGAGGCTTGTATACCTATTGAGGCTACCAAGGGCATGAACGGTTACTACCTGATCAGTGACGGGAACACCTCTTCCTACCGCACAAGAATCAGGACGCCCTCGTTCATTCACCTGCAAATGATTCCCTTTATGTGCAAGGGGTTGATGATAGCCGACCTGATAGCGATTTTGGCAGGCATCGATTACGTCATGGCGGACGTGGACCGCTGAGTTAGTTTCCAATGGAGATTGCCCGAACCAGGTAACCCTGAAAAGTCACGATTGAGAGTTGTATGACACAAGTAATAAGTAGCGACAGAGTTGGCCCCGGTGGCATTCTGAGTCCGCAGGAGATCGAAGAGATCAATGCCGACCTCAGCCACTACGAGGACAATCAGGCAGTGTGCATCGATGCACTGAAAATCGTACAAAAGCATCGTGGTTGGGTTTCCGATGAATGTGTCGAGGCAATTGCGGACTACCTCAAAATTTCGGCGGCTGCCGTTGAGGGCGTGGCCACATTCTACAACCTCATTTATCGCGAGCCGGTGGGTAAGAAAGTCATCCGGGTTTGTGACAGTGTCAGCTGCTGGGTTATGGGTTATGAAACTGTTCGAGACCGATTAAAAAGCGAACTGGGCATTGAGTACGGCGAGACAACGGCGGATGGAGAATTCACCCTGCTGCCGGGACCGTGCATGGGTGCATGTGACCATGCGCCCGTTGTAATGGTTGACAACGACCTGCACGAGGATGTCGATGAGTCCAAGGTGAAGGCAATTGTTGAGCACTACAAACCGTAGCGCAAAGAAAATAAGGGGCTGAATAGAATGCGGCATTTTCAGCACATTTTTTAACTACTGACCGAAAGTCTCACTCAAAATGGAAACACCATTAACTCAAAATATCGGACCGGGCAAAGCGCCCCCCAATCTTGCTCAATACCAGGCAAATGGTGGGTACGAGGGGCTGCGAAATGCACTGAACGTCTCTCCCGAGGCGGCGATGGACGTGGTCAAGGAGTCAAACCTGAGCGGGCGCGGTGGCGCCGGTTTTCCAACCGGGTTGAAGTGGAGCTTTGTCCCGAGCGGCGAAAACTCCCCCACTCCAAAGTACCTGGTCGCAAATGGCGATGAAATGGAGCCGGGAACGTTTAAGGACCGGCTTCTGGTGGAGGGCGACCCGCACCAGCTAATTGAGGGCATGATCATTAGTGCCTACGCAATTGGAGCGAGCGTAGGTTTCATCTTCCTGCGTTGCGAATATGTATTGGCGGCCGAGCGCTGTGAAAAAGCAATAGCAGAGTGCCTGGAGAACAATCTTCTGGGCAAGGACATCCTGGGCTCAGGGTTTGATTTTGAACTGTATGTTCACGGCAGTGCCGGGCGCTATATTTGCGGTGAAGAGACCGCACTGATCAATTCCCTGGAGGGCAGAAGAGCCAACCCAAGGGCCAAGCCACCCTTTCCTCAGGTTTCCGGATTGTGGGGTAAGCCCACGGTTGTGAACAACGTAGAGACTCTGTGTAATGTCCCTCACATTCTTAGAAATGGAGCCGAGTGGTACCAGAATCTTGGCATAGGCGCGGACAGTGGCACCAAGCTGTACGGCGCAAGCGGTCGGGTAAAAACACCGGGAACCTGGGAGTTGCCTCTGGGCGTACCCGTTCGCGACCTGATTGAAAAACACGGTGGCGGCATGCAGGACGGATACAAAATGAAGGGTTTCCTGCCCGGTGGTGGCTCGACAGACTTCCTCACCGGGGAGCATCTCGACCTGCCAATGAATTATGAATCTATCGGTAAGGCGGGGAGTCGAATGGGTACCGGGCAGTTGATCATTATGGATGATCAGGTGTGCCCCGTGGGTATGGTGTTAAACCTTATCCAGTTTTTCGCACAGGAGTCCTGTGGCTGGTGTACGCCCTGCCGCGATGGACTGCCCCAGATCCAGCATTTACTGGAGAAATTGGAGCGCGGCGAAGGCAGTTGGGAGGAATTGGAGACGCTGGCCGAATTCCCACGCTTCCTGGGGCCGGGGAATACGTTCTGCGCGCTTGCACCTGGCGCAGTGGAGCCACTGCAGAGCGCACTGAAGTACTTCAAGGATGATTTTGATAACCATATCAAGCAGAAGTGTTGTCCCTACGGGTAACGACACGTTTGTAGACTTTTAAGGCTTTCAGAGAGCCCGGAGAAAAACTGATGCCGACCATTGTTATTGATGGCGAGCCGTATGACGTAGATGGCGACAAGAATCTGCTGGAAACCTGTCTTCAGCTGGACAAGGATCTCCCCTATTTTTGCTGGCACCCGGCGATGGGTTCAGTTGGCTCGTGCCGGCAGTGCGCTGTAACCCAGTATCAGGATGAGAACGATGAGCGTGGTCGAATGGTCATGTCCTGCATGACGCCGATCACCGATGGCATGATTGTGTCGCTGAAGGACGAGGCAACGCAGGAGTTCAGGGACAGCTGTATCGAGACGGTCATGACCAACCACCCGCACGATTGTCCGGTGTGTGAAGAGGGTGGCGAATGCCATCTGCAGGATATGACTAACATGTCCGGGCACACCCAACGGGTCTATCAGGGGCCCAAGCGTACCCACAGGAATCAGGATCTCGGGCCATTTATTAATCACGAGATGAACCGCTGCATCGCCTGTTATCGCTGCGTGCGTTACTATCAGGACTATGTCGGTGACACCGATCTTCAGGCTCAGGGTTCGGGAGCCAAAGTGTTCTTTGGTCGCCATAAGGATGGCGCTTTGGAGAGTGAATTCAGCGGCAATCTGGTCGAGGTTTGCCCCACCGGTGTGTTCACCGACAAGACCTTCAGTAAGCATTTTGTCCGGAAGTGGGATTTGCAGTCGGCGCCTTCAGTCTGTATGCATTGCGCGATTGGCTGTAATACCAGCCCCGGTGAAAGAAACGGCACTCTGCGCCGAATTGTCAATCGCTATAACGGCGATGTAAACGGCTACTTCCTGTGTGATCGTGGACGCTTCGGCTACGATTTTGTCAATGATCAGCGCCGTCTGGCAGAGCCCCTGGTTCAGCAGGGTGACTCCCTGGATAGTACAGACCGGGACGATGCCCTCGCTCAGTACGCAAATCTGAGCGCAGATTGTGAGGTGATCGGTATCGGCTCTCCGAGAGCCTCGCTGGAGGCCAACTTTGCCCTCCAGCAACTGGTGGGAGAAGACAATTTTTACAGTGGGCTGGCCTCCTCGGAGCAAGCGCTACACCAGACTAGCCTGACGGTTCTTGAAAGCACCTCGGCTCTGATAGCCTCGCTGCGCCAGGTTGAACAAGCAGATGCAGTGCTGGTGTTGGGAGAGGATATTCTCAATACCGCGCCTCGCCTGGCTCTGGCAGTGAAACAAGCAACCAAGAATCTTGGCCTGAACATGGCCGCCGATGCCAGAATCCCTTCCTGGCAAGCAGCGGCGGTTAAAAATCTGGCCCAAAATCAGCGTTCGCCACTCTTTATGCTGACCCCCGCAGCAACCCGAATGGACTCGATTGCCCAGAGCTGCCACAACGATGTGCCGGCTAACCTGGCCCGTCTGGGAATGGCGATAGCCAATGCCATCGACGGAGGGGCACCCGGCGTTAACGATCTGGATGATCAGGAAAAAGAACTGGTCGCGGTCATCGCAGAAACGCTTAAAGGCGCTTCCAAACCTCTTGTCATTTCAGGCAGCGGCTGTTTTGACGTCGCCGTGGTCCAGGCTGCCGCCAATATTTCACGGGCGTTGGCTGCAGAAAATGATAAGGCTGCAATTCACCTGGTATTGCCGGAGGTGAACAGCCTTGGTCTGGCAATGCTCTGTAGCAAAAAGCCGGAAGCCGATCTGAATGCGGCGATGAAGCGCACAGTGGATCAGGTCAATGGCCAAGCCGCGGTTGTCGTACTTGAAAACGACCTCTACCGGAGAGCGGGTAAGGGCCTGGTAGATGACTTTTTTGACGCTGCCCAGAGCGTGGTCGTTATCGACAGTTTCCACAACGACACCACGGCCAGAGCACAGTTGGCGCTGCCAGCGGCGACCTTTGCCGAGTCGGAAGGAACCATGGTCAGTAGTGAAGCTCGGGCCCAACGCTACTTTGCAGTTCACAATACCGAGGGGTATGTGGCATCCAGTTGGAAATGGCTGGCAGAATTGAACAAGTCTGTAAGCTGGACTCACCTCGACCAGCTTACAGCTGCCTGCGCCAATTCCAGCCCCCTGCTTGCTGGCATTACCCTGGCGGCGCCAGACAGAGAGTTCCGTCTGAATGACCAGAAGGTAGCCAGGCAGTCGCACCGTTACAGCGGGCGAGGGTCGGCCACGGCCCATATCAGCGTGAATGAAACCCGGGTAGCACAGGACGACGAATCGGCGCTGGCATTCTCCATGGAGGGGCGCCAGAGTAATCTGCCGCCGGCATTGCAACCCGGAATATGGTCTCCTGGCTGGAATTCCAACGAGGCGATAAACAAATTTCAGGATGAAATAGGCGGACACCTAAAGGGTGGTGACCCGGGAATCCGCCTGCTCGATAAAGCAACTGCCGGCACACAGAGCGGTTGGTTTGACAGTATCCCGCAAAAATCGATGCCGGGTTCCCAGGGGTATCGATTGGTTCCACTGCACCACATTTTTGGTAGCGAAGAATTTAGCAGTGGTTCAAATGCCATTGCACAGCGGTCGCCCAAGCCCTATGCGGCATTGTGCGCAGCCGATGCTTCGGCACTTGAGGTAGACCAGCAGGGCTGGCTGAAAGTTGAGCTAAATAGTGGCCAATGGACTCTTTCGGTAGCTGTGGATGACTCACTGCCTCGGGGTGTATTGGGGCTTCCATCCGGTCTGACAGGGCTGGGTGGATTGCAGGGTGCGGCCTATGGTGGCTCGGCTTCGATCAGCAAAACGCAAAGCCCGGTCATCGCCAGCGACCAAACATCTGGTGGAGGTGAATAATGACAATGGAATTTTTCATTAATGACATTCTATATCCTCTGCTCAATGTGGTCGGGGTGCTGGTGGGTGCCATTGGCTTCGGCGCCGTCACGATCTGGATAGAGCGCCGAATGCTGGGAGTATGGCAGGACCGGCTGGGCCCCAACCGGATTGGACCGCTGGGAATTGGCCAGGTAGTGGCCGATATGATTAAGATATTTTTCAAGGAAGATTGGATTCCGCCGTTTTCAGATAAGGTCATCTTTGTAATCGCACCCACAATAATCATGTGCGTGGCGATGATTTCATTTGCCGTCATACCTATCACGCCCGAAATCGGGGTGGCCGACGACCTTAACATCGGCTTATTGTTTTTTCTGGCGATGATGGCTCTGGGAGTCTACAGCGCCCTGCTGGGAGGGTTTGCCTCGGACAATAAACTAAGCCTGCTAGGCACCGTCAGGGCCGCAGCGCAATCGGTTGGCTACGAGGTGTACATGGGGCTGTCCCTGATGGGCGTGGTGATGCTGGCAGATTCGTTCAGCATTAGAGATATTGTCGAGGCTCAGGAAGATATGTGGTTTGTTATTCCGCAGTTTTTCGGTTTTCTGGTGTTCGCCATAGCCGGCATGGCGGAGTCACACCGCGCGCCATTTGACATTCCGGAGGCCGAAACTGAACTGGCAGCGGGTTTTCATACCGAGTACTCGGGAATGAAATTCGGTATGTTTTTTGTCGGTGAGTATGTCGGTGTAGTACTGGCCTCGCTGATGATGGCGGTGCTGTTTTTTGGTGGCTGGCATGGGCCGTTTCTACCACCGCTGGTTTGGATTTTCCTGAAAACGCTGTTCTTTGTTTTGTTTTTTATCCTGGTCCGCTCGGTGTTACCAAGGCCGAGGTACGACCAGTTGATGGCCTTTGGCTGGAAGGTCATGTTGCCGCTGTCACTGGCTAACCTGGTAATTACTGCCGGTATCGTGTTGGCAATGGCAGATTGATGATGACAGACAACGCATACAGATCTTGTTATAGGACTAGCAGCATGGGTGGGGCACTATGATCAATGTCTTCTGGAGCCAACTCAGGTCACTCTGGGGTGTTCTGAAACACACTTTTACCAAGCCGGTGACTGTTCGCTATCCCGAGGAGATGCCCTATTACTCTCCACGCTATCGGGGACGCATTGTGCTCACCCGAGACCCCGATGGTGAGGAGCGCTGCGTTGCCTGTAATCTCTGTGCTTCTGTCTGCCCTCCCGATGCGATATCACTGGAAAAAGAAGAGCGCGACGATGGACGCTGGCGGGCGCGGTATTTCCGCATAAACTTCTCCCGTTGCATTAACTGCGGGATGTGTGAAGAGGCCTGCCCAACCTACGCTATTCAACTCAGCCAGGATTTCGAAATGGGCGAATACGTGCGCCAGGACATGGTGTTTGAAAAGGAAGATCTCCTGATTCAGGGCACGGGAAAGTATCACGATTACAATTTCTATCGCGTATCGGGCAAGGCGGTCGAAGGCAAGGACAAGGGACAGGCCCAGAACGAGGCCGAACCAATAAATCTGACGAGTCTGTTGCCATAAACTCCTGGCCTACAGCATAAGCGGGTAACAACAAAATGGAAGCTTTTACTTTTTACCTAACATCTGCCGTTACCATTGTTGCGATGATAATGGTTATATCGAGAACCAACCCGGTGCACTCTATGATGTATCTGGTCGTCTCCTCGATATCAATGGCGGTAATATTTTATATTCTGGGCGCCCCGTTCGCCGCTGCTCTGGAGATACTGGTATACGCCGGAGCCATACTCGTGCTGTTCGTGTTTGCGATTATGATGCTCAACCTTGGCCACGAATCTGTCGAGCAGGAACGGTCGCTGTTGACCCCGGGGATATGGACTGGTCCCAGCATGCTATCGGTCATTCTGTTGGGGGTGTTGGGGTTCATCATTACCGGAGAATCACCGCAATCGCCGGCGACATCGGTTAGTCCCAAGGAGGTGGGTGTGGCCCTGTACGGTCCCTACCTGTTGGCGGTTGAATTGGGCTCAATGCTACTGATGGCGGGTTTGATAGGTGCCTATCATCTGGGTCGCCCACTGTTGAAGAAAGATTAGGGGTATTTTAGTAATGACACAAGCAGCTATTCCAATGGATCAGGTGCTCCTGCTGGCGGGGATTCTCTTCTCCATCGGCCTGGTCGGGGTGATGGTAAGAAGAAATATTCTTTACATTCTGCTGTCTCTGGAAATCATTCTGAACTCCACAGGCCTGGCGTTCATCGCTGCCGGCGCGCACTGGGGGCAGGCCGACGGTCAAATCATGTTTATGATGCTGTTAACGCTGGCAGCCGCCGAGGTTTCCATCGGGCTGGGCCTGATACTGCAGATACACCGTCGCTATCGCACACTGGATATCGACACACTTCGACAGATGAGGGGCTGACATGTTGGATTACCTTTGGTTAGTACCGCTGCTGCCGCTTCTCGGCTTTACGGTGCTGGTATTTGTTCCCTTGCCCCGGCTCGCGGCGGCATCGGTGGGCGTCGGCTCTGTGTCTATGGCGTTTCTGGTCGTTGTGCTAATTGCTATCGAATTTCTTACATCTCCGCCACCTGGAAATTATTTTTCCCAGACCCTGTGGACATGGATGCAGGTTGGTGACTTTCATCCTACCTTCGGCCTGTATCTCGATGGATTGACCATTGTCATGCTCAGCGTAATTACAGGCGTTGGTTCACTGATTCACCTCTACTCCTCGGGTTACATGTGGGACGACGAGTGCATGCCGCGCTATTTTGCCTATCTCAACCTGTTTGTCTGTGCCATGTTAATGCTGGTACTGGCCGATAATCTGCTGCTGCTGTTTCTCGGTTGGGAAGGGGTGGGGCTTTGCAGCTACCTGTTGATCGGTTTCTGGTACAAGGATCCCGAAAACGGCCTGGCCGCACGCAAGGCCTTTGTTGTCACCCGGGTAGGTGATGCATTCATGGCGATTGGCATGTTTTTGCTGTTTGCCAATCTGGGTACCATCAATATTCAGGAACTCGTGGCACGAGCGACCGCAGAGTGGGCGGTAGGCTCCGGCATAGCCGTTGCCGCTTGCCTGCTGCTACTGGGCGGCGCTGCGGGTAAATCGGCGCAAATGCCATTGCAGACCTGGCTGCCCGATGCGATGGCTGGCCCCACACCGGTTAGTGCGTTAATCCACGCCGCGACCATGGTGACCGCGGGAGTTTACCTCATTGCAAGAACCCACGGTTTATATGAATTAGCGCCAGTGGCGCAATACGCCGTGGCTATCGTGGGTCTGGTTACGCTGCTGGTTGCCGGATTCAGCGCCCTAACCCAAACCGATATCAAACGCATACTGGCCTACTCCACTATCAGCCAGATCGGCTACATGTTCTTTGGACTCGGCGTTGGAGCCTGGGCGGCCTCGATTTCTCACCTGATGACTCATGCCTTTTTTAAGGCGCTGTTATTCATGACTGCCGGTTCGGTCATCTTCTGTCTGCACCACAAGCAGGATATTTTCGAGATGGGTGGTCTACGCACGCGAATGCCCGTCGCCTTCTGGAGTTTCGTGATTGGATCGGCCTGCCTGGCGGGTTTCCCCCTCACCTCCGGCTTTGTCAGCAAAGACCAGATTCTACTGGGAGCATTTAACTCCCATGAGTACCTGCTGTTTGCCCTGGGCGTACTGGGTGCCCTGATAACCGCTATTTACAGCTTCCGCCTGGTGTTCATCGTATTTTTCGGCGAGGCGAAAACCGAGCCGGATCGCACCCAGACATGGAATATGGCAAGCCCCTTGATGGTGCTGTGGGTGTTCTCATTGCTGGGAGGCATGTTAGTGCCCCTGCTGCCTCTGGACAATGTCCTGCCACTGGGCAGTCACCAGATCGAACACGAGGGAGGGCATATGATGTTCACCTTGGCCATGGGCGCTGTCCCGATTGTCGGCATCGCTATTGCCTGGTTCTTCTTCTATAAAAAACCACAGGCTGCTCAGGTATTCACCACCGGGCTGTGGGGCAAACTCGGAGATTTCTGGCGCAGTGGTTGGGGGTTCGACAAGCTATACGACACCCTCTTTGTTAACCCTTTTATGGCGCTTGCCGAGGCCAACCGCTCGGATATTGTCGATAGCTTCAACGGCGGGATTGCCGCGCT
>JABHWT010000261.1 GCA_018657645.1 Halieaceae bacterium | reverse complement strand
GATATGGTCAAGCTTCACTCCCCTTCAGCTATGGCGAAGACCAAGAAGGCGATATGGCAGGGGGCCGACCGTGGGCTGACAGAAGCCATGCAACACGCCTGGCAGTTGATTATGGCGCAAAATTCACACCCGGATATCGAGGAGGGCGGGCGGGCCTTTGTTGAAAAACGCGACCCTATCTGGCGACCTTACAATGAGTAGTGCTTATAAGGGTGAGTAGCGTTTACTGCGCGGGAGTGGGGAGTTGAACAACTTTTGACAAAAGAGTTTGGCTGCTACCAAACATCAGGCTCATCAAATGTGCGCGCTTGTAGAATAAGTGCACCGGCATCTCTTCGGTGAAACCCATGGCGCCGTGAATGTGTACGCTGTCTCCTGCATTGCTTGTTGCGGCCTCTGCCGCCAGTATTTTGGCCGACATGATGTCAAATGTGGAACTGGGCAACCCCGCCTTTAAGCCCAGAGCCGCTTGCACCGTGGTGGACAGTGCGGCTTCACAGCGCAGTGCCATTTCGGAACACTTGTGCTTGATTGCCTGGAAGCTGCCAATGGGCTGACCAAACTGCTGTCGTTCTTTGGCATATTCTACACAACGGTTCTTCACTTCATCGGCAATCCCGGCTAGAAATGCCGCGCTTAACAACGTACCCCGAGTAAAAATATCATCATCGGATGCAGGCACAAAAATGTCTGTATGTGCATTTTCCAGCTCTGTGGTTGCCAGTTGTACTTTTTCGTCCATGCATTGCTGAGCATTGAACTTCATGCCGTCGTTAATCTGGACCAGCGTTGATCCATGTTGATCAGCAATGAGCAGGTACTGTGCATTGTCGACTTCAAAGGCCTGAAACTCTCCGTTTATGTAACCATCCTCCCAGCGATATTCGCCGCTGGGAAATGCCAGCGCAACGAGTGTCTCACCACGGGAAATGTGTTGTGTCAGGGCGGTGTTTCCGCTATAGGCAGCTATCCGGGCACCGAGAACGGTGGCCAGTAGTGAGGGGGATACCAGGTATTTCCCTGCCTCGACAAACAATAGCATCTCTTCGGCAGCCGACATGCCCGCCCCACCGAACTCTTCGCCCAGACTGATTGAAAACCAGCCCAGAGCACCCATTTCAGCCCACTGGGCTGGTTTTGTCAGGCTGGAGTCTTCTCCGACCTCCTGTACACAACTTATCGGATGTTTCGTGGAGAGATAATTGCCCACCGTTTCAATTATCTGTGCCTGCTCTTCGTTCGGTAAAAAATCCACTGATGTATTACCTCAGGTAGTCAGCATTTTGTGGCTGCAATACACTACTAAATATTGCACTCAATGATAGGGTTTGTCAGAAAGTGTGCAAGCTCACCTCAATATCATAAGCGGTCAGGATTGTGTTGTATCGTTCATCCGCGATACTCTGAAATTGTTTTTCCGGTCCAGTTCTTAAACGCTCGGCGAAAGTTGCTGACATCAGAATATCCGAGTAGGAAACCAATTTCTTTTGGTGATAATGTCGTTTGAGACAGATATTGCAGGGCGAGATCCACACGTGTTCTTTCGGTGATTTGCATGTAGGAGCTATCCTCCGTTGCCAGTTGCCTTCTCAAGGCTCGAGCATTGATATTTAGTTTCTCTGCCATTTCAACTAGTGTAGGAAATTGTCCTGGCATATTGAGCAGGGTACGGTTTATCTTCTCAGACAGTGGTTTTTTCTCCTCCAATTCGTGTGCCAGTTTACGGCACTGGCGTTCACAGATTTGGTGAACTTCTTCATTGGCGAGAATAACGGGATCGCTCAAGCACTCTTTATCAACGATGATGGTGTTTTTTGGCTGATTGAAAAAGCATGGGCAACCGAAAGCTGAGTCATAAGCAGCCATCGATTGGGGTGCAGAGTAGCTCAAATTCATTTTTAAAATGGGGTATGGCTTGTTGGTCAGTTTAGTTGACAGGGCGATGGTTCGGCTGATGAATTCTTCCACCGTGAAAGGCAGAAGTTCGCCCAGTGGGTGAGACTCCTTGAGCTCGATGAGCCAGGAGTCATTGTATATGTAGTTGGATGGCACTATCAGGTATTCGTTCAATGCGTGGTATTTTGAGATGACCTCTCGTGCCTGGGCAAGGTTTGTGCTGCTTAGTGCCGCGTAGCCCAGGACGCCGAGATCGCTGATTTTGAATTCAGACCCCAGGGTTATACCAAGGTGCTCATCGCCGGTAAGGCGGATCATGTTGCGGATGATTTGTCGGAG
Source organism: Halieaceae bacterium (assembly GCA_018657645.1). Taxonomy (GTDB): domain Bacteria; phylum Pseudomonadota; class Gammaproteobacteria; order Pseudomonadales; family Halieaceae; genus JBALVT01. The sequence continues at coordinate 8,040 of JABHWT010000261.1, read as the reverse complement.
CTGGCCGGGAGAGGCCTTGAAATCGTAGTGGCTAAGCTGTTTAACGCTCAGCCCGGTATTTCTAAGCGTTTCTTCCGGTAAATGCCCTCTTGCGTTCATGCGTGAGAGGTAGAAAGAAACTTTATTCGTTATCATGTTTTTAGCTGGAATCCCGCATATTTTTGAGCATGCTTCCCGCGTATTCTAAATTGAAGCGCTGTCGCTGACCACAAGTGACATGAATTTAGTGAGTGGGAGGGTGTCGTGCTGACTACAACTGGCTCGGGCTAGCGTCCTTTGCCCCGGTAGTTCTTGGCAGTGTCTATCATTGCGCGAAAGTTCTCTGGCTTGACATTGGGTGGTACGCAGCATCCAGTACTCAAAATATATCCGCCTCCGGCGCCAACAATATCTATTTTTTCCTTACAGTATGACGCTACTTCATCGGGCGATCCCAGGGCGAGCAAGGCTGCCGGCACATCACCTTTCAGGCATGCATGATCGTTGAGAATTTCCTTGGCCAAAGCCAGATCAGTCGTGCCATCGACTTCAAGTACGGTAGACCCTCTTGGTAGCTCCTTAAAATAGGCTAGATTCTTGTCCCAGCATGTATCGAGATGAAACATAGTCACTACGCCATGCTCCCACATCGCCTCCACAATTTTCTTGGTGTAGGGCCACCAGAATCGCTCGAACATTTTAGGGCTAAAAAAGTAACCGCCGGCGCGCTCTTCAGTGAGCAACCAGATATTGGTCTCCCAACTTTTCATCTCTTCAATCTTGGCGGCGATCAAATCGTCGGTCATGCGTTGTATGGCACGTTCTACCGGCTCGGGATTGTAATAAATATCCTGAGTAAAGGGGACCATTGAGCGCATAAGAGACAGCGCAAAAAAGGGATGGACACCGTTGCCGGCGGGCAGTCTGCTAATGTTTCTCTTCCTGCAGCACTCGGTAAATAGTGCATCGGCGCTCATCAACTGGGCCATACAATCTGTTGCTTCGTCGGAGGTGGCCTTGGTCACTCGCCACAGGTAGTCCTCCCGATAGAAAGCGTCGAACCCTATCTCGGTGATTTTGTCATAATCTTCTACCTGCAGTATTTCCTGCTCGTCCAGCTGAGTGGGTATATCGGGCGCCAGATCCTGCCCCGATACGCGCATCTTCATAGGGAAGCCACCCGTCACCTGCATTTGGATGGGTAGAGAAAAGCCGGGGCATATAGCGTCCCAACCGCCGTATTCGTCAAACAGCTTAAATAGCGTATCGATGAGCAGGGTGTTATCGCTAACCATATCGCCCTGAAGCGTCCCGGTCAGGCCCGCTGCCGCCTCTGCCAACAGGGTCGGCACTACCGGAACGCGATCAGTGGGCTCCAGGCGAATTGCGGCCTCTACCCGTTCATAACCCTCATCACTCATCCGGTTTATATATACAGCTGTAGTCATTGAAGTCAATATTGAAGCGTAGTCACTGACCACAATTGACATGGATTTAGTCAGTTGGGGGATGTCGCGCCGCCTACTACTTGTTCTGTGGTATCGCTATTATGGACACTCATGCAAGATAAAAAACAACTGTGAACTGGAGAAACAGCAATGGCAATTCTGGATGGCAAAGTTGCGGTAGTGACCGGGGGTGGGCGCGGGATCGGCCGGGCGCATTGTCTACAATTGGCTGGGGCGGGTGCCGCCGTGGTGGTGAATGATATTGATATCGATGAAGCACAAAAGGTAGTGGCTGAAATTACCGGCCGCGGTGGTCGGGCCGTGGCGGATGCATCGAATATCAGCAGTGCTGCAGGTGCTCAGAGCGCGGTCGACCTGAGCATCAGTGAATTTGGTCAGATCAACATTATGGTTGCCAATGCCGGGATTGCCAGGGATCGAACGTTTCTGAAAATGACGGAAGAAGAGCTCAACAGCGTAATGGACGTGCATTTCAAGGGGACATTTTTCTGCTTGCAAAGTGCCGCCAGGCAGATGCAGGCGCAAGAAACAGGTGGCGCTCTTGTTACAACAGTATCGGCAGCACATTTTGGAAATTTCGGACAAGCCAATTACTCGGCGGCCAAGGGTGCGATAGCTTCATTGACCTATACTTTGGCCCTGGAGTTGGCAAGGTACGGTATACGAGTCAATGGAATATCACCGCTGGCCACAACGCAGATGTCAAACACCTATAAAGGGGCCGGTGGCAAGGATGTAGAGTTACCCTACCATGACCCCGAACTCAATGGTCCGATGTTGATTTATCTTTGCAGTGATGAAGGTAACTATATCTCCGGACAGATTTTCGGTACTGGCGGTGAGCGCATTACGGTGTTGAACCAACCGAAATACGGTACCGGTATCTATAGGCCCGACGGCTGGACGCTGGATGAGATACGGAAGCACTTCAAAACACATATGGGGCAACTGCTGGAGCCGGTTGGGTTGATGAAAACACCCTATCCGTTTCTCGATGGGATAGTTCCTCCAACCAAATCTTAATGGGGAGTACATATTTTGAATGAGGTAGCTTTTGACGATTTGCAGATCCTGCGCTCGTATGTTTCGGAAGAATTTGGAGACTGGAGTAATGAATATGAAATCACTCAGGAGATGATTGACTCCTTTGCTGATTTGACGACGGATAAACAGTGGATACATATCGATAAAGAACGAGCCAAAGATGGCCCCTTTGGTACAACGATTGCCCATGGCTTTTTAGTGTTAAGCATGATGCCAGCGGTGAGGCCGCCCGCGAATTTCGTGGTAGTGGGGCACAAGGCAGTCGCCAATTTTGGTAGCAAGGGCATGCGTTTTTTGGATCCACTTCCAGCGGATAGCCGGATCTATGCGCGCAATCGACTGCAGGATGTAGAACAACACCGTCGTGGCACATTACTGACACAGGAAGTTGCCATTCACAGGGTGGGTAGCGAAAAACCAACACTTTTGTACCAGCTACAATTACTCTACCTGGCCTGATTAGGCCCTGATACCACCGGTTAGCTAAAGGGTGAGACCCATTGGAATAGCCTGTTGACGTCCCTTTGTTGACCTGCATCAAACAATGCTGTGTATTAAACTAACTTGAGAGCTTTAGTCAAAATGAGAACTTGTATCTGAAAAAGTAGAATAGTATTCTCAATATCAACTTCTGCTCCATTGAGAATGAAAGAAGCGAAAGATATCAATGAAATTGAGGGCGCTGGCATAGGCTCGGGAGCGGCAAGGTAATGTCTGAAAATGACCCAGGATCAATAAAAAGGAGTAGATCATGATTCATACAGAACCCGATTTCATCGAGGTCACACCGGAGATGAAGGAACGCCTCGATAAGTTTTACGAGCAGCACAAGAACGATGAGCTCGGTGATATCGCCACCACCCTACTGTTCGAGGATGACAACGTGCGAATCTGGGAGATGAAGCTCGAGCCCGGAGAGGCGAGTGCAAAGCACCACCACGATCACGATTTCTACCTCGCAATCTCGGAGGGCGACTATATCGCGGGTGTCACGCCTGAAGACAGCGAGGTCGAGAATTTTGTGGCTCGTATCCCCAAGGCGGGCAACACCGTGCCGATTCCCAAGGGCGGAACGGAGTGGGCCTTCAACGTGGGCAACGAGACATTTCGTGAGGTCCTGATCGAGCTAAAGAGCACCTGATAAGTCAGTTTAAGGGTGTCCAGCTCGGGCTGGCTATTTGTGGGCCTGAGGCGGCCCGCAGTGACCATCCATAAACGAACGGGCCCTGCGCAGGGCCGCCGCTGATTCGGGGACCCCCAGATTGGTGAAGCCATGAAAGCCGTGCACCATCTCGGGTGCTATGTCCAAGGTCGATGTGACGCCTGATTGTGTCGCGCGGCGATGGACAATTTCGGCATGAGCAGAGGTCGGGTCGACTCCACCTGCCTGAAGGAGCAGGGGGGGCAGGCCGTGAAAATCCGCGAAAACAGGTGAGATCAGCGGGTTCTTCAGGTCGGCGTCACCGGCATAATCCAGGCCTCGTTTGTGGCTATAGGCCTGGCGATACAGCGGGTCCTTGTGGTCGCTGTCGGCGGCCAGGTCGAACCAACCACATAGGCTAATTCCGCAGGCCGGCAGCTCTATGCCGCGATCACGAAGCTGTAGCAAGCTGGTCAACACCAGGCCGCCTCCGCAGGAATCTCCGATGAATGTAATTCGCTCCGCCGGGACGCCACTTCCGAGCAAGCCCTGATAGGCATCGCAGAGTTGGTTCAAAACTGTGGGGAAGACGTGCGCCGGAGCGAGGGCATAATCCACCATTACCACAGAGGCGTTGAGTTGCCGAGAGAGCATCTCGGCATAGAACAAAAAGCCATCGCCGTCGGCGGCTATGAAAGCGCCTCCGCGGAAGTAGAGCAGATAACGATCCCCTTCGGTGACATCGCCGGCCTGCACAACGGCGCAGCGAACGCCGCCGTACTCCGTCCACTCTGCCTGGGTGTCGGGGGCGATAGGATGGCCGTGCAAGGCTTCCATCTTGGCCTTGGCCGTGGCGAGGTCGTCCTCGGGCAGGGTGAGCTGCCCATCGAGTGAATCGAGGATCGAGTTGTAGAGGTCACTGGGCATGGGCTGTCTCTAGTGTACGTCGTTACTCACAGTGTAATAAACCATTCCTAATGCTCACGTCTTTCCATCTCGTGTGGTTTGCGGCTCACATCGAAAACCCGGCATTACTTTCAGCGCCCGGTCCGTAACTACTCCTGCACCGTCTCCCGACGTAACTCCTGTGCCTCGATATCCGCCTGGCAAAACGGCATGTCTATCCAACCCCCATTGGAATAGAGCTCGGTGCCATCGGCGAAGTGCTCGGAGGCCGGATCGGTCGATTGCGAGTACGTTAGTACCGCGTAGGCATCCGGGCAATCCGTTTCGTCCCAGGACACCGCGGAAACATAGGTATTGCCATGAAACTCATTGGTGTCGGCACCGATGTAGCCCACATCATAGATTCTTGAATAATCTTTACCAGGAAGCGGTGACCAGTCCGTTGACTGCAGCACGTTGATCAGATAGCCCGATCCACCGCCAGCCAGTGGGTACTGTACACCGCCCTTTTCTACATAGTGTATTTCACCCCACGGCCTGTTCATGGGTACATCGGCCGCCACCAGGAAGTCGACAGCATCTGCCAGTGACTGCGCGATCGCCTCCTCCCACTCCTCGGTGCGAATAATACCCGACGGTGTATTAAACGGATCCGCCGGGTCGAACTCAATGGCGTAGAGGGCCCAGTCGTTGGTGGAAGGGCGGTTGGTATAAACGCGCCCCTCATTGAACTCCCTGAAAATATGCGTACCCACGCTGTCGATCAGATAGCGCCGGTCCCAGGCCGCCAGAACCTCACAGGCTTCGACCGCTTCGGTTTCATTGACCGTGTAGGGGGACCAGTCCTCCACCGCCCGGCAGATCTCTACCAGGTCATCCACCAGAAATTCCGCCTGCATGCTGCGCGAGCCAGAGACCAGCTCCCGAATGTTATCAACGCTAAAGCCCGACTCCCCCAGGTCGTCGATGCCCGCCAGACGCTGCTCGGCCTGCAAAAACATTTGCCGTGGACGCACGTATAGCTGGTCGTTGTCATTCACAGATGCGCGACCGGCCAGGAAGTCGGGAAAGCCCTCGATGATCTGGCGCGGGTTAATCATCCAGAAGCCCTGATTGGCGTTGGCCAGGTATTCCCTGGAATCCAGTTTCGGCAGGTTGTCGTAGCCCAGTATGCCCTCTGGCGTATCGGGGTCTGATCCCAGAAAGCAGGCGGGGTCTGAGCCGTCCAGGGTCGGATAGCCCGCGTCTGTATAGATGTTCGCCAACGGGCCGCGAACACACTGGTCCATCTGCTGCTGGGTAAGATTGGGGGTAGTGGCAATATCGCCGTAAAAGGCATCGCCGAAACGATCCGCCGCCAGGGTGTGCTGGCCCGCCAACCCGACCGTGCTCAGCGCCTGTTTCACTTGGGCAATATCCTGTGCCTGGCCCATCGCCAGCATTTGCTCGGGCCGGCGATTGTTTTCCTCCAGGGGCATATACAGTGTGAGCACGGTACCCCAGTGGTTGGGCCAGCCACCCAGGGCGCCCTCCGGGACGAGAATGAAGCCGAGGTGGGAGCGATAAAATGTATGCTCCATCACTTCAACCTGACCCTCAGCGTTGAGGAATTCTGCGCTGCTGGTCACCGCTTCAATATCGCGCATCTCGCCATCGTAGAGATACTGCATGGGGTTTGCCGGATTTAGCTCCAGCTCATACAGTACAAAGCGTTTGCCGCGACTAAAGGTGTGGGCCCAGGAGACATTTTCGTTGAAGCCCAGATCACCAATGGGCACCCCGATGCCAAGCGCGCCCATCACGTTGTACTGCTCCCCCATGGTCTGGTGGGCGATAAAGAAGTTGTGCCATTCCCAGGGAAGATGGGGATTGGTATACACGATACCCGAACCGTTCTGGCTGGCTTCACCGCCAATGGCGATGGCCATACTGCCAATTCCGGAGGGTGGTTCGGGGGCAATACTGGCAATGTACTGGGCTCGATCAAAGCCGGACAAGACGTCTTCCTGGGGTGAGGGAGGCGTTGCCAGGGCAACGGGTTCAGGTGCTGTGGCCCGGAAAATGGACGGGAACAGAAAGCCAGATTGCTCCACTGTACTGTTGACGTGTGCAGATCGATGCTGCAATTTGGCTACGTCCATCGCTGTTATCTCGCGTACCCACTCGGCATCGCGACAGCCGTACTCGCCCTCGGCGAGGTCTTCGACGCCGGTCTCCTGCAGATGGCGGTTCATTCCGGCGGCGTAACCCTCGCGCAATCCAGCCATGTGCTCGGTGTCCTGGTCAAAATAGAGGCGCTGCATCAGGTCGCTGTCAAATCCCAGCTTATGTAAGAAGGCGGAGTAGATATCATCCCCCAAGTAACGGGCACCCTCACCGTTTACCCTTACGATTTCGCGCATGGCCAGGCAGTAGTTTTCCTGGGCATAGGCGTAGCCCGTGCCATAGCCAAGGCTGCCCCAGTCCTGGGCCGTGATATGGGGAATGCCGTATTCGGTCCAGACGATTTCAGCGTCGTAGGTGAACGTTGGTTCTACTGGCTCCGGGGTTTCGGGCTCCGCGGGTGCGGAAACCCGATTATCTGAAGAATCTGAGCAGGCCGCGAGCATGAGGCCGGCTAGTATGAAGGCGGCCAAACGGCGGTAGTTGAGGTTGAATAGGTTCATGGTTTTATTCTTATGCGGATAGGGGGCGCTGAATTTACAACATGGCTGGCCGGCAGTCAAAGTGCCGACGCCCATTGTTATCAAATGTGTTCAATCGTCCATGGATATCTAGTTTGGTGCTATAATGTTGTAACGCTACAACGTTTTAATGTGAAAAAGGTGTCGCCATGGGTTACTTATCCAAGCGCTCTACTGTCTATTTTGATCCTGATATTCACCAGGCATTGAAAATAAAGGCCGCCTCATCGGATTCATCTTTATCCGAGATTGTGGACGAAGCGGTGCGCCTACTGATGTTGGAAGATCAGGAGGATCTTGCTGCAATAGCAGATCGGGTGGCCGAGCCGGTCATCACCTACGACGCCTTACTCAAGGATCTCAAGAGACATGGCAAGATATAGGATTCAGTTCAAGAATTCTGTTGCCAAAGAGCTCAGGCACTTCCCAAAGAAAGATGTCAAAAAGATACTTGGAAAAATAGATACACTCGCAGAAGACCCTCGACCGCCAGGCGTGAAGAAACTCTCAGGCGGTGATTACTACAGAGTTCGTCAGGGGATGTATCGAATCGTGTACGAGATCGTTGACGACGCACTTATTGTAACTGTCATTAAGGTGGCGCACCGATCCGGCATCTACCGGAAGTAATCCTTCCCTTTCCCCCCTATCTTGGTCGCTACTTCCATGCGGCCTGTACAATTGGACGCATGCCGGGTACTGATTATTTTCTGGGGTAGCTTGCTACCAGGGGTGGCAACCACCATCGAAAGATGCTGCTTGCCTGGGCCTTGATCCAGATGGGTGACTGTTACGCTTCCAATTGGGAGTAGTACGT
>JABHWT010000104.1 GCA_018657645.1 Halieaceae bacterium | reverse complement strand
TGATGTTGCATCAGGATGGCAGCCAGCATCTCTGGGTGCCAGGGCAGTACTGGGACCTGATTGTCACCATGGATGATGCCACCAATGAACACTACTCAATGTTCTTCTGTGACGAAGAAGGAACGCAGAGTAGCTTTCAGGGTGTGCGCGATGTAATTGAAGGTAAAGGCTTGTTCTGCTCTTTATATACAGACCGGGGAAGCCATTATTGGAACACGCCAGAAGCAGGTGGGAAGGTGGACAAGGTTAATCTGACCCAGTTTGGTCGGGCTATGGGCCAGTTAGGTATTGAGATGATTCCAGCCTACTCTCCAGAGGCTCGAGGACGCTCTGAACGCGTGTTCAGCACTCACCAAAACCGGTTGGTCAAGGAGTTAGCTCTGGCCGGCATCACTGATATGAAAAGCGCCAATAAGTATTTGATTGAGACCTATCTACCAGCTTACAACGCCGAGTTTACGCAGCCACCGCCAGAAGATGGCACCGCCTTTGTTGAGTGCCGGGATTTATCGGTGCTGGACGACATTCTGTGTGAGCGTTATGAACGGACAGTCAGAAAAGACAATTGTGTACTCTTTAATGGTCTGGAGCTGCAGATCCCGGCAGACCGTCACCGTTGCCACTATGTAAAGGCCAAGGTCAAAGTCCTGCGCTTCACCGATAACACACTGGCAATTCATCACGGCCCCCGGGAGTTGGCAAGGTATGACGCTCAGGGACAGGAAATACCAAATGAACTACCGGCTGCAGCATAATGTTCGCGGCTCAGGCGGTAGCTGGGATGCTCCTCTGGAGCTGCCAGGCAATCAAAACAAAAAGCGGACAACCTATTTGCTACAGAACCGGACATTTCTATTTGTTGCTAACAGTACTCACTGCAGAGGGAGCCCGACGTGTGCAGCTTGTGTTATATTGTAGGCGTAATTTTGCCATAGAGCACTAGTTTCGGGGCGTATCAAGGGGTGTTTTTGGCGATTAATCTAAAGTTAACATCCCCAGCACCGATATAGAGCCTTTATACCGCCAATCCGATGGAGGCCATGTGCGTCGATCGGGGGAAGACAAAGACCATGACCATGACACCAGAATCTCTCGTTGAGTCGACCACGGAGCTCACCTCTTTTCCCGACGTGGCCTTCCGCATTAACGATCTGCTTACCGACGAAAACAGCGATATTTCTGATATCGGCGAGGTTGTAGAGACAGACCCAGCTCTAACCAGCGCCCTGCTCCGTCTTTCCAACAGCGCCCTGTACAACCTTGGTAGTAAGGTGAGCACTATCGATCGTGCCATCGCTGTGGTCGGAATGCGCGAAGTGCGCAGCCTGGCATTTGGTATCAGCGCCACTACAACGTTTAAAAACATCCCCTTCCATCTGATTTCAGTGGAGAACTTTTGGAAGCACAGCCTCTACTGCGCAGCGGCGGCCCAGGCTACAGTCCGCATAGGCAGGATCCGCACCGCCGAGTCTATGTTTACTGCGGGGTTACTGCACGATATAGGGCAACCTGTGTTATTCAGTCAACAACCTGAATTATCCAAAGAAGCACTGGAACTATCGCTGTATCAAAATGACGGTTTGACCCCACATGTCTCAGAGCGCGAGGTGTTTGGTTTCGACCACTGTGCTGTGGGCGCAGCGCTGGCGCGAAAATGGAATTTCCCCCAGGCACTAATCGACTGTATTGCGTATCACAATATGCCCTACAGCGATGGGCCGGCTTCAGAGGCAAATCACGTGTTGATTGTCCACATTGCCAATAGCCTGGCAGTACTAACCGAGTTGGACAGCCTGGACCTGGAGTCTGCCCCGCCTATTGACCCACGGGCCCTGGACGACCTCGATTTGTCTGCAGACCTGATTCCAGAAATAGTGGGCGAGACGGAACAAAGTGTAGAAGGTCTACTACAGTTATTTGTTAATTGAAGTACTCCTCAGCCGTGGGCAATACCGTTGAGGCTATCGGCAATCTTCAACAATGGCATCTCCTCAACCACAGCCTGCTCTTCCACCGCAGCGCGGGGCATCCCCCAGATTACACAGCTTTTCTCATCCTGAGAAATCGTGTGTGCTCCTGCATCGCGCATATGTTTCATTCCCTTTGCGCCATCCCTGCCCATACCAGTTAGAATTACACCAACGGCGTTATCTGCGGCTTTCTCAGCCACGGAGTCAAACAATACATCTACCGCCGGTTTGTGTCTGTTTACCGGCTCTCCATCGCTTAGTGCACAGACGTAACGAGCTCCGTCTCTGGTTAACAATAAGTGGCGGTCACCGGGAGCTATATAGACATGGCCAGGGAGTATTTGCTGTCCATCCTCCGCTTCGCACACAATCAGCGGACTGCACTGGTTCATACGCTCGGCAAAAGAACGACTAAACACGGGGGGGATGTGTTGCGTTATTAGAATGCCGGGACAGCTCGGCTTCATCCGAACCAAAACTTCTTTTATCGCCTCCGTACCTCCGGTAGAGGCACCAATTGCAATGATTTTGTCTGTTGTTTGGTATTTGCGGCCAATGCTTAAAGCCTCGGTACGGGTCATCGCTTTGGATGTGGCACCTTGCTTGGACGAACTCTTGGCATTTATTACCAGTGCTTGCACCGAGGCCATTCCCGCTGCCTTCACCTTGCCAATGATCTCGGCCGCACACTCCTCCAGCGAATGAGTGAGATCAACTTTGGGCTTGCTAACAAAATCAACTGCACCCAGATCAAGCGCCTTGAGAGTTACTTCAGCGCCTCTCTCGGTAAGCGTCGACACCATCACTACCGGCATAGGATGCAGGCGCATTAAGTTGCTGAGAAACGACAGGCCATCCATTTTTGGCATCTCAACATCCAGAGTGATGACATCGGGCTTCAGCTGTTTAATCTTTTCTCTAGCCGCATAGGCATCCATAGCCGATCCCACGACTTCTATGTCCCGATCAGAGTCCAGGATCTGGGTTAAAAGTTTCCGCATGAGTGCGGAATCGTCGACCACTAAAACGCGTAATTTACTCACTGTAGTACCTCAATCTCTTTCTTTGATGCAAGCACAAACCTATATCGGTCATTCAAAATAAATCGATGGATCCGGCGGCCTCTTTTTTAGGCGCCAGAGACGCCTCGTACTTCTTCTCCTGATCGATAACCGCCTGGCACTGAAGAGACCGCAATCGGCGCACCATGACTTTTCCGGTACGAGGAAAATAGTTGACCTTGCGGGGATACTCGCCCCCCAAATCCTCAGACATTATTTTGAACCCCTCGGCAAGTGCAAAATTCTTGGCGAATATAATGTTGCGCTCGCCGACATTATTGACTTCCATTGCCAGCACTTTACCTCCGCCGAACAGCTTCAGTTCCATCCGGTCCCGGCTGCCACCCGCCTTAAGTATCTCGTTAATCAGAGACTCCATCGCCGCCAATCCATAGCGGGTTGTCAGAATTTCCGCACCACCCATTGGCACCTGTTGCTCGGCTCCTCCCCCCGGCAGCATGAAGTGATTCATCCCGCCAACACCGGTCCGGGTATCGCGCACACAGGCCGATACACAGGACCCCAACACGGTGGTAATGAGCTCATTATGACGCGATACATAGAATTCGCCCGGTGAAATTCTTGCTGAGCAAAGCTTTTGCGACACATCCCACATGCGCTGAATGTTCTCAAAACCAGGCAGCACCTTAGGCCAATTTGATTTGTGTGACGGTGCGTGAGTCATTACATGATCTTTCGATATATGGTTTGACCGACCAGCTCAAAGCGATCACTAACGTTGTTCAGACTTTCAGAGTGCCCAAGGATGAGATAGCCACCATCCTCAATGGCATTGGCATAACGGTCCATTAATATGCGCTGAGTTGGCTTGTCAAAATAGATCACAACATTGCGACAGAAAATAACACTAAATTTGCCGCGCATGGGCCACTCTTTCATTAAATTCAACTGGTTGAACACTATAAGATCCCGTAGATCTCTGGTCGCACTATAGACGTCATCACCGTGTTCTGAGCTTTTGATGAACCATCGTTTTAGCCGACTTTCAGACATATTATCCACGCGGTTCTGCGCGTAAATCCCCCCCTTACAGGTTTTTAAAACATCTGAATCGAGGTCAGTGGCCAAAATTTTCGCATCCCATTGCCTCAAATTTTGCAGGGACTCCTGCAGGGTCATCGCAAGGGAGTAGGGCTCTTCACCAGTCGAACATCCTGCCGACCAGATGCGCAGCCGCCGGCTGCCGCCCCCCTTGGCCGCCAGCCCCGGCAAGAACTTGTCTCTAAGAAATTCAAAGTGGTGATTTTCGCGAAAAAAGGAGGTCAGATTAGTTGTCACCGCATTGGTGAATGCCTCTAATTCTGCGGCCTTTGCCGTTTTCAGGTGTTCGATATATGCGCCAATGGTGGTAATTCCGGTTGCCTTTAGGCGAGTCGACAACCGACGCTGAACCAGCAACCTTTTGCTATCTCCCATGCTAATGCCGGTCATTTCCTTGATCACGGCACGAATATTGTTGAACTCCTGGTCACCCATCAGACCTGCCGTGGAATCAGAACTAGCGCCGGCTGTGACGGGCCCGCTGGACTTTGATATCCCGGTCATTTTAGTGTGTCTCCATTAAAACAACTCGGGGGGCACTGGACCAACATCATCGTCGATCGGTATATTCGCAGCCCCTCCGATCACCGAGTTAAACAAACGCCGTTCCGCGTCCATGGAGAAACTGTCGCGTAGCTCAAGCATGAACGCAGCCCAATCGTCCCGACTCAGTTCGGTACCCTCGGTATTCAGTATCCGCTTCAGTCGTTGTAGATTCCCGGTCACATTCATAAGACGCTGGGACATACGATCAGCAAATTGTAGTTCGGTTACGACGTGATTAATTGCATCAGTCACCTGTGGCAAAGCGGTCAGCACCTCCTTCAAAAGAGGGTCAATACTCTCCGCATCCGACTCTGCATTTGCTGTCACCTGAAAGTCAGTCACAGATTGTCCCGCCCATATAACATGCTCCGATAGCTTAGCAACATCATCCAACGCCTCGTTCAGCGCCGACTCTATCTGCTGGGCGCAGAGGTCCACCAGGTCGGCAATAGCAACTTGGCTGTCGTTAGCACCATCGGTAGAAGAGGGGCCGTCAGAAGACCGGCAGGAGGTCATTCGCCTTCTCCTCGGCTTTGGGTACCTCTTTCTTAGGCTTCGCATGGAGATTGAGTGGTCCGGCCAGGTCGACCAACTCAGCTATTTCCATAATTGCAGGCGAGGGTTTTAGCCACTCTATTTCCCGCGATTGCCCCAACACAGCATTGGCAAAAGCCACTAGTAGCTGAAGACCTGCAGTGTCAATAGATTCCACAGCAGATGCATCAATCACCACCGTTGCATCACCCTGGCAATAGGGGGACAGCACGGTCTTGAGCTCCGACACATCCTGAACCAGGAGTCGGGAATCCAAAACAATAGGTTCTAAGTCTGATGCCGCAGATTGCTTCGCCTTTGTGGCAGTTTTAGCCTTCGTCACTTTCGCCACCTCTTTCGCTTTTGTCGCGCCGTTGGTTGTCGTCTTTTTGGCTCCTGCTCTCGCAGTCTTCGCCTTCTTTGTTACTCTTGCTGTCTTTTTTACCGGTGTTGCCTTCGTAGATTTGTTTGCTGGTTCCACTTTCGCAGTCTGTGGCGTTTCTTTCCCTTTGGCAGAACTGGTGCGTTTGGTCCCGGCCTTTTGTTTAGCTTTACCACTCGCAGTCGTCGCCTTTACCACTAAAATTACTCCCACTCCAATTCGTTACCACTAACGGTGGCGACCATCACCACTGCTATTTGGAGGCCATGGCCTGCGCCCCGTTTCTTTGCACCAATTAGCGACTTAGTCCGCTGTTATCTTCAAAGTGGGTGCAGATGCCGCTTCCTTTTCTATAATCTGCAAGTCAATGAGACGATCTATTTCCAGCAATATCATCATCTTGTCATCAACCGTCGCCAGGCCTCTGATAAACTCAGCTTCAATGGCGCAGCCCATGTCGGGTGCTGGCTTCACATCGCTGTCTGACAATCGGTACACGTCGGCTACTGCATCAACTACCAGGCCAACCGTGCGCTCCATATCCTCCTGTATCATTTTTACGACAATGACCACCGTGGTAGGTCCGTATTCAATGCTGTCGAGGTTAAAGCGCTTACGCATATCCATTACTGGCACAATGGCGCCACGCAAATTCAATACACCCAATATATGGGTGGGCGTATTGGGAATTGACGTAGTACTCTCCCAGCCTTTGATCTCCTGAACCTTCAAAATTTCAATGCCGTACTCCTCTCCACCTAAAAGGAAGGTGAGATACTGCCCTCCATATTTTTCGGAGGTTTGACCTGCAATGACTTCTGCTTCCTCGTTCTTTGCTGCGGACATATTCAACTCCTAAGCGCTGGCGGCCCAAACGGCACGACCACGGGTGGCATCGTGATCCAAGTTTCGGTTTTGATCGTAATAGAGCTTTATCAGCCCCGGTAGGTCAAGAATTAATGCAACGGTGCCATCACCGAGAATCGTTGCCCCGGAAATTCCCGGTATCTGACGGTAGTTGGCTTCGAGGCTCTTGATGACGACTTGTTGTTGTTCGAGAAGGTCGTCGACAAAGACACCTACGCGTTGACCGTTGGCCTCTGCCACCACCAGCAGCCCATCGCCAATAGCTGTGCTGTCACAACCGATGCTAAATATCTCGTGCAAACGAATTATCGGCAGATACTCGTCGCGTTGTTTAAACATTTCAGTGCGCCCGACCACCGCATTGACGTCTTCCGAACCAACTTGTACGGTTTCGACAATGGACACTAACGGAACAATATAGGCCTCTGAGCCCACCCGGACAAGTTGGCCATCCAGAATGGCCAGGGTCAGCGGCAACCGAATGGTAAATGTACTGCCCACACCGGGCTCTGACTGGACGAAAACTTCTCCACCAAGATCGCCAATATTTCGACGTACGACATCCATTCCAACACCACGCCCGGACAGGTCGCTCACTTCGGTAGCGGTTGAAAAGCCGGCTGCAAAGATAAGGTCGTTGATTTGCGATGGAGTAAGTTCAGCGTCGGGTGCAATTATTCCGCTTGTCCTGGCCTTTTCCAGTACCCGCTCATGGTTAATGCCAGCTCCATCATCGATAACTTCAATAACAATGTTACCGCCCTCGTGACGGGCATTTAGTTCCAAAACACCGGCCTCGGGCTTACCAGCGGCCTTTCTCTCCTCGGGTGACTCAAAGCCGTGATCCAGCGAATTTCGCACCAAATGCACCAGGGGATCGCCAATTTTCTCCAGCACGGTTTTGTCTAATTCAGTGTGCTCGCCCACCAGCCGCAGTTCAATTTTCTTGCCGAGTTTACTGCTGGTATCCCTGACCAGACGAGGGAATCGGTTAAATGCTGAGCTGATGGGCAATAGCCGAATTGCCATTACGCTCTCCTGCATCTCCCGGGTATTACGCGATAGTTGGCTCAGGCCCTCTCTCAAGCCATCCAGCATACTCTCGTCAAAATCCGTCTCGTAGCGGCTCAGCATAGACTGAGTGATTACCAGTTCACCCACCAGATTAATCAGTGCATCGACCTTGTCTATGTTGACTCGGATGGAGCCACCATCTTTATTGCCGCTTGCCGACTTGGCCTTGGCCTTGGCCTTGGCCTTGGCCGCAGGAGGCTTTGCAACTTCGACAGGGGCGTCCTCCACCACTGCATCCACGGTAGGTTTGGCTACCTCCGGTGCTGTAGACACCGCAGCGGTGCTTTCTCCTAAAATAGGCTCAATGGTGAGTTTGCATTCGTCTTCTACCCAGGCAAACACTTCCGACACCTGCTCCCGGTCAACCTCTGCGCTCAACGTCAGTTGCCACTCCAACAGGCACTCTTCGGGATTGAAGGTTTCAAAATCCAGCACCTCGTGCCCGGCGGCATGCACCTCAAGATCGCCGAAGGTCTGTAGCTCTCTAAACATCCTGAGCGGATCATTGCAGGACTCAAACACCGTCGGGTCAGGTTGAAAATGAATGTTAAAACCTATGATACCTAGTGTAGGTCGTCATAAATAATGTAACATATAGCCTCTTCTATGTAGAGAGAGCCTGTCGTGCGTGTTGCAGTAGAAATTGTTTTGTCTGATGACGAAGTTTTGGAGTTGAGCAAGTTATCTAAATCGCGTTCTGTGTC
>JABHWT010000360.1 GCA_018657645.1 Halieaceae bacterium | reverse complement strand
CGACGGGACACTGGCTTAGGGACGCTCTGCAGAAGTTCCGGGTAATTATTCCGCATACCCCACAAACGCAGGCGCAGTGGTCTCCCGAATGGATAGATAGCTCACGATGGGGGCAACGAGGTGTACTGAGCGAGTTGCCCCAGTTACTCGTGGACTCGACCGCTGAAAACATGCACGCTGGTTTTGACTATTCAGTCTATGAATTTTGCCAGCGCGACCATCCTTTGTTGATGGCCATGCAGAAAGGTGACACCAGGCATTTTGTGGGCTGTGAGCGGGTACTGGATGTCGGATGCGGGGCCGGAATATTTCTCGACTGTCTGCGACAACAGAATATAGTGGGGCTGGGAGTTGAGCGCGATCCGGTTATTGCGAACTATGCCAGGGGCATGGGGCTGGATGTCATTGACTCGGACGCGCTAGAGTTTCTGGAGCAGACCGATGCACAGTTCGATGGCATCTATTGTTCCCACTTTGTGGAGCACTTGTCCTTTGACTCTGTGAAGAGGCTGATCCGGCTGTTGACTCTACGGCTTAGGCCGGGGGGCGTGGTGGTGCTGACCTTCCCGGACCCAGAGTCAATACGCTCTCAACTGCTAGGCTTTTGGCGCGATCCGGAACATGTGCGGTTTTACCACCCAAGCCTTATAAGCGCTCTCGCTGTATCGGAGGGCCTACAACTGGAGTGGTCTAGCGTTGATGCGCAGCCCCACCAGGTGGTGCCGTTTTCCGAACAACCGCCCCCGATTGCTTCCTGGGAGGCGTTGCCGGGTGCCGCAGGTGAAGAGCGTCAATCCCAGTACGCACCGGGTAAGTTTGATCGGTTTCTCGAAAAACTGGGACTGGTGCCTGCCCACCGAATCGAATCGCTGGAGCGTAACCAACGTGAGTGGATTGGCGAAGTGAAGGGCTTGCTCGAGCATCAGCAGCAGATCAACACGCAACTGGAGCAACGCACTAGCGCTCTGTGGGATGTGAGCAAGACCTGGGCCTGGAATGATAATGCTACTTTGAAATTGAGAAAACACGGTGCCTGACGAACTGCAGGACCCGCGGCTGGATGAAAATTGGCGTGTTGTTGTTATCGCCACAACGCCCAATTTCGATTTACTGCGCAAAACATTGAGCGATATTGAGGCCAATTCAGTCAGCCATGATATCTCAATCTTGGCTGTCGCCGACAATATGCTGGCAGAATGCGCAGATGAGTTGGGTTACCCCATTAAAGAGAGCTTGCCTGCTGTTATCAATCCAGACAGTTTCTGGGTGACAGTACTGGCTGCACTGGGGTTTGCTATACAAAAAACGGTATTCCTGCGTGCGGGAGTCAGGGTTCCTCACCACTGGGACGCCAGGCTTGCTGCCGCCGGGCAGCGGAATCAGTTGGCCGCCGCTATTTCCCCAGTGTGCGCAAGGCATCCCTTGCTATCGGCTTTTACAGATCCATCGCATGAGCCAAGCTTGACCGTGGGTGAGGTAGATCAGTGGCTGAACGACTATGTCGATGGCAAGACTTATGTCGTGCCCGTAGTGCTTGAAAGCTGTGTGATTCTGCAGGGCGAACTCTGGTCACAATTGGGTGACTTCGACAATGATCAGCAACTGCTCGAGGCGCTTAGGTTGCGTGGGGCGTGGCTGTTGGCAACCGACCAGCTATATATTGACGACACCGGCGTAGATTGTCTGGCGGATTTGACCCATTTGCCCGCGGCCTTTACTAGCGCTTATAGGGAGCGTCATCCGCTAACTCGTACTCGCAGCGCAATGACGGAGCTATCGGGCCGGGGTGAGAAGCCAGCCGTCAGGAGAACTTGCCTGCCAGTGCAACTGCATGTGGGCCACAGTTGGGGTGGGGGTTTGGGCAGGTGGATTGAGGACTACATTGGGGCTGATACCAGCCATCATAACCTGGTACTGAGGTCTATAGGTGATCTTAGCGGCTTTGGTCAGACGATAGCGCTATATACGTCGACCCGGATGAAAGAACCCGTGCGCCGCTGGGTTTTGTCAGAGCCGATACTATCGACAGCACTAAGCCACTACGACTACCAGAGTCTGATCCGCGAACTCATTAGTGAGTTTTCGGTAGAGTCACTAATGATCTCGTCGCTGATTGGACATTCTCTGGATTTACTCCGCACAGGCCTTGATACGCGTTATGTATTTCACGATTTTTCGCCCTTTTGCCCGGCCTTATACGCGACGTTCGGGGAGGGCTGCAGGCGATGTAATGCGATGGATTTACAAGCCTGTTCCAGAGCGAATCCGCTCCATTCGTTTTTCAAGTTTGAATCGGATGCGCACTGGCTATCAATTCGAGAAGCATTTATCGACCTTGTATGCGATACCCGGACTATTGCCATAGCGCCTTCTGCATCTGTTGTCGAACGTTACCGCCAGCTAGAACCGGCACTGCGGGACAAATCATTTAGCATTATAGAGCATGGGCTAGACCAGCAATTAGCTGAAAGTTTGATTCCCGCGCGTAGAACCGGGCCAGAGGTGCTGGGAAACAGGTTGAAAATTGTAGTGTTAAGCAGTCTAACGACCGTAAAAGGCGGCGATCTGCTGAAGGAAATTATAGATGACATTGCTGAATTCGCAGATATTTGGCTGCTGGGTGTGGGCGAGTCTGAAAGTCGTTTTCAGAATGCAAGGCACACCACAATCATCAGGGATTACAAAAAGACGGAGTTGGGCATCCACCTGCAGGAGATTGACGCCGACCTCGGATTGCTTATGTCGGTGGTACCCGAGACGTTCAGTTATACGCTAAGCGAACTGTGGGCTGCCGGCGTTCCCGTATTGGCCACCCGTCTTGGGGCATTTCAGGACCGCATCACAGATTCCATTAACGGCTGGTTGGTGGAAGCTGAAGGGGGGCTGATCCTCGATAAGATTCAGCAGATTGACAGGGACAGGCAGAGCCTTGCTGCAACCAGAGCAATACTACAGCAACAGCCTGTTCGCACAGCGGCAACCATGGTGTCCGAGTACAATGCGCTTGAATTGGAGCCCCAATCTGTGCCGCTTGCCCGCTACAATTTACCGCGCCGAAGCCACCACAACCCTTACCTAAATCGTACTCAAGATGTGCAGATTCCGCGAGTAAGACCACAAGTAACGTATCGCAGTGCTTTGATAGAGTTTCTGTCCTACACCTGTGGCAAACTCGAACAGACACCGCAGTTACCCAAGCCCATAACTGGATTATTTCTTAAGATTGTGCGCACCTGGATAAAATGGCTTTCACGGTGACCGCACTCTTGAATGATTCTTCGAATGAGCAATCGTGGGTCAATGCACTCAGCGGTGGTGTTCCTCCTTGCTAGATAAAAAAATTGCTGCTAAATGGTGCTCGCCTAAAACCTATTTGACCGGGTATCTCGGCATGGGCCATACTCGTCGGGGTGTGACTGCTAAGGGGGTATTCGAGCCATTGCAGGAGAGATTGCCGTTGGCAAATATCGTATTCATTATATTTGGACAGTGAGGGAGTATGTCGGAACTGGATCCTCGCGTTGCGTATCACAAATGGTATTACGACACGCAAGTGTGGGAAAAAACACATTTTCTCGGTGTCCCCTGCTATAAATCTGTGTCTGACATGTGGAATTATCAGGAAATTCTGTCCCAACTGAGGCCGTCCCTGATTGTAGAGTTTGGCACGCTATTTGGTGGGTCAGCGCTGTTTTTCAGTGTGATTGGACGGGCGATCAACCCGGAGGTGCAGGTATTGTCGGTCGACATATCCCATCAGCGTGTAGATGCGAAGGTCCAGGTAGATTCGGCTATCCATCTTCTCACCCGGTCGTCGACGGACCCTGTGGTTGCCACGACTATTCGTCAAATGCGTAAGAGCGCGCCCGGCAAGGTGTTCTTTATTGTCGATAGTGATCACAGCAAGGCGCACGTTCTGGCTGAACTTGAGCTGCTTCGGGCTGTCATAGAACCAGGCGATTATCTTGTTGTTGAAGATGGCAATGTCAATGGCAACCCGGTATTGCCTGGCTGGGGGCCGGGTCCGAAAGAGGCTGTCGATGCCTACTTTGAACAATATCCCGATGATTATCGACCTGACCTGGAGCGAGAATTCAAATTTGGGTTCACCTTTGCGCCCTCGGGCTTTTTAGTAAGAAAATAGCAAATGGGTAGAATAGGAAAGCAAAAACAGTGTCGTGGGTTAAGGAGTGTCTGAGATGAAACTGGGTGAGTTTCTGGTCGAGGAGGGAAAGATCACCAATCGTGATCTTGAGCGAACACTGGTCGCCCAGACTGAAATGGGTGGTATGTTCGGGCAGGTGCTGGTCAGACTGGGGTTGGTGTCCGAGCTGGACGTGGCCCATGCGCTGACGCAGGCGCTGCAGGTATCATTGCTGGCCAGTGACGACTATCCCGAAGCACCGATTCAAGTGCCGGGCCTTTCCGTTGACTTCCTGGTTAACAATGCAGTTGTGCCTGTCGCTATGTCAGACGATGCCGCTGAATTTGCAGCGACGGTGCCTCAGGACGATTTCCTGATCAGGGCGCTGGGCCTGGCTCTGGAGCAGACGGTGACTATTCGCCTGGGCCTGGAAACTGATATTCTCGGTGCATTGCAGAAATTTACCGCAGAGGGTGAGAAAGACGCGTCCGAGGATGGCGATGAGTTTGGATCGTATGCCGATGATGAGGAGTTCATCGAACACCTGAAAGATCTTGCCAGCGAGGCGCCGATTATACGCCTGGTGAACCAGATTATTCACCGGGCACTGGATCTTGGTGCGTCTGATATTCATATCGAGCCCTTCGATGATGGCCTCCACATGCGCTACCGTGTCGACGGTGTTATACAGGAAGTGTCGGACCCACCACAGGCCAGCTACGCGCCGGCGATTGCGTCCCGAATTAAATTGCTGGCGAACCTGAACATCGCAGAGCAGCGATTGCCTCAGGATGGCCGGATTATGATCCGAGTGAAGGGACACGAGTTGGACTTGAGAGTATCGACAATTCCAACCGTCCACGGAGAGAGCATCGTCATGCGGGTGCTCGATCGAGAGAATATTCAGTTTAGCTTGTCCAGTATGGGATTCAGTGATGATACGCTGGAGCAATACAGTGAGTTACTGGCCAGCCCCCATGGTGTGTTACTACTTACCGGCCCCACGGGCTCGGGAAAAACCACCACCCTGTACGCGTCTCTGGCCTCCATGGATGCAGAGAGTCTGAAGATCATCACAGTGGAAGACCCGGTGGAATACCAGCTGCGCGGAATAAACCAGATTCAGGTGAAGTCGCAGATTGGCCTTGATTTTGGCAGAGCCTTGCGGTCTATTTTGCGGCAAGACCCCGATATTATAATGATCGGTGAAATGCGAGATAAAGAGACGGCTCAAACCGGGGTACAGTCAGCGCTGACAGGCCACCTGGTATTGTCGACCTTACACACAAATACAGCGGCAGGGGCGATAACCCGATTGGAGGACATGGGGATAGAGCGCTATCTCATCACCTCTTCAGTGAACGGCGTGCTTGCCCAGCGCCTGATAAGAACGCTTTGCCATTCCTGCCGGGAACCGGTGGATTTGTCTGAACAGGCGTTGATCTCTAAGGGTTTAAAGCCATTTATGGCCGCTGGTGCCTCCCAGGTATACCAGGCCGGAGGCTGTGATCTGTGTCAGCACACAGGCTATCGGGGGCGCACCGGTATCCATGAACTGTTTATTATGGATACCAGTATGCACAGGGAGATATTAAATGGAGCCGATGCGACGACCTTGCACGCTGCAGCCCGCCATAACGGTATGATCACTTTGTTTGAAGATGGGCTGCGAAAAGTGGCCAGCGGCATATCCTCTATGGAGGAAGTACTGCGGGTTACTCTGGACCAGCAGATCGATGAACCTGAGCAGGCTGTGGGCTAGATTCTATGGCCCACTTCCACTACAAGGCCATCGCCAGTAACGGTAAAACAGTGCAGGGATCTATTGCTGCCGACCGCATAGAATTGGCGTCCAGAGAGCTTCGAGGTCAGGGCTTGACATTGGTTAGCCTGGAGTCTGGTAGTGGACGAATGGCAGTGGGAGAGAAGAGCCGGTCTGTGGGGAGTGACGATATACTCGCCATGACCAGGGAGTTGGCGGTGTTGCTACGGGCAGGATTGCCGATTGACCGGGCACTGAAAGTTATGATTGACATGGTCGCCGTGGAGCGCAGCCAACTGCTTCTGGAAGAGCTGCTTGCGTCCGTCAAGGCGGGCAAGGGGCTCAGCCAGGCCATGGAGCCCTACCGGAAGGATTTTGGCAACTTTTACATTAATATGATCCGCTCTGGAGAGGCCAGTGGTCATATGGCCGATGTCTTGACTCGCCTTTCCGATTATCTGACCAATGCTAAAACAGTGCGCTCCAGTGTGATCTCGGCACTTATATATCCCTGTATATTATTGTCGGTAGCAACTCTGTCGATTGTCGGCATGCTGGGGTTTGTGGTGCCGCAGTTTGAAACCCTGTTTGCCGATATGGGAGATGCTCTCCCTGCGCTTACGCGAGGCATCATTGCGGCCGGTGATTTTGTGGAGAGTTATGGCTGGCTCATGCTCGTGCTGTCTGCTATTGCAGTTTACCTGGGTCGCAATTGGGCTGGGACCGAGGCGGGGCGTGGACGGCTTGATCAATGGCTGTTGCAACTGCCGGTGCTGGGCCCGGTGGTGTTTAAATATGAAATAGCAAAATTTGCCAGAACCATCGGTACGCTAATGGGTAACGGTGTGGCTTTGGTACAGTCGATCTCCATCGCTGTCGACACCGTTGACAATACCCAGGTAAAAAAAGCTCTGGGTGTATTGGAACCAGCAGTTAAACGGGGGCAGCGAATGTCAGTTGCCCTACAGGAAACAAACAGCTTTACCCCGATGGTCGTTCAGATTGTGCGGGTTGGCGAAGAGTCTGGCAGTCTGGACCGGATGATGACAGAATTGGCTGATGTCTACGATGAAGAGGTGCAGGCAGGTGTTAAGCGCAGCCTGGCCTTACTGGAGCCAGTATTGATTCTGGTGATGGGTGGCACAATAGCGCTCATCATTATTGCGGTCCTGATGGGAATAATGTCTATCAATGACCTGGCTCTGTAGGGGCGAGAGCTAAAATGGGAAAGATCCATACGCCCACGCTATAACTATTGAGGAGTGTTCATGCTACAAACAACAAAAACGTATACCAGGAGGCGCCATCGGCAGGGTTTTACCCTGGTTGAACTATTAGTTGTGCTGGCGATTCTCGGTCTATTGGCGGGTCTTATCGGGCCCAATATGTTAAAGCAACTGGGGGGAGCCAAAACAAAAACCGCCAAAGTGCAAATCAAGGATCTCGAGCAAGGTCTGGAGATGTACAAGTTGGATGTAGGACGCTTTCCTTCAACAAGTCATGGACTGAGTGCCCTGGTCCAAAAGCCAGGTGATGCTGATGGATGGAATGGCCCTTACCTGAAATCCGGAGTCCCCAAGGATCCATGGAAGAACGACTATCTTTATAAGTACCCGGGAGATCATGGCGAGATTGATATCTTCACCTATGGCCTGGATGGCGCACCGGGAGGCGAAGGCGAGAACGTCGATGTGGGCAGCTGGTAGACCAAGAGAGGGGTCGGGTGGCTTTACTTTACTGGAACTACTGGCCGCCCTCACTATAGCTGGCCTTGTGTTGGCTGTGAGTATTCCCACCAGCCAGCGCATGTACGCCTCAATGCAATATCACGGGGCCGTCAAGAGCGTGGTCGTCATATTAACCTCGGCGCGCTACGCCGCTGTTCGCAGCGGAGCTGCGCAGGATGTATTCGTCAAACCAGATATCGGTGAGCTGACATTGAATGGCAAGGTGCGACAGGTCCCGTCCAGCGTCGAGTTGGAAGTTGTTGCTGCCAGGGAACTAAACCGCAATGGTGTTGGCGTTATCCGGTTTTTCCCCGACGGCAGCTCCAGTGGCGGCGCCGTGAGGTTGGAGCACGAAGCGGGGATGTGGGTGGAAGTTCAGGTGGACTGGCTGCTTGGTCGAATCGATTTATGTAAGGATGATTGCGGAGGCCCCCTGGTGCAGTTGTGACCACTTCCATTTGCAAAACAAAGTGTGGATTATGGGATATTAACTGCGGCTTGGCGCTTGTACTGGGGATATTCCTTGACGAAGTTATCCACCGATCGCTTGCCCCTGTATTGATCCCAGTAGGCTACAAATTCAGGATGCTCACGCCTGAACTGACTCATCATAAGTTCGTTCTGGCTGTCTCCGACTTTCTCGAACCTTGAGCTTAGTGCGCCGAAGTCGACATGGCGATAGGCCGATATGGGTAGCTGTAACACGTCTATAAAACGCATCAGGATCGCCTCTGGCGTGGTGGAAATGATATCTTCGTACCAGAGTTCCTCGGTTCTGAAACCTCGGTCGCTATAAAAAGAATCGAACCCAAATTCGGTCGCCATAATGCGCAAAGTCGATGCAGCGATCGCCTTTCCATCGTAATTGACTTTCTGCTTCTTGTTGTTCGCTTGAACCGAGTGAAAGTGGCCACTGCTGGCGGCTTTGTAGAGTGAAACACCCTGAGCTACGTAATCCCGCCGCCTCAGGTAGAACCAGTGCTGAATATCATCGAACAGATTGGGGTAGCCGGAATTGAACACCATTCTAGCCTGAGGCCACGTTAGCTCCATTCCAAAAACATCGCCGCTTGTTCTGGCTATCTTGAGGTACTGATAATATTGGGCAAGATCTCTGCATGCGCTGCCCCTGACCGTTTTCCCCGCCGCGTCGGGATTGAACCACTCCAGCGGAATGCCCAGAATGTCACTCTTTTGTATCAGGCTTCCCAGCCAGGTACTACCCGAGCGGGCGGTAAAACCTATACAGTATCTGTGGCTGGCCTCGCTGGCAGCTATCGACTCAAATACATCATGCCATTGGGTTTTCATTTGTGAAAAATTCTTGTCTAAAACAGTTAAGTAGGCGCTCGTTGTCTTCATTGCGCTGTTGTTTGATATTTACCGCCTCAAGATCGATCGACACGTCGGCCAGCTCCGGAGAGCCCAGAAAACTGGCCAGTCGACTTATCTCCCGGCCTGGATCTGCTAATGTATCCTCGTAGTCCACGCTTATGGTGGGGGTATTGTGTATGTCGGTATAATAGTCTACGAGTTGCTGGCCGTCGTGAATAGTGTACAGGCAGCGCAGTATATCATCTCGACTATAAGGTATTGGCCCCATATCATCCTTTTTCTCCATATTTGAGTGCCACTGCCCCGTTTGCGTGGCGATGTAGAATGAAATAGCCTGGCTTATCCTGTCTTGTCGCTTACTATGGATAACCTTAACACTTCTGAAGTGCGACAACAGGCCGGTTCGTGTTAGCCAGAAAAGTTGTCGCGCACCAATTTTGAAGCCCACCTGCTGGTTTTTGTTCCACCCGGAAATAATACGCAAGAAGTAGCGAGTGAACGACGGGATATCGTTTTTCTTGCACGATGGAATCACCCAGTCGCTATTAAATATTTCAGCGCGGGGGGGGATACTGAATCCAACCTGGTGCATGATTTCTGTGAGGAATGTCGAGCCGGAGCGATTGCTGAAGGCGACAAAGAAAATGTCCAGCCTGCCCAGTCGTCGTAATTCCGGCGGGCTTAACTCACGCAGCAGAGAGCGCCCAAAATAGCGCTCTATATCCTTTTGGTGATCGGACTGGGAAGGGTATAACCCCTTTTCAAGGGCCGGCAGGATGTCGAGTTGCATATTTTGGTGCATTCTTAAAAGCGGGCAATTATGGGCTATAAGCCGGCTTGCATCAAGGCTTCAGCCCCTGGCGATGATTAAAGCGTCGCCACAATGGCGGGCGCAGCGCTTCGAATGGCAGGCCAGGCTCGGAGCGCCTTTGCAAACTCGCCTGCATAGGCTTGGATTTCCTGAATGACGGCCTCATCGCTCTTCTCATCGTTCACTTTTCGCGCTTTGGCCAGTGTGGTTGAGGTTTGCAGTGCTTTCACGCTGCCGTCCATAACGCGCTTAAGATAGTTTACCCAATCCTGCGGTAAATGGCCGGAATCCCGTATTTTGATGTCTAGATCTCTCACTGAATCAACTTGGGTTAGAGCCAGTTCCCGTTGAAATATAGCCTCAATTCCTTCAGTGGAGCTTTCGGATATTCCCAGCAACTCCAGCGAAAGCAGCTCGAGGCGGGTCTCGAATGACAAGGCTGGATCGGTTGGTCGTTTTGCCATAATGTGATCGATACCCAGTTTGATCGTCGCGCCCGTTCCGCGGATGTCCCCTTCACTATTACCCTTGCGTTCCTCCAGAGGTAGATGTGGAACAGCCCAGTCGTATTCAAGAATTATCGAGTCTGGATAGAGGAACTCCAGCATATTGCCAAAAATCAGGTCCTCCCCCCTGAATACTGGAAAGTAAGGTGGCAGGATACGAGAGTTATCCAGGCCGGTGACCTGTGACATCGACGCCTGTTTGGAAAAGGTAGGACAGGTTCGCCCCAGCCAATATTGCCGATTGTTGAAGGCAGAGCGAAGGCCTCCCTGGGTGTTAAGGAGACGTTCCAGTGAGTCGGACTCGAGGTCTACAAGCCAGCTGTTGCTATCACCGGTTCCCGGGTCGCCCATACTTCCGCACTGGGTGACCAGAATGGGCGAATTCGCGTTCAATGCTTCGAGCATGCCGACATCTGTATTTTCCAGCCCTCGTTGATTGGGAGCCTCGAACCCCAGGGTTCTAATCGCTTCACCCAGTCCGCTTCCCAGGCAACTGGCATGGCCCGCGAGTGGGTCGGTTGCGGCGGGAACGGCCCTGGACTGCCAGTCCTGGGCGGATGGATAAAAGTCTGCATCACGAATTACATTGGCAAATCTCAATCCCGGCGCCTTATGCGGGGAGGCTATAGCGGAACAAATAACGTCGTCATCCAGAATGATGCAACGATCTCCTGCTGACAGCAGAAGGCATACAGTGCGTGCCAGGCCATAACTCTTGAAATTGGCCCATCGCTCTCTGTCAATCAGGAAGCGGATGGCCTGCTCGTTCTCGGGTAGCGCGGCTACCAGTTCACGCAACAATTGGTGCTGCTGCGGCGGTCCGATATAAGTCATAGTGACTGGACTGCTCAGGCTGAAAGATTCAACAGCAGATTGATTGCGCGCCGCGTTGGCACTGTCTCTGGAGTCGTCTACCAGGTACAGGTGCTTGTGTTGGCTGAGCCTGGCCTCCTTGAGCATTGAGTCTAGTAGGCGCTCTACAGCCTCAGGGCGGTCGCACGTTATGACGCAAACACGGGTGGGGGCCAAGTTGGCACTGGGTTCCTGATCCAGGCTGATGCGCTGACAGATATCCGCCGCGTTGAGCATCAGTCCCGCATCCCTCACAGATTCCAGAACTCGCTGCACGCCGGCCACGTCCCCACCCAGTTCTGGCATATACGACACGAGGAATTCCGCATGGTCACTCAGAGTGCGAAATTTATTACAGTGCCCGAGCGCAATGGATACATCCGGTGTTACGGAAAGTCGCTTGTCACCGAGTTTGCTGACAAGAAGCACGGTATTGTTAGGTATGTCCAGAGCCTCACAATGAGTGAATGCGTACAGATTACTGTCCTCTTCGGCACCAGCTGGCACGTTCTTGTGGCTGGGTGACCCGCCATCGGCACCGTCAACCTGGAAAGAATAGGAAAAGCCTTGATCATCACTCATCTTACATTTCTGCCTAATTGTACGAAAAACCCGCAGATTTTATGTATCTGAGCGGCCCATGTAAACGAATACTTACAATTTTAGATAAAGCAGCGGTGGGAGGGGCTGGTAAACGCCATCCGAGGCAGCTAAGTGCCCCAACATTCGCATGTTTTGGTCGATATTCTGGTGTATACTTCTCGGCCTTATGAAACTCGACCTGATCTGGCGTGTACGCGTGACGGCCTCTAACCACAATTCCATTTACCCACTTTTCAACCGCGGCACCCCGCCTGTTTTATTATCTGGTTTGGTAGTGCGCTGCGTGGGGAGTTCTCCAAGATGAGAGAGGACCTGTGAGCAAAAGCAGTGCTGCGGATGACGTCTGCCCGGTGAATATTATCATTCCAGTCCATAGTAACCTGGCGGTTACTCGTCGCTGCCTGGAGTCTGTACTGGCAAGTGAACTGCCCGAAGAAGTGAGCATCACGGTTATTGAAGATGCCTCGCCGGACAAGAAAGTAAGTGCTTACTGTCGGCAAATGGTCGAGAATAAAAGGGTTAAACTGCTGGTTAATGAAAAAAATCTGGGGTTTGTGGCCACCGCCAATCGAGGTTTTGCGACTCATGCCGATGCCGATGTATTACTGCTAAACAGCGACACGGAAGTTGCCAATGATTGGCTTGCTCGACTTCGGGCTTGCGCTTACCGGGATGCCAGTATTGGTACCGTGACGCCTTTTTCCAATAACGCCACCATATGTTCCTACCCGCTTTTTTTAGCCCCGGACTCACTTCCCGATCTGTGGGACACGGCAGCGCTCGACCTTGCTTTTCGGTCTGCCAATGCTCAATGCTCTGTTGAAATCCCAACCGCAGTGGGGTTTTGCATGTATATAAAGCGGGAGTGCCTGAATCAGGTGGGCAGCTTTGATGAGGAGAACTTCGGTCAGGGTTATGGTGAAGAGTGTGACTTTTCGATGCGCACGGTGGAAAAGGGGTGGACTAATGTCGCTGCTGCGGATGTATTTGTGTTTCACGAGGGCTCGGTCAGCTTTGCGGATCAGGCCGATGACCGAAAGGCAAAGGCTGATCTGGTTATGCGCGATTTGCACCCGGGCTATGACAGACAGGTTACCGACTTCATTCACGACGACCCCCTGGCTCCCTACCGTGGTAATGTGGATTGTTATCGCCTGGCCCATAAACCTGAGGACGCGGCTAATATTATAGGGGAATCCCAGCGTACCCAGTCGGCCATAAAACAGTATGCAATAAAGATACATCACTCTTTGGAAGCTGAGCGCGACACCACCAGTAGATACCTGGAGGTTCTGGCGGAGTCGCAGGAACACTCCGAATGGCTGGAAAAACAAATGGCCATAACAAGTTCGCAGAGACAGGAGTTGATTCGCCTGGAAGATATGGAGCGACATAATAAGGCGGAAATTGAATCATTGGGCAAACTGTTACAGCAAAGTCGGGAGGAGTTTACCAGGGTAGATGGGGCATTGGTCCATGCAAACGAGGTTATGACACAGAATAAAGTAAGCAGCGCAATGGAGATCGATTCGCTCGGTAAATTACTGCAACAGAGCCGGGAGGAATATAAGCGGACCGATCAGGCATTGGTCAAAGCGCATAAAGCCCAGGTCAAGGCGGAGGAGCTTATTGTCCAGCTGAAGAAGCAGGGAAAAGAGGAGTCAGAATCACTAAACCGCCTGCTGCAGCAAAGCAGGGAGGAGTTTCGCCAAACGGATGAGGCTCTGGCCAACGCTCAGCGGATTGTGGTAGAGCTTGAACAACAAAACAAAGTGGAAAAAATGGAAAGAGAATCTCTCGAAAACCAACTGCAACACAACACGCAGGAACTCCAACAGGCGCACCAATTGACTGGGCAATTGACTGCCCAAGTTGAGCAATCTACAGAGGAAATTAAGCAATTGACCGAACAAATAGACCATATGAGACAGAGCCGCTCCTGGCGCTATACGGCCTGGTTGCGACGGGCAGAAGGTAGTGATCTATGAGTTCCACTGTTCATGCGTTTACCAGTATTACCAGCAATTACATTCCCAAAGCCAGGGTGCTGGGGGAGTCGCTTAAACGGGTGGACCCGACCGTCTGTTTCCATCTACTGCTCTCCGATGATCCACCGGAGGGCTTCGATCTGGCAAACGAGCCCTTCGATAACCTCATATTTGTTGAGAGCCTGCCAATAGAGAACATCAACCAGTGGGTGTTTTCCCACCGTCTGGTGGAGCTGTGCACCGCGGTAAAGGGCACCGCCCTGGAATGGATTTTTGAGGAGTATGGCGCACAGAAGGTGTTTTATTTTGATCCGGACATCGCTGTCTTTGGTCGCATGAACGATCTGATCGATGAATTGGACGAAAACAGCATACTTTTGACCCCCCACCTGTCGGACCCCGAAATTACCCACAGGGGAATTATTGGTAACGAGATCAGTAGCCTCAAACACGGCGTTTTTAATCTGGGGTTTGTTGGTGTTGCCAATACGGGTGAAGGACGTAGATTTTCCAGGTGGTGGCGAGACCGCCTGCTCCATTTCTGCCACGACGATCACATGCGCGATCTGTTTACCGATCAAAAGTGGGTGAATCTGGCCCCCTGTATGTTTGACGAAGTGAAAGTACTGCGCTCGCCAGCTTTTAATGTAGCCACCTGGAACCTCTCAACGCGCAAAGCCACGGGCAGCCTGAAGGAGGGAATTCAGATCAACGGAGAGGATCTCGGTTTCTATCACTTTTCCGGTTTTGACAGTGGTTTGCAGGAGACTGCACTGAAGGAGTACGGCAACCATAGCCCGGTGCTATTTGACCTGCGAGAATGGTATATCCGCAGCTGTGAACAACATGGGCAGGATCAATTGGGGGCTATTCCGTGTAAATACAGTTCTTATGACAACGGGGAGACCATTCTCGATCAACACCGTATTCTCTACCGGGCCAGATTAGATCTTCAGCAAACGTTCCCCAACCCCTATGCAACCAGCGGGTTGGGAAAACCAGAACTTACAGGCGGTTACCAGGCTTGGTACCAGGCACAGGAGGAACTGAATGTTTCAGACAGTGTGCTGTCAGTGGCCCCCGACACGACGATGAAAAGTTTTTTGGCCAATGTGGCCAACTACCTCGATGCCAGGATCTACAGCACCGCGGGAATCAATCCGATCAAGAAACTGACCCTGAAATTTACAGCATCCTGCCTGCGGGGGGCGGCGAAACTGGCCAGTTAGAATAGTGGTTTTCTTCAGCTGGTTTTGCTTCGACCAAAGGGCTGGACGATGGACATAGAAAGTACCGGATGGTATCGAAATATTGTGAATCGACGCATGCTGATATGTGTCTTCACAGGTTTTTCCTCCGGCATGCCCCTTTACGTGCTATTCCAATTGGTTCCCGCCTGGTTGCGTCAGAGCGGCGTCTCCCTGGCTGAAATCGGACTGTTTGCGCTGGTCGGCATACCCTATACCTGGAAGTTTCTCTGGGCACCTTTTCTGGACCGTTATATACCGCCATTTTTGGGCCGGCGACGGGGCTGGATGTTAATTTTTCAGGTCGGGGTACTGCTTTCCATTGGAATATTGGGTATGTTTCAGCCGCAGAAGTCTACATGGCTGATTGCCTGGATCGCGGTGGCAGTGGCTTTTTTCAGCGCCAGTCAGGATATTGTGCTGGATGCCTATCGGCGGGAACTCCTTCCCGACCAGGAACTGGGCCTGGGGAATGCTATTCATGTCCAGGCCTACCGAATTTCCAGCCTGATTCCAGGATCGTTGGCTTTTGTGCTGGCCGATTTCATGCCCTGGTCGAGTGTGTTCTGGATTACCGGTGCGTTTATGGCGGTTGGTATCGTCATGTGCCTGCTGGTGAAAGAACCGGCATCCGAAGTGCCGCGCGACACCAGTTTGACCGAGGCGGTAATCGCGCCTTTTGCAGAGTACCTGAGCCGTCGCGGCTGGCGGGGCTTGTTGTTTGTGCTGAGCTTTATTTTTCTCTACAAACTGGGCGATAACATGGCGACGGCGTTGGCCACGCCTTTTTATCTGGATATGGGATTTTCCATGACCCAGATTGGCCTGGTGGCTAAACATGCGGCACTGTGGCCGGCCATTATTGGTGGCTTATTGGGCGGTGTAGTGATGATACGGCTGGGCATCAATCGCGCGCTATGGGTGTTTGGTGTTGTGCAGGTTGTCAGTATTTTGGGCTTCTCCATCCTGGCCAGTGCGGGCCCCATATTGTGGCTGCTGGCAGCAGTTATCAGCTTTGAGTACCTGGGTGTTGGGATGGGCACTGCTGCGTTTACCGCCTTTATTGCGAAAGAGACAAGCAGGGCCTTCGCGGCTACCCAGTTTGCCTTGTTTACAGCGTTGGCTGCGCTTCCTCGCACGTTTGCCAACGCCGGCACCGGGATTATTGTCGAGCAGATCGGTTGGTTCCAGTTTTTCCTTTTATGCGCATGCCTGGCGGTACCTGGTATGCTTCTTTTGATCTGGGTTGCACCCTGGAGGGAGAGCGATAAGTGAAGGTTCTTCATGTCTATCGTACCTATTTTCCCGATTCCCAAGGGGGATTGGAGGAGGTTATTCGCCAGATTTGCCTCGGCGCTAATGAAAATGGTGTGACCAGCCGTGTGTTTACGCTTAGTGAAGAGCCCTTTCCTCGCGCTCTACCGAGATTGGAGGCAGACGTTATCCGAGTCCGTAAGAGCTTTGAGATTGCCTCCTGTGGCTTCGCTCTAACCGGTTTAAGACAGTTTGCCAAACAGGTCGCGTGGGCTGATATAGTTCACTACCACTATCCCTGGCCATTTTCAGACCTTATGTATTTTGTCGCTGGCCGGCACAAACCGGCGATTCTTACTTATCACTCAGATGTAGTCCGGCAACGGCTGCTGCTGTCGGTGTACAAACCCTTAATGAGCAGTTACCTCAATGCCATGGACATGATTGTTGCCACCTCACCCAACTACTTTGCTACCAGTAACGTCCTGACCCAGTATGCAAAAAAGGTAGAAGTTATCCCAATTGGTCTGAATGAGCCTTCTTATCCTACAATTCAGGAGCAAAATAAAAACCTGTCGCAGGCCAGGGAGCGCTATGGCAGTGGTTTCTTTTTGTTTGTTGGCGTACTGCGGTACTACAAGGGCCTGCATATATTGTTGGATGCTATTCAGGGGGCAAAGTATAAAGTAGTAATCGTTGGCTCTGGACCGGTGGAGCGGGAGTTGTGGAGGCAGGCCCGAAAATTAAGGCTGGACAACGTAGTATTTGCGGGCTTTGTTTCTGACAAGGAGAAGATGGCGTTGTTTCGCCTGTGCAGAGCGGTGGTATTTCCCTCCTATTTACGTGCGGAGGCGTTTGGTGTCACATTACTTGAAGGTGCCATGAGTGCCAGGCCACTGATATCCGCTGAAGTGGGGTCGGGAACCAGTCATGTCAATATTCATAATTTGACAGGACTCGTTGTTCCTCCAAGTAACAGTAAAGCGCTTCGGGAGGCCATGGATGAGTTAGACCGGGAGCCGGAAAGAGCAAGGCGAATGGGGCTCAATGCCAGGCAGCGATATGAAGACCTGTTTACGGGCACCTTGATGGGAGAGCGCTATGTTAAGGCTTACGGGCAAATTCTGGGCGCATAGCGCCGAGTGAAAAGTAGCCTCCGCGAGGCGTTTAAGCTGGTATGGGAGATAGTGTATACTGCGATGCCAAACAGGTCGATGATGACGCTGTTGAGGGACAATTCCCGGTCCATGTCTCTGTCTATTGTAACTTTATATGAGTCAGCTCGAGCTAGCTTTTTTGCATATACCAAAAACTGCGGGTACCAGTCAGCACCAGTCGTTTAATCGAATGTATGGCAAAGATAACGTATTTTGGTTTGGTAACGATTGCCCGGGCAATATAAAGCACTACCCGGAAAAACTTGTCGGAGCTTCTGCTTTGGTTGGAGGGCACAAACCACTGTCCTTCTATCCCGCCCACTACTGGCCCCTTTTTTGTACAGTGCTGCGCGACCCTGTCATGCGGGCCATTTCATTGTTCACCTACTTCACGAAACCGGAATTGGCGCGGCTGCAGCCAGAGCGCAAGGCGAGGGAGCGGCAGTTGCAAAACATGCTGAGGCAGGGAGTCGATCCCGACAGTATGCTGAATTCTCTTACTCGTTGTGAGAGTTTTCGCAAGCTTGTATCCAACGTGCAGTGCGCTTATTTGAGTCGTTCAGGTGCCAGCTTTGAATCGGTTTTATCCAGTTTAATGCGGCACGACTTCGTTGTTGGCACGCTGGATAACTATGACGACTTTCACCAGGCGCTGGGCCAGATACTGGGGTGGCCAGCCACTAAACCGGGTCTTATTAACCGCAGTCGGGACAATTATGCCGAGGATTATCTGGCGGATACAGACCTTATTTCCATGCTTCAGGCTCTCAATACACAGGATATAAAATTACTGGATTACGTCGCTGGCGAGCACAATGGGCTGTTGGTGAATATTAAGAATCGCCAGGAGCGAGACAGGAGACTGGCCAGGTTGCCGCTACGGCCCGGGTCGGACGACAATAGACCGCACCCGTGGGCGACCATTGCGCAAAATGCGAGTTTCAGGGAAAGGCATAATAAGCTGCCCTGGCCTTTGAGTGATATTAAGGTCTGCGAATTACACAGGATATTCTATCCGATAATACCCGGAGCAGCGCGCAGTAAGGCTTTGAATCGATTGCTGGATCAATCGATAATGGAACATGATAACGAGGCGAGTGGAAGTGAAAACCAAAACGCGCTCGAAGATCTGAACGCAGCGCATATGCTCAGGCACAAGCCACTGTCCACTGCCAGGGAAATTACCACCGATGACTCGTATTTTCAGTTCGCACTACTTGATGATCCCATTCACAGACTGGTCGAGGTGTATACCCAGAGTTTTCTGGCATCAGACTCCAGTACCGCATCGCGGCCAAAGCTGAGACGCTGTGTGGCGGCCATTCAAGGGCTTGCGAATCCGGATTTTAACCTGGGTGTCACCTTCAGGCAGTTTGTTGAGCGAATCGTTCAGCTTAAGCCCAGAGAGCAGGACTTATACTGCTTGCCGCAGCATTTCTTTTTAAAGGGGGTCAAGAATAAATACCGACTTTATCGGCAGGATCAGCTGCAGAAATTGCAGCGCGATCTGCTCAGTTGTGCTGGCCTGTCGGTTAATTTTTCAGACCCTGTGATTTCCACGCCACCTCTAAATAGAGGCTCGGCATGCGGGAAAAGCTGGCCGGGGCAGTATGCCGACTGCTTACCTCGGGAGCTGCCTCCAGAAAGGCCCCTACAGGCGAGTGAGCTTATTAACGATGAATTACGCGATATTATCTCCCAGTTTTATAAAGAGGACCTGGACCTGTACGCCAGTGCCGGTGAGGATTACGAGGTAAATGTCTCATGACGGTCGAAACTGAGCGCGAGATCAATCTCATCCGCAGAAAGATCCTGCAAAATCAGCGCGAGGCAGCCTGGATGCAACTGTGGTCTTTTGAACCCCTGGAGTTACCAGATACCAGCGAGATGCTGGAAGTTGATGCCGACCGCAATTCCTGGCCACTGGCTGAATTGCTCTGCTACCACGACCGGCTTTTCGTTCACAATGCCTATGTTGCAGTGTTGAAACGCGATCCGGATAAAGACGGAATGGGCAGCGCGCTGTCACTATTGCGGGGGGGCCACATGAGCCGGGTCGAGTGGCTTCTTGGACTCTGTAATGGACCCGAGGGGAGTTCTCACCAGGTTCAGGTTGTCGGTCTGTCCAATGCGTTTACCAAACAGAAAATTTACCGCATTCCGGTCATCGGAAGGCTTCTCAGATTTGCTCGCGTTTTGGCCCATCTTCCGCAGATGCAACGCGATGTGGAGGACATCAAAAGACAAATAGCGATCAATAAAAGCGACCACAATGAACGCCTGCAAGCGCTTCTCGAATTTCAAAACGCCCAGTTCCACAGGCTGGAAAAGTCCACTTTCAATAAGAAAACCCCATGAATGTTTTGATACTGAACACCCAGGTCCCGTTTTGCCGCGGCGGTGCAGAGGTGTTGGCAGAAGACCTGGAGCAGAATCTGAGGCTTGCAGGGCACAATGCGGAAATTCTAACGCTTCCGTTTAAATGGTACCCGCAGCAGACCCTGGTGAACACGCTACTGGTCAGCAAGTTAATGGACATCAGTAGCTTTAATGGGATGAATATCGACCGGGTTATCGCCCTAAAGTTTCCCCTGTGGTTAATTCCTCACCCACAGATGTCACTGTGGATTCTACATCAGCATCGAGCCGCCTATGATTTGTGGGAGTCCGATTATTCCGACCTGGTTGCCATGCCAGACGGAGAAGCAGTTCGCAACCTGATCAGACGGGAGGACAGTATCGCGCTGCGGAATCGGGAGCGCATTTACACGATTTCCGCGAATGTCTCCTCCAGACTGAAGCGATACAATGGAATCGAGTCCGGCGTTCTTTACCCTCCACCGCGCGCCATGGCGGAATTCCACGTGAATGGGTACGAGGATTACTTCTTCTTTCCCAGTCGAATTACGCCCATCAAACGTCAGGCGCTGATCATTGAGGCATTGCCTCTGGTGCCCGAGTCGGTACGTGTAGTGTTTGCGGGCGACCCCGATAGTCCCCAGTATCTGGAGAAACTGCAAACTCGAGCAACGCAACTGGGTGTAGAACACAAAATACAATGGTTGGGGCGCATTTCTGAACAAGAAAAATTTGACTTGTATGCAAAGGCTCTAATGGTGATTTTTCCACCGCTTGATGAAGATTATGGTTATGTCGCACCGGAGGCTATGTTGTCCTCAAAGGCCGTGCTGACCTTGGAGGATTCCGGCGGCGCGGCTGAATTCGTGATTCACGAGGAAACCGGGCTCATCGTACCATCCCAGTCGGAGGCTGTGGCGCAGGCGATGAGTCGGGTTTGGCAAGACCGGAAAATGGCGGTGCAAATGGGGGGTAAAGCACATGCGCATATTACAGCCGTAGATCTTTCATGGGAAAAAGTAATAGCGAGTCTGCTTTAATGGAAATCTACTGGCTGTCGCCCACAGATATCGAATCAACCGAAATTGCCCGTTACAGTTCTCAGATATTGCCGTTTATTGCCAGGGAGGCATGTGTTGCCGGCGTTGACGATTGCGCAACCGGGGGCAATCCCGAGTGGTGGTCCAGTCATGCGGCGGGCAATTTACAAGAGGAAAAGCGCGCGCGCGGCCAGGCCCCTCTACCTGTTTATCATATAGGCAATCACTTCCTTCATCTGCCCATTTACAAGCGGTCATTACAGGAACCCGGAATAGTAGTGTTACACGATGTGAATTTGATTGATCTGGCCAGGGCCCTTACAGATGACCAGGGAGATGCTGACGACTGGATGAAATTAATGT
>JABHWT010000446.1 GCA_018657645.1 Halieaceae bacterium | reverse complement strand
CTCGACCAGTGGCACAGCCCACCATTCGAACCCACCCTATCCGATGGCATGCTCTTCGGGCGCGGCAGCGCCGACATGAAAGGTGGCCTGGCGGCCATGGTTGTCGCCTGCGAGGAGTTCATCTCACAGCACCCCGAGCACTCGGGCCGCATCGGCTTTCTCGTCACTTCCGACGAAGAGGGTCCAGCACTGGATGGTACGGTCAAAGTGCTGGAGCACCTTCAACAAAAAAATATTTCGATCGACTGGTGTCTGTTGGGCGAACCGTCCAGCAGCAAAGTCGTAGGCGATGTTATCAAGAACGGACGGCGAGGCTCTCTGGGGGCTACATTGACGATAAATGGAGTGCAGGGCCACATCGCATTCCCCCAACTGGCGGACAACCCCATCCACCGGGCACTACCAGCATTGAACGCTTTAACCCAGGAAATCTGGGACGAGGGCAACGATTTTTTCCCACCCACGTCACTGCAGATTTCCAACATCAACAGCGGCACCGGGGCAACCAATGTCATTCCCGCGAAACTCCAGGTATTGTTCAACTTCCGTTTTTCCACGGCAGTTACTGAAGCCGAATTGCGACAAAGAACGGAGCGCATACTCGATGCTCACGACCTGGATTACACCATCGACTGGAGCCTTAGCGGACTACCCTTTCTAACCGACAGCGGTCCCCTGGTCGATGCCGCCAGGTCGAGCATCAAGGCGGTCACCGGGCTCGATACTCAACTGTCCACCGGTGGCGGCACTTCCGATGGCCGCTTCATTGCCCCCACCGGCGCCCAGGTTGTGGAGTTGGGCACTGTCAATGCCACCGTGCACCAGATCAACGAACACGTGCTTGCTGCAGACCTGCCAACCCTAACCGCTATCTATAGAGGCATACTACAACGTCTGTTGCTGTAGTCCTTCCCTTGCCTTTTATTCAGCGTTTTCGGCAATCGGTGGATAGTTATCAGGCCCAGACAAAAATGTCAGCGCTCAAGGGCGGTGACAATAGCTAAGCAACCGAGGGCTATTGCGCTCCACAAAAATTGCGGCGCTTTAAATTTGGGTACCAGGTCATCGACCTCTCGCGCATTTTTCGCCAACAAAGCCTGGGGGTTGTGATACAAAAATACCGCCATCAAAGTGGCGCCAACCTGGATAATTCCCAGCGTCAGATTGCCACTGGAAATATATCGAATAGCCAGTGCAGATGTAACAACACCAACAGCTACCATAGATTTCTTCAATACTGCTACGTCCATGTTCTCTCCTTTCCCGTTCATCTCGCTCTCATCAGGCGTAGATCGGTACAAATGAATCACCCGCCAGATAACTGGCAGGTGATCCCCATCGCTCTACCTATCGCCAGGCTTCACCATTTCCGTAGGAGGCGGAGCAATAACCGCCGTATATCGCGCTACCAATTCCCCAACCTGCTCCGGCGGCAAAGCCGACTGCTGCCCCAACAAAACCCCACCGCGTTGCACCAATTGCGGTTCCGGTAAGTGCCGCCCCTCCCACCGTTCCCAACATTCCCCCGGCACCAAAGCCATCCGAAGCGGCCCTCCAGAAGCCGCCTCCATGAACCTGCTCTATCTCGTCCGGGGTAAGTTCTCTTACTGCGACCAAACTGCTTACACCCCTGTTTTCTACTGATGTATTCATCATCACTTCCTTTTGCTTAAGTTGCCCATCCGCAGACGGGTTTCACACCACATGTGTGAATCGATTTGCCTCAGTGTTACCACTAAAGCTCAATAACTCGATCGGCCGCTTTAATAGTCTCCGCTCTATGCGCCACGATGACCCGCGATATTTCCAGGCTTGCTATGTGTTCGTTCACTCGCCGTTCGTTGGCCGCATCGAGGTGACTGGTCGCCTCGTCCATAAATAAAATAGCGGGTGAACGATACAGGGCGCGAGCAAGAACAATCCGCTGCTTCTGGCCTCCACTAAGCCCCGATCCCATGTCCCCGACCAGGGTGTTGTACTGCATGGGAAGGCTCAGAATATCGTCTTGAATGCAAGCCATCTGCGCACAGATACTAACCTTCGCAAGATCTGTGTGATGGTCAAAGCAGGCTATATTGTCGGCAATGCTCCCACTCAGTAGCTGGTCTTCCTGCATCACTCCTCCTACCAACTGTCGGTAATGTGGCAGTTGCGACAAGCCTCTGCCGCCCCACAGCACCTCGCCCTCGGTGGGACGCAGCAAGCCCATCATGCACTTGATAAGCGTTGTCTTGCCGCTTCCGCTAGCTCCCACAATAGCCACACATTCACCCGGCTCCACCGTCATGTTAATTTGCTGGATCACCGGCTTTTCGGTTTTTCCATAGCGATACCCCAGCCCCACCACGGCGAGCTGGCGGCATCTGTTCATCACTGGCTCGGACAACTCTCCCGCTCGCACGGTGGTCGCCATTGCCACACCACCAATATCGAGGTCTGGCTCCCTTCTGGCAAAAACTATATCTGCTAGACGGTCGAGATGAACACCGAGCATTTTTATCTGAATAATCTGCTCTATCAGACCATTCATCGCCCCGACGAACCGTTGTCTGAAGCTCATAAAGGCGTACAGCATACCCAGGGTCATCACATTGGCCATGACGGCATTTGCCGCATGGTAGATCACCACAATATTGCCCAAACCAAATACGATGATATTGGCCCCGTCGCAAATTATGTTCACCCTGGCAACCACAATGCCCGTGTTCACCGTGTTAGCCAGCTTGTTGTGCCACTGGTTCTGACGATCGTTTTCACTTTGGTGCAGCTTGATGGTCTGTATCGCGCGAACCGATTCCATGAAGCTACTCTGAGTTTTTGCTGCGGCAACCAGGTTCTCCCGGGTCAGGCGTTCCAGGGAGGGATACAATGCCCCGCGTATCAGGGCAAATGTCAGTACCAGAGCGAGAACAATGAATGTTAATTGCACATCATAGATAAACATCACAACCAGCGTAATCACCGCCATGATGCCGTCAACCAGAACAGTTACCAGGCCGGTGGTTAATAAGGCTCGGATACTATCGAGCGAGTCAAAGCGGGAAACAATGTCGCCCAAATGACGTTTCTGGAAGTAGTCCAGTGGCAACCGAATCAGGTGCCGGAAGACATTCGCAGCCATCTGTATGCCAAGACGACTGGACAAATTGAGGATAACCAGCTCCCTCAAAATGCTTGTCCCCGCTTCTATCACCAGCAACATCCCAAACCCCAGCGCCAACACCAGCAGTAAATTGCTGTCGCTGCGCAACAGGACGTCGTCTACGACCGTCTGCATATAGAAGGGCGACACGACGCCAAAGAGCTGTAGCAGTAGGGACGCCAGCAACACACTGAGTAAAGAGCGTTTCAGCCCCACTATCCGCGACCAGAAATGATGAAGACGCAGAGGCCGCCCTTCTCGACCGGGCTCAAACTCTTCCGTGGGCATTAGTTC
This sequence comes from Halieaceae bacterium, assembly GCA_018657645.1. GTDB lineage: Bacteria > Pseudomonadota > Gammaproteobacteria > Pseudomonadales > Halieaceae > JBALVT01. The sequence goes on along the minus strand of JABHWT010000446.1, from coordinate 424 downwards.
CAATGCCACTCCAGACACATGCTGGGCCAGTTCTTCCAAAGTGCAATCCCGCCGACCAATGGCGGGATCATGGACAATAGCTCTGTGGCCATTCACCGTTTCCAGAACAACAAAATGGTTCATGTCCCAATGCAGTATGCAGGGGACCTGCAACTGAGCCAGGTTGCCCATCTCAAACCGCAGCGCCCGGGCTGCCAGATGCATAGCGCTGGCTATTTCGATCAGCTGTTTCAGAGTCAGCCCATGCACCGTCACTGTAAAGCGTCGTCGCAAAGCGACCATGTCCGTTTTATCCCCGTGATATCCCGCTATCATGGTCAAACAGGCGAGGCCACACTCAGCTGCCTCAGCCTGCAATACGGTGAGCAAGGTGTTCCTCCACCCGAATCTGAGCAAGCTACCCGGGTGTGTAGCGGCCTGTCCG
>JABHWT010000248.1 GCA_018657645.1 Halieaceae bacterium | reverse complement strand
GTTTTACTGCGGTGGCTCGGGGCGTCTCCGCACCGCCCTCTACCAGGAAGAAACGCCAGAATACCAGCCCGAATAAATTGCCCTCGGTGTTCAGCCAGTTCGGCAGCCCCGGGTCTTCGTGGGCGAGGATCATCCTGAAGCTGCCGTCGTCCTCTACCTCGGTCTGGGAGCGGTTGAGGGAGACACAGCGACTGCTGTAGTCGTAGGTTTGTTGAAAGCGGTTCCATAAACACACATTGGCAAAGCGGCAGTCGGGCCAGCGTCCCGTGATGACAAGGGCCTCATCGTGGTTGATGAAAAAGGGTGCCATGGAGTAGAGGGCGTCGCCGGCTGCCAGTCCGTAATCGCCCGGGCTTTGCGGTTCGGGAAATTGGTTGGGTGTGGTGGCCACAAAAGCGGGCTGCTCGGTGCTGGCCATGGGTGGCATTTCCAGTGTGCGGCTGCGCACTGCATTGCAAACCCGGCGAATACCGGCAGCGGTGCTCTCGTCGTCCGGAGGTGGTGGCGCGGCGGAGGCTGTCATGCACTCGATATGCAGGCGCGGTTCGAGATCGGGATCCAGGGCTGCTGCCTGGTTGTGTTCAAAGTAGTGGCGGGTTGTGACTCTAGATGCTTCCGGGGTCAATGGCAACCAGCCCCTTTCTCTCTCTTCGCCGCCCAGGTAGAAGGTGAAACAACCGTTGCTGTCAATTTCAAGGTCGGTGTCGTTGATTACGCCGGCTGTTTTTTGGGCGATATGACCGTCCTTGGCACCCTCCTCAATAGTCAGGGAGAAGTAGCAGGCTCCCTGCATGGTACCGTGAATGACATAGGCATGATCGGCGCTGATCGGTGCATCAAAATAAATGGCATCACTGTTGTCCCCGGTCAGTTTGCGACTGGGGGTGACGATACGGCGGAAATCCGGGTTACTGGCATCCTGCTCGAAGTAACCCACCAGTGCCGCCTCCAGAATGTGCATCAATACGCGGTGGGAGCCGGCAATATCTTCTGCAGAGTGCAGGTTCCACTCTGGCCCCGACCAGCGTGCATCGATATCCTGTAGTAACTCGATCAGTTCTCCAAGCGCCACGCGACTTTCTGTTTGAATACTCATGATGGCTCCACAGCGGCACCTTCGGCCACGGCAATGTGTGGGTTGACGGTCTTGTAGGAGACGATGAAGCGATCGCTCTAAACTACAGGGAACCCCTACCTTAAAACACTGGTCCAGCACCATTTTACTTACCGACAACAATTCGTCCACTGTGTTTTTTTGGACAATGTTTCACGAATCTGCCGCTACCAGTTGATATTAGGCGCTATTACCTCATTAGTTCCATGACTGTTCTGGTTAAGCTGGCTGTCCACCGATACCCTAATTCGATTACTATCTATCCACCTTCCATCGAGCAGAAGACTAGTATGTCGAGAAGAAATTTATTTGCAGTGTGCATTACAGCGTTATCGGCAGGTGATCATTTCCTGCGAGCCTTTAACACCGAGCCCGGAGAGGAACTGTGGAAAGGCCGCCTGCCGACCGCTGCGCCGGCTACACCTATGACCTATAGACTGAACAGCAATGGAAAACAGTATGTTGTAATTGCCGCTGGAGGCCATTGGAGCGGCCTTGCGAAAGCTGCAGACCACTTAATGGCATTTGCACTGCCTGATCAAAAGCAGGAGGGAAAATAGTGGGCGAAAGCCCTATTAAATGACACCTGCTTTTTCATGCTGTACGCCCAGAGCTGAGTTCAACGGTAGACTGAAGTAGCGACCAGAATGATGATCGCGTATTCAGCCGATCTGCATCAGGGCTCCAGAACCACTTTAATCGCCCCCGCTTTGCGGTCTGCGGCTACGGAAAATGCCTCCACCGCCGCCTCCAGCGGTATACGATGAGTAATCAGGGCCTTCGCAATATTCGGGTAACGCCCCATCAGCTGAGCGGCTACATCCACATCCCGCGACAGACTACTCTGGCTGTACATGCAGGAGGCAACGATCGTCAGGTTCTTCATGCTGACCTCAAATGCAGGTAGTTGTACGCCATGCCAATAGGTAGCCAGTAACAACAGCTGTCCCCGGGGGCGACACAGGTCGACTGCCTGAACAAGAGCCTGGGCATTTCCCGCACACTCGATAACGAAGTCGAACTCGCCCTGTACATCCAGCGTCGCCCCCAATTGCTCTGCGGCGGATTT
>JABHWT010000202.1 GCA_018657645.1 Halieaceae bacterium | reverse complement strand
TAATGGGTAAGTTGGACGTTGGGGCACCGCACGAAGTCATGTTGGTCCTGGATGCGGGAACAGGCCAGAATGCATTAGCCCAGGCCGGCCACTTTCAGGATGCCGTGGGTGTGTCGGGGATTAGCTTGAGCAAATTGGATGGTACCGCCAAGGGAGGTGTTATATTCGCGATAGCGAAGAAACTCGGATTGCCGATTCGTTTCATAGGAATTGGAGAGTCTATCGATGATTTGCGCCCATTTAAGGCAGAGCAGTTTATCGACGCCCTTTTTAATCAGGGTGATACACCTGCATGATTAGCTTTGAACGCATCAGCAAGCGCTATGGTGAGGGCCATGATGCGTTGCGCGAAGTGAGCTTCAAAATTGAAAAGGACGAGTTGGTTTTTTTGACCGGCCACTCCGGTGCAGGCAAAAGCACCATTTTACGACTGATCATGTTGATGGAGAGACCTACCCGTGGCGAGGTCGTGGTCAATGGGAGGCCCCTGAGAAAGATCGGCCCTCGTGCCATTCCTCACTATCGGCGAGACATTGGAGTAGTATTTCAAAATCATCAATTGCTGTTTGATCGAACGGTATTCGATAATGTAGCCCTCCCGCTCATAATTTGTGGCTATGATCATCGCGAGGTTGGGCGCCGGGTGCGAGCGGCACTGGACAAGGTGGGCCTGTTGAGCCGGGAGCGGGCCATGCCCATTGCCTTGTCTGGCGGGCAGCAGCAGAGAGTAGGCATTGCCCGGGCAATCGTTGCGAAACCGACTATTTTATTGGCGGATGAACCCACTGGCAATTTGGATCCGGCACTGTCGGCAGAGATCATGCACCTGTTTGAAGCCTTCAATCAGGTAGGGGTCACGGTCTTGATTGCAAGCCATGATCTGGCGTTGATTTCCCGCCTGCACCACAGGATTATTACGCTTAAGCAGGGCAAACTGATAGCGGGGGGGGCGCACTAATGGGGAGGGGCGGTGCCAGTCAGAGCCGTACAAGGCTAAGAGATCGCTATAATTCCTGGCTGCGTCACCATCGTTTGTCAGCGGCAGATAGCTTACATAGAGTGCTGGAGCATCCATGGTCCAGTATGCTGACCTGGATGGTAATCGGCATTGCCCTGGCGTTGCCAGTGGGTTTGAATGTCGCCCTCGATAATGCACAGACCATCAGTACCAGTTGGGATAGCCCGGCACAAATATCAGTTTTTCTGGAGGCAGATGTCACGTCGCTCACTGCGAGGAAGCTGACTTTGGAGCTGGCCACACGCGACGACATTGCCAAAACGGTCTTTCATTCGCGCGAAGATGCACTGGCGGAATTTTCAACTTTAACCGGCTTTTCCGATGTTCTGGCGAGTTTGGACCAGAACCCGTTACCCCACCTTATAATCGTATCGCCGCATGCCGATGGCGCGCAAAACACTGCAGCGCTACTGCAGGAAGAACTCCAGGCTCGACCGGAAGTCGCCCAGGCGGTGCTCGACATGGAATGGTTGGCACGGCTAAACAGTCTGATGGAGCTCAGTCGTCGCATTATCCTGGCGGTAGGCGGCCTGTTGGTAATGGGCGTCGTGCTGATTCTGGGTAATACGATTCGGCTCGCGATAGAAAATCGCCGGGATGAAATCGTAATAGTTAAACTGATCGGCGGTAGCGATGCCTTTGTCCGCCGCCCTTTTCTGTACACGGGATTATGGTTTGGTGTTGGCGGTGGCGGAATTTCGGCTTTTCTGGTTGGCCTGTCCCTGTGGTTTCTCGAACGACCTGTTAATAACCTGGCACTGCTCTACCAGAGTGATTTTACAATCCATGGTTTGGGAATAATGGGTGGTCTCAATCTGATTGTCTTGGGAGGCCTGCTGGGACTCTCGGGGGCTGCGCTGGCGGTATCACGCCATCTGAGCAGTATTCAGCCAAGGTAAACCCGGGCACCTCTGGATAATACCGTAGTACCTCAAGCGAGCAGGCGAATTCAGCATCCAGAGTGATAACACACAGCCCATGTCTTTCTAACTGGTTGTTTTATATGAATAATATATGATTTTTTGGACGCAGGAGGGAACTTTTTCGAAATTAGCACTCTAACTTAAAGAGTGCTAGAATTAGCATTGGGAAATGGAGATATATTTATGAGTAGTAGCCTACAGCCAGTCGACCAAATGGTACCGGGAGCCAATCTGGCTGCCTACATCCAGTCTGTCAGCAGTATTCCAGTGCTAAGCGCCGAATACGAGCGTGAATTGGCAGAGAGCCTCTACTTCAACAATGACGTGGAAGCTGCCCGTCAACTGGTTATGTCCCACCTGCGCTTCGTGGTTTATATTGCGCGCAGCTACTCCGGTTATGGTCTGGCGGAAAGTGACCTGATCCAGGAGGGAAACGTCGGCTTAATGAAAGCGGTAAAGCGTTTTGACCCGGAAAAAGGTGTGCGTCTGGTGTCATTTGCGGTGCACTGGATAAAGGCCGAAATGCATGAGTACATTCTGCGTAATTGGCGGATTGTCAAGGTGGCAACCACCAAGGCTCAACGCAAATTGTTTTTTAACCTGCGAAGCTCCAAGAAAAAACTCGGCTGGCTGAATGCCGAGGAAGCGCTGGCAGTTGCTAACGATTTGGGTGTGGATGTGGGCGAAGTGTACAAGATGGAGGGGCGCCTCAGTAGTCGAGATCTGGCCTATGATGCACCCGCTGGCGCAAATGATGAGGAGGATTGGCAGGCTCCCCAGTATTACCTGCAGAATATGAGCGGCGATCCGGCCCAGGAAGTCGAAACCAGAGACTGGCGCCAGAACAACAAGAGAGAGTTGCACGAGGCCCTGGCCGACCTGGATGAGCGTAGTCGCGATATTGTGGCACAGCGCTGGTTGTCGGAGAAGAAGTCCACCCTCCACGAGTTGGCAGCCCAGTATAGCGTTTCGGCTGAGCGTATTAGGCAGCTTGAACAAAATGCGATGAAGAAACTGCACACGGCCATCGCTACAGCAATCTAGTCGGACACTACACGGGACAGTCCGGGGCGATACACCTTACGCCCCTAATTGCGCTACAATTTCTCCATGTCAAAACTATTTATTACACTGGCTGCGCTCAGCGCCATGTTGGCCGTTGTTTTCGGTGCATTTGGAGCACATGCGCTCAATGACAAACTGGATATCTATTCTATGGGAGTCTTTGAAACGGCGGTGCAGTATCACTTCTACCATAGCTTTGCGCTGCTAGCGGTGGGCCTTATCGCGTTAACCGGGCCGCAAACCGCTTTGCTGAAAAGCAGCGGCTGGTTATTTATCGTTGGTCTGGTAGTGTTCTCGGGCAGCTTGTATCTACTGAGCACAACGGGAATTCGTTGGCTGGGTGCGCTGACTCCCGTGGGTGGCCTGGCGTTTATTGGCGGTTGGGCATGTTTTGCCGCTGCCGCGTGGAAATCCCTGGTTTAAGACGCTGTGCATGATTGACACTGGCAACAAGCGACCAATACGCAGCTACGTATTGCGTATGGGCAGGATGACACCCGCCCAGCGACGGGGCATGGATATTGGATGGCCGAAGTGGGGTCTGGCATTTGGCGAGGGATTGCTGGATTTTGACGCGGTATTTGAACAGCCTGGACCCCGTGTTCTGGAGATTGGTTTTGGCATGGGCCAGTCTCTGGTGGCCATGGGAAAAGCCAGCCCGGATACTAATTTTATAGGCATTGAGGTGCACCGCCCCGGGGTCGGCAAGTTAATGCATAGCATGCTTGAAAATGGGGTGGACAACATTCGAGTCTATTGCCATGACGCAGTGGAAATTCTGCGCGACTGCATACCCCCGGAGTCCCTGGACACGGTGCAAATCTTCTTTCCGGACCCCTGGCATAAGAAACGGCACCACAAGCGGCGCCTCATTCAACCCCCATTCCTCGAGCAGCTTCAGAGCCGTTTAAAACCAGGAGGCTTGCTGCATCTAGCGACGGACTGGGAGGATTATGCGCTTCAAATGATGTCTGTTCTTGGGGAAGCCAGGGGATGGCGTAACCGCTATGGAGAGCAGCGCTATGCGCCCCGATTGGGTTGTCGGCCGCCAACCAATTTCGAGCGACGCGGCGAACGTATGGGCCACGGTGTTTGGGACTTGATGTTTGAGCGTACTACAGAAGTCGAATCGCCGGCTCCGGTGAAGTGATCGAAAGCACCAGCCGGGAGTTTGCTCTGGACGGGCGCCGTCTGGGCCTCAACCGGTGAAAAAGTCGGCGACTACGTCGTTCAGGAAGCGCCGACCCAGAGCGGTGGCGCGAACCCAATCGCGATCAAACTCTAACAGACCCTTGCTCTGAAGTGTATCCAGTTGCCTCTGTATGCTAGCGGCAGGCAGCCCGGTCCTGGAACTGAATAGCGCCAGAGAGAAGCCCCGATTGAGCCGCAGGGCGTTCATCATGAACTCGCCGGTAACTTCTCGGGGTTCCAGTTCCTGGATTTTGGCGGTGTAATCGCTGTTGCAACCTCCCATATAATGATCCGGCTGGCGTTTTTTGGTGTAGCGCAGAATGCGACCTTCCGGGAAACTGATTTTCCCATGGGCGCCTGCGCCGATACCGAGGTAGTCTCCAAAAGACCAGTAATTGAGATTGTGTCGGCATCGGTAACTGGGGCGGGCATAGGCCGAAACCTCGTATTGCTGCAACCCGGCGTCTTTCATCTGTTGCAGGCCCTGGGCCTCGATATCACCCATGATCTCCTCTCTGGGTAACGTTGGTGGCTGCCTGTGAAAAAGGGTATTCGGTTCTATGGTCAATTGGTACCAGGACAAATGAGCTGGCTGCTGGTTCAGCGCGACACTGAGATCAGCCATCGCCGAGAGGGTAGACTGACCCGGAAGGCCATGCATCAGGTCAATATTAACGCAGTCGAAGCCGGTAGCCTGAGCCATCTCAATTGCGACGAGCGCCTCGTCGCTATTGTGTATGCGCCCCAGTTGTTGCAAAGCGGTGTCCTGGAAGCTCTGGACTCCCAGGGACAGGCGATTGATTCCCGCGGCGCGAAACCCCTGGAATTTGCTGGACTCGGCGCTCCCGGGATTGGCCTCCATTGTCGCTTCCAGATCATCTGCAAGCTCCACGCGGGAGGCAACTCCGTCCATCAGTCGCTGAATTGAACGCGCAGAAAAAAGACTGGGTGTGCCCCCGCCTACGAACAAACTGACGATCGGACGATGCTGAATTTTAGTCAGGTCCGCCTCCAGGTCCTGCAATAAGCAGTCGATATAGTCCGCTTCGGGCAGGTCGTACAGTGGGTGTGAATTGAAGTCACAATAGGGGCATTTGCTCTCACACCATGGCATGTGAATATACAGAGCAAGCGGTGGGAGTTGTCCGCAGAGGCTGGTCACGATGGTAGGAGGCCTAAGAACTGTCTACAAATACTCCCGCGAGACCCAAAGGCAAGTCGATAAGTCCGGACTAGTAACTCCTGCTGCGCAGTTTGCCCGCGAGGCACCGCCACGACTCTGAACTTGTTCGGCGGCTGGAAATAATTCTGCATTATCCAGGGAGGCATTGTAAGGCCTCGAGCAACCGCCTGCTGGCCTGGGCTCGATGGCTTATTTCACTTTTTAGCTCTGGTTTTAATTCTGCCGAGGTGCATTCCAGGCTCGGGATATAAAACAGAGGGTCGTATCCAAAACCATTTTCACCCCGTGGCTCAGTCAAAATATAACCCTCCCAACTACCCTGGCACACCAGTGGTGTGGGGTCGTGCCAATGCCGCATGTACACCAGCACACACTGGAAGCGAGCGCTGCGCTGATTTAGTGGCAGGCTGCCCAGTGATGACAAGAGCTTGGCATTGTTAGCGTCATCGTCGCCGCCACTATAGCGCGCTGAGTTAATTCCCGGAGCGCCAGAGAGATGATCGACCTCCAGACCGGAGTCGTCCGCAATGGCTGCCAGACCTGTATGATGAGCTGCAGCTCGCGCTTTTATAAGGGCATTTTCAACAAAACTCAGTCCGGTTTCCGCGGCCTCTGGCGTATCGAAATCGGCCTGGGATTGGAGTGCCCACCCCAGCGGCGCGAGAACATCCTGTAATTCTCTTAATTTTCCGGCATTGCCGCTGGCGAGTACAACGGTGCCTCCAGTCTCGGTATCACTGGGCTTCATTGCTTTGCAGCTATCCTGTAGATCGCTGTCATTGCAAACAAATTGGGCCAGGAGGTAGCCATCAGCGAGCTTCGTTGACTGTCGCCAACCATGTCTCGGGCGACAATTCGAATGCCTTTCTCGCGACACAGAATCTCAAAATCCCGTACTGTACAAAAGTGGATGTTGGGTGTGTTGTACCAGCCATGGGGCATGAAACTGGAAACTGGCATTCGACCGCGAGTGCCCAAATGCAGGCGGCATCGCCAGTGGCCGAAATTGGGGAAGGTAACCACACATTCGCGACCGATGCGCACCATCTCATCGAGGATGCGGTCCGGGAAGTGTACAGCTTGCAGGGCGTGCGCCATGACCACCATATCGAAACTTTGGTTGGGGAAATTGGACAGGCCCTGATCCAGATCCTGCTCAACAATGCTGAGTCCCCTGGCAATGCCGGCGGTAATGTTATTCTGGTCGATCTCCAGTCCCATGCCTCTTACCTGGCGTTCGTCCTGCAAAAACTGCAAAAACTCGCCATTGCCACAGGCCAGATCCAAAACCCGGGAACCGGGGGTTATCCAGCGTTCTATATGGGAGAGGTCGGGGCGCATCAGCGTTTTTCTTCCACCCGCGTCATGTAGGCGCTAATAACTTCAAGGTAGCGGGGGATCGGTAGCAGGAAGGCGTCGTGGCCGTCATTGGATTCGATCTCTGCATAGCTAACAGGACGGTCCGCAGCTATCAGTGCGTCTACCAGTTCCTGTGAGCGCTGGGGTGAAAAGCGCCAATCGCTGGAGAAAGAAACGACCAAAAAGCTGCAGGTGGCCTCTCTGAAGGCCGCGACGGGGTCGTGATTGTATTCGCGGGCGAGATCAAAATAGTCCAGAGCACGGGTCATAAGAATGTAAGTATTGGCGTCAAAGCTGTCCGAAAAGCGGCTCCCCTGATAGCGAAGGTAGCTCTCCACCTGAAATTCAACCGAGTCATCGGTACCGACTTCCAGTGTTCCGGAACGTAAATCACGACCAAACTTGCTGGCCATGGCGTCGTCAGACAGATAGGTGATGTGACCTACCATTCGTGCCAGAGCCAGGCCCTTGTCCGGGATTTCGTTATTATCCAGGTAGTAGCCCTCGGCAAATTTCGAATCCGAAACGATGGCCTGTCTGGCGATTTCATTGAAGGCGATATTCTGGGCACTCAGTTTCTGGGCCGAGGCAATAACCAGGCAATGCTTAACCCGTTGTGGGTACTCCAACGCCCAGCGCATCGCCTGCATGCCGCCCAGGCTACCGCCAACAATCGCGGCCCAGCACTCGATGCCGAGTAAATCGGCCAGTCTGGCCTGGCTGTTAACCCAATCTCTGACCCGCAGGGGAGGAAACAGGGGGCCCCAGGGTTTACCCGTTTGGGGGTTAATTGTACTGGGGCCGGTGGACCCATGACAGCCTCCCAGATTATTGAGGCTGACAACATAAAAACGATTGGTATCAATGGCTTTGCCCGGCCCGATGCACTCGTTCCACCAACCGGGTCGTTTATCCTGTTCGCTGTGGTAACCCGCTGCGTGATGATGACCGCTCAGTGCGTGGCATATCAGGACGGCATTGGACCGGTCGTCATTGAGTTCACCATAGGTTTCATAAACCAGTTCGTAGCTTGCCAGGCTGCGACCACATGCCAGAGCAAGAGGTTCGTCAAAGAGAGCGACCTGCGGTGTGACCAATCCCACCGAATGACTTGAATTATGTAGGCTCATGGAGCGGCGAATCTCAAATACCAATAACCAGCGCCGGGTGCAAGCCGATACCGACTGCCATGTGGCGCAGCGCTATTTGAATAATATTGATCAGGATGAAGATCAGAATAGGGGAAAAATCCATTCCACCCATCGGGGGTAGCATCCGCCTAACGGGCGCCATCACGGGCTCGGTAATCTGGTGAAGTAAGTAAATGGCGGGATGGCGGCTTCCGGGAGCCACCCAGCTGAGTATAATCATTGCAAGCAGTGCAAAGAAATAAATGTTAACCAGCATGCCTACCAGCCCCAGAATCGACCAGCCTACCAATAGTACGGGGCTTGGGATGCCGATGCCATTGAGCAGCAGCATGACGATAATACCTGCAGCTTGAAGGCCCAGCGCAAGAAACAGTGTGGCCAGATCAATGCCGCCCAGGCCTGGCAGTATTCGTCTGATGGGAACCACCACGGGATTAGTCAATTTAACCAGAAACTGGCTTATGGGATTGTAGAAATCGGCGCGAACCAATTGCAGAACAAAACGTAGCAACATGGCAACCAGGTAAAGACTCAGAATAGTCTGGACCAGATAGCCAAAAATTTCAGACAAAGCACCCATTCCCGAACTCCCTGTTAACTTAATTCGACAGCCAATTCAGCTGCTCTATCGGCCGCGGCCCGCACGGCTCGCTCTACTACCGCGCCCAAATTGTCACTTTTGAAGCTCTCTAGGGCGCGCTCGGTGGTGCCCCCGGGGCTGGTTACCCGGCGCCGCAACTCGCCCAGCTCGACCTCGCCCTCCAAAGCCATGCGCGAGGCACCCAGTGCGGTTTGCAGGGCCATTGTAGTGGCGGTTTCCCGGTCCAGTCCCAGGTCTACCCCGGCGTCGATCAGTGATTCCAGGAACAGAAAGAAGTAGGCTGGGCCGCTGCCGGACAGAGCTGTAATGGCATCCAGCGCCTGCTCGTTGTCGACCCATCTGGTAATACCCACTGCCGACAGAATGGTCTGGGCATGCTCGCGCTGTTGGTCTGATACCTTGTTATTAGCATACAGTGCACTGGCCCCACAACCCAGCAGTGCCGGCGTATTGGGCATGCAGCGGACAATGGCCGCCTGGGTGCCCAGGCGGGCTTGAATGCTGGCAATTGTTACCCCGGCTGCGATAGAAATAATGACAGGCTCCGTCTCTGCCACACCTCTGGCGATACTCTCGGTGGCCTCTGCCATGGCCTGGGGTTTAACTGCAAGTATGACGACATCGGCTGCAGAAATTGCCTCGGTATTACTGCTATAGACCACGACAGGTGCCATATCCTTGAGCTTCTCGAGAGTGGGCGGGTGGGGGTCTGCAGCACTGATTTGCTCTGCTGGGTGGCCACTGTCGATTAGGCCTCCAATAATGCTGCTGGCCATATTGCCCGCGCCAATAAATGCTATTTGTGGTGTTTCCAAGCCCGCGTCCGTGTCGTAATGTATCGATTACCCAGTATACACGGGGTGTTAGGGCAAGATCACGTTTTCCGAGGGCCAAAAATGTCGGTGCCGATACGGACCAGATTGGAACCCTCCGCAATGGCAGCCTCCATATCACCCGACATGCCCATTGACAGGGTGTCCATAGTCGGGGCGGATTCGAACAGTTGATGCATGGCATCGTGCAGCAAGGCAAATTCCTGTCGCTGTTGCTTTTCGTCCCTGGTAGGGGTCGGGATAGCCATCAGTCCCCGTAGCCGCAACCGGGGCAGATCCAGAATCTCGCGGACCAGCGCCGGCAGTGCCTCCAGGGCAATACCGGACTTGCTCTGCTCCAGGGAAATATTCACCTGAATACAGACCTGGAGGGGAGCCATCTGATCTGGACGCTGATTATTCAGGCGGCGGGCAACTTTAGCTCGATCGATACTGTGTACCCAGCTGAAATGCTCGGCGATAGCGCGTGTCTTGTTGGATTGAATGGGACCGATAAAGTGCCAGACCAGGTCCAGGTCCTGTAACAGCACTATTTTAGGTAGTGCTTCATTGAGGTAGTTTTCACCGAATTCGGTCAGGCCGTTGGCGTGGGCTTGCCTGATGGCACTGGCGGTTCTGGTTTTACTGACCGC
>JABHWT010000155.1 GCA_018657645.1 Halieaceae bacterium | reverse complement strand
CGGACTCTAATTCGGCGATAGGTTTGGGGCGGAATTTTTTTTGTGGCGCTGTGTACATGGAACAAAAAGTGCACTTGTTCCAGGAGCAGCCGTTGGTGATCTGGAGAATGAGTGAGCGTGCCTCACTGGGGGGGCGAAATACAGGGGCTATATACTCAATAGGGAAAACCGACATAAAATGCGTTGCCAAAAAGGAAAATCGAATTGTACCACCAAAGCGCGATTGGGCCGCTGTGGCGCAGTCGGGGATGTCCGGTGCAGAGGCCCTGGCATTTTATCAGTGCTTTAAAAGTGGTCGCAAGGCGATGCTGAGCTGCACCCCCGGGTGGGTTGCCCACCCGGATTGCGGGGCTTTTTTATGGACGATGCACATTCCTGCCCTTCAGGACCACTTTCTATTGGAAAACACAAAGGTTATTCTTGCCGCAAGATAAAATGGGGCCTGACCGGGACCAAGTTTTCGGAGGTCCAACTGAGGTGAAAAGAGTGAAGCAAACAGATAATTGGGACCCTGCAATGGTGGCAGATATTGTTGCATCCCTGAAACACAAGCCGGGTGCCTTGCTGCCTGTTTTGCATGAAATCCAGCGACAGTTTGGTCACGTGCCGGAGGAGGCCGTGGAGCTGATAGCACGGGGATTGGATCTGCCCATAGCCGAGGTTCACGGCGTGATTAGCTTTTATCATTACTTCAGCACCAGTCCCAGAGGGAGGCACGTGGTTGAAATCTGCCGGGCAGAGTCCTGCCAGGCAATGGGAGGCAGAGAACTGGAACTGTTTGCCAAACAAAAGTTGGGCCTGAACTACTCTGAAACGACGGCCGATCAACAGATTACGCTTGAATTCGTGCACTGCCTGGGTAATTGCGCCTGTTCTCCGTCGGTGCGTGTGGGAACCCAGATATATGGCCGCATGAGCAGCGAGCGATTTGAGGCCTTGATTGATGAATTGGGCGCTCCCGCTTTGGAGGCGCGTTAATGGCTGGTGACCCACAAATCAAAATTTATGTACCTCGAGACTCCGGTGCCGTGTCGGTGGGGGCAGAGGATGTTGCCCTGGCTATGGATCGGGCCCTGGCTGATACCAACGCCACCGTGGTTCGCAATGGTTCCCGCGGACTGTACTGGCTGGAACCGCTGGTAGAGGTGGAAACCGATCGAGGCCGGGTAGCCTACGGACCGGTAACTCCAGGTGATGTTGCAGGATTATTGGAGCAGGGGTTGCTGCAAGGGGCGCCAACCCATTCACTGTGCCTGGGGCTTACCGACCAGATACCCTATTTGAAGAACCAGCAGCGACTGACCTTTGCTCGCGCCGGCGTTATAGATCCACTGAATCTGGAGGAATATTGCGAAGTTGGCGGTTATCGTGGCCTGCGACGAGCTTTGACGATGACCGGGCAGGAACTGGTAGAGGAAGTAAAAAACTCCGGCCTGCGAGGTCGCGGTGGCGCAGCCTTCCCCACCGGAATTAAGTGGCAGACGGTTCTGAATACGCCTGCACGGCAGAAGTATATTGTCTGCAACGCCGATGAAGGCGACTCGGGCAGCTTTGCCGATCGTTTGCAGATGGAGGCAGATCCCCTGGCACTGATTGAAGGCATGACCATTGCCGGTTTGGCGGTGGGTGCCGATCAGGGCTACATCTACCTGCGCGAAGAGTATCCCACGGCCCTTGAAATTCTGGAGGCGGCACTGTCTCTGGCGCGAGAGAAGAACTACCTGGGGGGTAACATTCTAGGCAGTGGAAAGTCCTTTGACGTCGAACTGCGCATTGGTGCCAGAGCCTATATTTGCGGTGAGGAGACGGCACTACTGGAAAGTCTGGAAGGGCGGCGGGGCATGGTTCGACCCAAGCCGCCATTGCCGGCAATGGCGGGATTATTTGGGCAGCCAACGGTGGTTAACAACGTGCTCTCCCTGTCCAGTGTGACCTTTATTCTGGCGGAGGGGGCACAGGCCTACCAGGTTGTTGGCATGGGTCGCTCGCGCGGAACCATGCCCTTTCAGTTGGCTGGGAATCTCAAACACCCTGGGCTGGTGGAGCTGGCCTTCGGTGTCACCTTGCGCGAACTGCTATATGAATATGGCGGAGGCAGTAACACTGGTCTGCCTCTGAGAGCGGTGCAGGTGGGCGGACCACTGGGTGCCTATATTCCCGAGTCTCAATGGGATGTGCCGATGGATTACGAGGCCATGGCCGAGCTGCGTGCGGTATTGGGGCACGGTGGTATTGTCGCATTTGATGAGCGTGTGGACATGTCGGAGCAGGCGCGCTTTGCCATGGCGTTTTGCGCCGATGAATCCTGTGGCAAATGTACACCCTGCCGCATAGGATCAACCCGTGGGGTCGAGGTTATAGACCATATCTGCAGCAATCGAGATCGAGAGGCCAACGTGAAACTATTGGAAGACCTGTGTGAAACTATGGGCAAGGCCTCGCTTTGCGCCATGGGTGGTATGACACCCATTCCCGTGCGAAGTGCGCTGCGCCATTTTCCCGAAGATTTTCAGAAGAGCTGACCTATGTTGGAGTATTTTGACCCGCGTAACGATATAGATCCCGAGCGAGACTACGGCACAGCGGCACCCTCTACAGACCCGGTGCCGACCGGCGATCTCGTTGACCTTGTCGTCGATGGGGCAAAGGTTCGCGTTCCCGACGGCACCTCAGTCATGCGTGCCGCGTCAATTGCAGGTATTAATATCCCTAAACTCTGTGCCACGGACAGCCTTGAGGCCTACGGGTCCTGCCGCCTGTGTCTGGTGGAAATAGGCGGAAAGGCGGGCTATTCAGCGTCCTGCACGACGTTAGTGGAAGAGGGAATGGAGGTCTCTACCCAGAGCGATAAACTGGGCAGATTGCGACGCAATGTCATGGAGTTGTATATCTCCGATCACCCCCTGGATTGCCTGACCTGTTCCGCTAATGGCGACTGCGAGTTGCAGGACATGGCGGGAATAGTGGGTCTGCGTGAACAGCGCTATGGCGATGGAGGCAGCAATCATCTGGATGATATGCCTGACGGCTCCAATCCCTATTTCCAATATGACCCGGCCAAATGTATCGTCTGCTCGCGCTGTGTGCGCGCCTGTGAGCAAATCCAGGGGACGTATGCGTTGTCAATTTCCGGCAGGGGCTTTGCATCGCGGATATCCGCGGGGCAGGGGCAGCCGTTTATGGACTCCGATTGTGTGTCCTGCGGGGCCTGTGTTCAGGCTTGCCCAACGGCTACACTGACTGAAAAAACAATAATTGCCACCGGCCAGCCCGATCACTCGGTGATAACCACATGTGCTTATTGCGGCGTCGGCTGCGCCTTCAAAGCGGAAATGAAGGGCGACCAGGTAGTGCGGATGGTGCCATGGAAAGGCGGCAGGGCCAATCGGGGACACGCCTGCATTAAAGGGCGCTTTGCCTTTGGATATGCCAGCCATAAGGACCGAATTACGCAGCCGATGATTCGACAGAGCATCGATCTGCCCTGGCGCAATGTGTCCTGGGATGAGGCATTTGAATTTGCCGCCGGACGTCTTCGCAGTATTCAGGCCGAATACGGACGTGATTCCGTGGGCGGTATTACCTCTTCGCGCTGCACTAATGAAGAAATATACCTGGTGCAAAAAATGGTGCGCGCTGCCTTTGGCAATAACAACATCGACAACTGTGCACGTGTATGCCACGCGCCCACCGGCTTTGGTCTGAAGACCACTCTGGGAGAATCAGCCGGTACCCAGACGTTTGACTCTGTGGAAAAAACCGATGTAATGCTGGTGATTGGAGCCAACCCGACCGAAAGCCACCCGGTGTTTGGCTCGCGCATGCGGAAGCGGCTACGCGAGGGAACCCGGCTCATCGTTGTCGATCCCCGTCGCATTGACCTGGTGAAAAGCCCCCATGCGGAAACGGCCTACCATTTAAAACTCCTTCCCGGAACCAACGTAGCGCTGATTAATGCCCTGGCCCACGTCATTGTCGATGAGGGGCTTGAGCAGGCGGCGTTTATTGCTCAGCGCTGTGAGCGTGAAGCCTTTGATACGTGGCGGACATTTATCGGCGATTCGCGTCATTCTCCGGAGCAAACTGAGCAGTACACGGGGGTGCCGGCGGAGGATGTCAGGCAGGCGGCCAGGCTGTACGCGACCGGTGGTAATGCAGCAATTTATTACGGACTGGGCGTGACCGAGCACAGTCAGGGTTCCACCGCGGTAATGGGTATTGCCAATCTTGCAATGCTCACTGGCAATATCGGACGGGAGGGTGTGGGTGTCAATCCCATGCGGGGTCAGAATAATGTTCAGGGCGCTTGTGATATGGGTTCCTTCCCCCACGAGTTGCCCGGGTACCGGCATCTTTCCGGTGACCCGGTACGCCAGCAGTTTGAGGAGGCCTGGGGTGTGGATATTCTCCCTGAGCCTGGCTACCGAATCACCAATATGCTCGATGCCGCAGTAGAGGGTAGCCTCAAAGGCATGTATATTCAGGGAGAAGACATTGCCCAGTCCGACCCCAATACCCAGCATGTAGAAGCTGCGCTTGGTAATCTGGAATGCCTGATAGTACAGGATCTCTTCCTCAACGAAACCGCCAAATACGCCCATGTATTTCTGCCCGGCTCAACTTTCCTGGAGAAAGACGGCACGTTCACCAATGCCGAGCGACGAATATCGCCTGTGCGTAAAGTCATGGCTCCAGCCTCCGGGCTGCAGGAGTGGCAGGTGACCGCCGGCCTGTCCAGGGCTCTGGGTTATGCCATGGATTACGACCACCCCTCGGAAATAATGGACGAGATAGCGGCGCTGACCCCGGCTTTTGGTGGTGTTAGCTACGACCGCCTGGACCGGGAGGGGTCATTGCAATGGCCCTGCAATGAAGACGCGCCGGATGGAACACCCATTATGCATGTTGAGGCGTTTGTGCGGGGCAAAGGGTTCTTTGCCCTGACCGAATTTATCCCAACGGATGAAAAGGTCACTGAGCAGTTCCCACTTCTTCTCACTACGGGGCGTATCCTGTCGCAGTACAACGTGGGGGCTCAAACTCGCCGAACGGATAACGTGGCATGGCATTCGGAGGATGTGCTGGAAGTGCACGCACAGGATGCCCAGGATCGTGGCATCGAAAACGGCGACCTCGTATCCCTGTCCAGCCGGTCGGGTATCACCCAGTTGCATGTGAAGGTCAGCGACCGGGTTCAGCCGGGAGTGGTGTACACGACATTCCATCATCCGGAGACGGGAGCCAACGTAATCACCACCGACAACTCGGATTGGGCAACCAACTGCCCCGAGTACAAAGTGACGGCGGTGCAAGTCGGCAAGCCGATCGGTGCCAGCACATCTGAATGGCAGCAGAAACACGCCCGGTTCAGCGAAACCCAGATTGCGCTGCTGGACAGGCAAGGAGAGGCCCAGTGACCGATGCCGAATTGAATCATCTGGTCAAAATGGCGAACCAGATTGCAAGTAATTCGGCTACTGGAAATGCCGAGGAGGCTGCCCTGGCTGTGGCCAGCCACATAGAGCGCTTCTGGGCCGGCGCAATGCGCGACAAAATATGCGGCCAACTAGATCAGGTGTCCGACGAGTTAAGCCCGACGGCACTGGCGGCGTTGACTCGATTAAAGTGATCGCCCCAGGGCCAGGTCCGCTACTTTGACAGACTGCAGCAGATCCCGGTAGACTCGCATTGGGTCCACTACATGGCGTGGTAGGGCAATCCGAAGCAACGTTTGGATACTTGCTCCGGATGTATGACTCGCCGCGGTGCAGGCAGGTGCAATTTGGTGAATTGGGTACTTAGTCGTTATCTTTGGATTTTTCCGGTCCTCGTGTGTGGCGGTGTGATTGGGACCATTACAGTCGGAAGCGTGCCCGCTGCCAATTGGCCAGGTGGTAGTGGCACAACCATTGTGGTGCCCGGTACGGAGACCGACCTCAGTGCCGCGGGTTGGAACCCCTTAAACTCGGAACTCTTTATCGCTCGCCAGAACGGCCAGATCTGGCGCCTGGCCTGGAATCAGGGCGAAGGGAATTTCACAGTGCTCGAAACAGCAACGCTCCCTGTCAGTGCCGGATCGGACATCGAAGCGCTCGCCGTGGTTGATTTTGAAGCGGGAGACGAGGTCTACACCTTGGCAGAGGATCAAGGTCGGCTGAGCCGCGTTACACTATCGGGGGGATCGCTGACGGTGTCAGCGGTGTGGAATCTCGAGGTTCTCAACAATGCCCAGGCTCTTCCGCCGGAAACAGGTGGCGCTGGAGCCGAGGGTCTGGAGTATGTGCCCGACGCAAATCTGCTCAGTGCCGGGTTCCGGCTTCCCAATGGCGACCTGTTTTCGGGAAGCAGCAAGGGCATGGGAGGTCTTATTTTCGTGGGCCATCAAAGTGGGGGGCGCCTGCACGTGTTCGATGTTAACCCGGGGGTGTCGGAGGACTTTGTCAACCATGGATCGTTCGCTACCGCCAGAACAGAGATTGCCGGATTACATTTTGACCGCAATCTTGGGTGGATGTACATCTGGCACAATCCCCTCCTGGTGAACTCGCTGGAAGTAACCGGGCTGCGCTCTAATACAACAGTCGGTGTGGTCGATGTCCTGGCCCACTATACCTCCGGTATGCCCGCTGGGAATCTCGAGGGCCTTGCAGTTGTCTCCCCCGAAGACTGCGGTGCCTATGGCTCTGATGCTACGAGCCGCAGTTTGTTCCTGGCCCGGGACGGCGGTTCGCCCAATTTAGAGGCTTTTCGCGACTTTCCATGCGAGGAACAGATCGACTCGAGTATTAACCCTGCCGTGCTTTTTCTTTTGATGATACATCGGGCTGTAAATAGCGATTCTGAACCGGATCAGTAGAATAAATACTGCCCGCACGCAATATTCAGTTAGCCGTTTGGCACTGAAGTTGCCTGAAATCGGTGTAGTTCGTACCGATCTGCTCTGAAGCCCACAGGTATTTCCTGTTCTCGCTGAAGTGCCATCATCGCAAGCATCCATCCAGTTGCTGGGGCGTGTTTGAAGCCACTGCCGGAGAAACCACAGCCCACAACCACCTTGTCATCCAGTCGATCAATTATCGGCATGCTATCGGGGGTCATGGTGTACATGCAGGTTTCAAGAATAGCCGGCCCGGCGTTTTCAAGCAGAGGCAAATGCTCTGTAACATAGTGTTGAACCTTCTCGATGTGTGACGTCAGCGACGCTCTATCACGCAAGTCCGGATCGGTTTCTGGCCCCCCATGATAGAGTATTTTTACCAGGTTGGGATATTCGTATGAGGGCAGGCCGTAGATCCCTGTCAGGCGGGAGTTGAAAATAATAGGGAAGCCACTGGAGGCGCTGTACACACCGGACGGGTCGTGCCAATAAGTAACAGGAGTGGCGACGCTCTGCAACAAGGGAGCCAGCTGCGGAACCAGCTTGCCTGTCCATGGCCCAGCGCAGATCACCACTTGATCGTACACAGCTGCATCGACCGGATCACTGGCACTGGCATGAACCTCAACGCGAATACCTGCCTCGACGCTGTCCAGCGATGTCACTCGGCCCGTCTCAATGTGTCCTCGGAGTTCCTGAAAGCGTTTTTGTACCGAGTTCAAGCAGCGATGGGCAATGAGCATTCCACCGTCCGGGTCCCAGGCGGCTCCCCAATCCTGAGGGTACGATGTCATGGGATAACGCGATGCAATCTCTGAACTATCCAGCCATTTATGGGACCGCCCCGTGCGTTTAAGAACGCTCATGTACAGCGCCAGGGTTGGATCGTCCGCAGGGCCGAAGTTCATCAGGCCGGTCTTGACAAACATCTGCTCGCCGGTCAACTGTTCCAGCTCCTGCCAGCGGATCTGCGAATAGTCCAGCCGATCCATTTCAAGCTCACCCAGAAACCGGAACGCTCGGGACAGGCCGTGTGAACTTCCGCGAGTGTGGGGCAGCGGGAACTGCTCAAACAATGTGACCTGTGCGCTGGCCTCGGCCAGGTGCAGCGCCGTCCAGGAACCGATAATTCCACTTCCGACTACGGCGATGCGTGCAGTTGTCGCTGGCATGCGGTCTCCTCCCTGGCAGCGCTTTGAAAAAACCTCTGGCGGTACATTACTTCGTTGTTTCCAGGCTAAAAATGCTCATTTATTGGCATATAAACTCCGTTTTTTTCCTGAAGATGCCTCGTTCTGCACTTGCCAGATACTTTTTCAACACGCTGCTAGGCTAGTTCTTTTACGGCTCTCCATGCCTGCTCAACTGCGGTCTGAAACAGGGAGCTACCCGCGGCATCGCTATTGGCAATGGCAATTCTACCGAATCGTTGGCGCCCGACCGCTCCTGGACTGCCATAGCAATAGGCATGAGCCCAGCGGTTCACCGATATACTCTTTATTTCTCTGTCAAAATTAAACGATCCCATTGGTAACATGCCGCCTAAATGCTCTCGCATTTCATCTTCGTAATCTTTAAATTGCAGCCCCAGCATTCGGTATCTTGCTTCACTAATCTGCTCAATAGTAGGTGCACCGACGGTTTGCCCAAGCGGACAACTTCTCAGGTGAAGAATGCACGGGTCATTGGGCGTTTTGGTAAACTCGTAGCCGCCAATGCTCACCGGGTAATCCATCCCCACGACCTGGTGAATGTTTCCGGGGCAGATGGCCATCCCGATACCTGCCTCCTTGATGGCTCTCCAGTTCCTTAAGCCCACGGTAGTGTATTGCAGTGGAACCTTCGATAGCCGCCTTAACGCTGCTTCCTGCTCTTTGGGAAGGTCTGGAACAATGTGAGGAATCATCATGTTGTAACAGGCCATGACGACTCCTTTGCCTGTCACCTGATACGACTTATTATCTTTAATAAAAGTCACGAAAACATCACTCGCAGTCTTGGCGTTGCCGGCGTGCTTTACATTAACAACCGTACTGTTCAGTCGAACTCGGGCACTATTGCCTGGCTTGTCCAATTCGTTATAGTTGAATCTGGACAGTACAATTTGCTCGGCGTTTTCTCCCGGGCCGACCTCGGGAATCAATTTTTTCACCAGTGAGCGCGCAATGCTTGCATTACCATCGGGGAAGTGATGAATGAAAGGGTATTTTGCAGCGTATGTATCTCCCTCCTTGTTTACGTATTCCTGATAGTCCCCTTCCTTCAGTGCGTCCTTCCAGACTGCATAGGGGTCCGAACCCAGAGACCCACTTGCCAGTGCTTCGCCCAGGTTCATTACGTCAGTTCCAACCCCCGCATAATCCACGGGTGTACCCCTGGCCATTCTCAACACACCGGGATCATCGATCCCCAGCGTGCGCGTTAGATAGTCGAAGTAGGAATGAGTACGAATGTAATCTGGCAATTCCGTCTTGGGTAGGTTCAGAACATGCTGACCGCCCTTTAAGATCCGCAGCAATTGCTCTTTACCTTTCGCGCTCAACGGCGTCTGCTCTACGGCCTCTTCATAGGATAGGGTCGAACGCAATAGGCCCTCAACAAACCCGGGGTAATCACAAAAGGGGTGTTTAACTATCTTATCCTGGCCAAATATTTGTTTATTGAAATAGGTAACAGCGCGCAGATTATGCCTCTTGTAAAAGCCCACGTCATACGCTGTATCAAATCGCTCCATGTCAACACCGAGATCTTTGACAAGGTCGCGCACGATTTTGCTAAATTCGTGTGGCTCTTCAAAGGACTCTGAACCGCCTTCGCCCAATAACGTGTGACCATTAATCGTGTGTTCATTCCTTTTTGCATGGCCACCAAAATCGTCATGGTTGTCCAATATGAGCACCGTCTTATCCAATCCGTGCACTTGCTGGTAGAAGTAGGCGGCCGACAGTCCACTGAGTCCTCCGCCGACAACAACAAGATCGTACTCCTCCTGCAAATCGGTGGTTGCCCCCCAATCCGTTCGACCATTCCATGCGCGGCTATGGGCATGATCACTTGACCCTGGATGACTGCCGCGAAGCCCGGTACGTGCTGGCGGGTAATAGGACGGGGCGAGGGTGGCCATAACCCCCTGGCTTGAAGTTGCAAAAGGTAACGTGGAAGCTCCCGCCGCCACCAGGGTTCCATTGACAAAATCTCTTCTTGTAATTTTTCTCAAAAGGCTATCTTCCCCAGATTAGAACACAGGCCCATAATTACCAGCGGCGGCCTAAGAGAATCGGCAAATGGCTTGTTCTTGCTATACAGTATCGACTCAGCTGCGGTACATTGTGTCATCGGTAAAAACCGGAGGCAATCATGATCAAAAGGCACAGTGAGTGTGAACGCGTTTCGCATGAGGTGATTGATGGAATAGCGGATGATTGTAAGCTATAGGATGAACATCCACCGGAATATAGGCACTACCATAAAGGGGTGACCGGGAATGGAACATGGTAGAGCAAGGACTACAGGTGTTTTTTTATCTGCTACCCGAGCAATCGTCGCCTTGCTTTTGCTGCTGGCAAACTCCGCTGTGTCCACTCCGCCTACCGGTCGCTCCCCTGTGAGTGCTGTAGAGCTTCTAAGCGCGTTTTCAGGCGAGAACGCCGCGCAGTACGCGCCATTCTTTCAATTCTCGGAAGCTGCCAGAATTGAAGCAGTGGAGATTCATGCAGTAGGCACGCAGGACACCACACTCCGGTACTCCGGTCGCGAACATGCCTGGCACGAGGTCAACAATATCCTGCGGATTTCTACAGCCGATGGCTTCGAGGGTATATCTGGCGTGGATGCTTACTACAATGGAATGTTCAGTGACGAGCTGCTGTTGGAAATACAAAGTGTTGTCAGCGATTTGCTGACTATTGAGACCCTTGATCCTGTCGAAGTCGGAACACTACTTGCGCACACGCGGCCCGACTTGAGCGACGCCGCTTTATCCAGCATCGACATCGCTCTGTGGGACCTCGCTGCCCGTCGTGCAAATCGTCCCTTGTATCAGCTACTGGGGGGAACGCGAAATTCCATTGAAGCCTACGCAAGCTTGCCGTTTTTCGAGTCACTTGCCGAGCATATCGAGGCGGTCAATGCATCTGCAGCGCTTGGCTACACGACTTTCAAGTTTCACGCCTGGGGACTCATTGAAGAGGACTTGCGCCTTGTAGAATTAGTCCAGCGGACTTTTGCAGGGTCTGGCTATCGTTTCATGATCGATCTCGAAGCAGCCTATGGCTTCGAGGATGCCATGACACTCGGCAAGAAAATGGATGAGGGATTGTTCATCTGGTTTGAAGCCCCTGTCGATGACCGGCAGCTGGAGCAATACGCCAGGCTCAAGAAGGAACTCGGGCTGTCGATCATTCCCGCGGGATATAACATCTATTCATCTGAATTCCTCCGCAAGGGCATTAAAATGAACGCCTGGGATGCGGGAAGATTCGATGCCACTGTGATAGGCGGCATCACGCAAGCGCTACGATTGTTAATAATTTCCAATGAGGCCGAACTGCCCATAGAGATTCAGAGCTGGGGCTACTCCTTAACCCAGTTAGCCAACCTTCACCTGATGATGGCCAATGAGCAAACCCAGTTCTTCGAAGCGGCAATGCCGAAGGAGGCTTTTGAGTTTGGGATGAAGAACGGCAACTTACTCGACCAGGGCCGTGTATCCGTCCCCGAAGGGCCCGGCCTGGGAGCAGAAGTCGACTGGGGTCGCCTGACCGAGGCAGATTTCTATAGCAGTATAGGCGCTCACCCGGGAGGTTGAGATGGTCACGGAAAGGAGAGACCTGTCTTTGTTATCGTATGTGCTCATACTTCAGGTCATTCATCGTGGCTGGTTAATGTACTAGTACCACTATTCTAAACCGGCTTTGGTAGGAGGAAAACCATCAGTATGCAATTTTCAATTGGACTTGTTTTTTACACGATCATACTTGTTGTTGGCATCACATCGGTACCGCCACGCGTCCAAGGCGCTGAAGCAGAAGCGGGTCCGCTGGTGATCCACGGCGGCTGGTTATTTGACGGGGTCAGCGACACCCGCAGGCACAACGAAGGCATCGTTATTCGAAACGGTAAAATCGTCGGCCTTGATGCTACCGGGGAGCAACTGAGCCTCGCACAAGCAACGGTGATTGAGTTAGCCGAGTCAGAGACAATCCTGCCCGGGATGATCGATATGCATGCCCATTACAACCTGGATCTCGTGGACAAAGGGCGGGTAGAGGAAGTGCATTATAACGGCATCATTTTTCTGGCTAACGGTGTGACATCAACCTGGTCGGCCGGCGAGTTCTACCCCGAGCGTGTTATCGCCCGGCGGGACCTGATTGAGGCGGGCGAAGCCATTGGGCCACGCCTCTTTGTATCGGGACCTTATTTCGGTGCATTTCGCTGCGAGTATCAAATCAAGGTGGCGGCCGATGAATGTGTGGCCTGGCCCAACGACATATCGGAACAGGAAATTCGGGCCGAAGTGGACTACTGGGCCAGGCAAGGCGTTATCAGCATCAAGATCAAACAAGCGACCCCTGGCGAGGCAAAGATTCTCATTGAGCAGGCGCAGAAAAACGGCATGACAACGGCGGGGCACCTTGCCAATTACAATGTCGAATACGATGTTTCGACGCGCGATGCCATTCTGATGGGGATGGACCGTATTGAACACCAGCTGACACTTGCGCTTGGAAGCGATGACTCTAGACGTGCAGAACTGCCACAAATGGTAAATCTGATGCTTAAGCACCAGGTGTATTACGATGCCAATTTGCAGATGTACGGTAGTATTATCCAGCGAAACAGGCACCTTTCAGAAATGATCTGGGTTGATGAGGCAAAATATTTCACACCCTACACCCAGACTTTGCTCCAGCGGCGCGGACCCCCGGAGCCGGAATCGGAAGATGCCGAGTTTACTCAGCGTGTGCTGGAGCTTATGACACTGTATGAGTCCGGTGGTGCAAATCTTCTGGTTGTTGGAACCGATGAACCGGTCTACACCAGCTTGTTACCTGGCTTTGCCTATCACCGGGAATTGCTCGCCATGACCTATGCGGGCATACCTCCGCTGGCCGTTTTAAAGGCGGCTACGATTAACGGAGCCACGGCCCTTGGTGTTGCCGACAGACTGGGCTCTGTCGAAGCAGGAAAACTGGCTGACCTGGTGATAGTCAAGGGCAACCCTCTGGATGATATTAAGGCCGCGCGCAATATTCGGTATGTGGTGAAGGAGGGCGTGGTGCACGACCCGGGAACCTTGCTGTTATCTGCGAAGGGGAAAATTGGACCAGCCGGGCCCGCTGATCACGCGCAATGGACACTCGAGGTTAAGCCGCTGCGCGCAAGGGCAAGAGAGTAGATCAAAACAGGCTTGCGCCTGTTTTGCCCCCTACGGGGCGCCTTTAAGACAGCAGGCGTCCAAAATGCTGTCGCATTTTGTGAACCTCTTATCGGTTCAAGTCCCGGTTGGGTATATGTGTGTTAAATTGCATCCAAAATTGACCCACTTACCCCCCATATTTGCATCGAATATTGACCCACGTAACCATCCGACTCTTGCTGAATGCGATGCAGGAGTTCCAAGGAGTGATAGACGTGGATTTATTGAGTGTAATCAGACGGTGGCACCTGCGTGAAGGTCGATCCATCCGGGAAATTGTCCGACGGACAGGCCTTTCCAGAAATACCATCCGTAAGTATCTAGCCAGCGGTGTTATTG
>JABHWT010000084.1 GCA_018657645.1 Halieaceae bacterium | reverse complement strand
CGGCAGCGACTGTTCGAAATGCCCCGCTCCAGTTGGTCGGACTACGAGCAGGAGCTTATATCGGAGGGGGGTGGCGTCTATGACCGCTCCGCCAAATCCATTGCCGTGTCTCCACAGATGAAAAAGTGTTTCGACATAGAGGTAGAGCAGCTCACCCCCAATGCGCTCATTACTCACTTGCTTCTGGCGCGAGTCGATTTATTGTGGAATGGCGGTATCGGCACCTATGTTAAGGGAAGTAGCGAGTCGCATATGGAGGTTGGCGATAAGTCCAATGACAGTTTACGAGTAAATGGCGACCAGTTGCGCTGTAAGGTTGTCGGGGAGGGCGGTAATCTGGGCATGACCCAATTGGCTCGGGGGGAGTACGGGCTCAATGGAGGTCGGATCAATACCGACTTTATCGACAATGCAGGCGGCGTCGATTGTTCTGACCACGAAGTGAATATCAAAATTTTGCTCAATGCAGTGGTCGCGCGCGGTGATTTGACCATGAAACACCGCAACAAGCTGTTGGAGGAAATGACAGATAGCATCGCAGAGTTGGTGTTGCAAAATAACTACCGTCAGGTTCAGGCGATCAGTCTCGCGGAATTTCAAGCGGTGCTGCGGGCCGGTGAGTACAGACGGGTTATCTCGAGGTTAGAGGCAGCGGGTAGGCTCGATAGATTTCTGGAGTTTTTGCCTGCGGATGAAGCCCTGGTCGATCGCCGGGCACAGGGTCAGGGTTTAACCCGGTCAGAATTATCCGTTCTGGTGTCTTATAGTAAAGCAATTTTAAAGGAGGAATTAATCGAATCCGACCTGGGTATCGATCCCTATCTGGCCAATGCGGTGAAAACTGCATTTCCGTCCCGACTGGTGGCTGAGTACAGCGACGAGATTCTGAATCACCGACTGCAGCGAGAAATAATGGCCACCCAGGTAGCTAATGACATGGTCAATCGGATGGGGCTTAATTTCGTGCTGCGTCAAAGGAAAGCGACCGGGGCTCAGGTAGCCGACATAGCCCGTGCCTACACCACCGTAATGGAGGTCTACTCTATCCCAGCATTGTGGGAGGAGATTGAGGCCTTGGACCACAAAGTCGAGGTGTCGGTTCAAATGGGGATGATGCTGGACCTGAACCGTCTGGTACGGCGTGCCGTGCGCTGGATGCTGCGCAATCGTCGCTATGAACTGGCACCCAGTGTGGCGATACCCCAGTTTGGGGAGGGTGTGCGACAACTGCAAGAGGCTCTTCCGCAGATGATCAGGGGCCGCGCCGCGGAGCGGTACGAGGCCGAGCGGGAGCGCTGTATTGAAGTTGGTGTTACGCCTGAACTGGCCGCGGTAGTGGCCGGGTCTGGTCAGGCATATACCGCCCTGGGGATTATCGATGCGGCAAGAGAGACTGATGCACCATTGGAAGATGTGGCGCAGCTGTATTTTCATATGGGAGAGCGCCTGGAGCTGGACTGGTTTAGCGGCCTGATTATGGCGGCCAAGATAGACAATGAGTGGCAAGCATTGGCGCGAGATTCCTATCTGGAGGATCTGGAGTGGCAGCAGCGCGCACTGGCTTGTGGCGCGCTGCGCCATATTTGTGAGAAGCGAGATATGCTGGCTTGCCTGCAGCGTTGGGAAGAGCAGGAGGCTCCGCTGGTGCAGCGCTGGCGCGAAATGCTCACCGAATTGCATGCGACACAGTCACCGGATTTTGCCATGTTTGCGGTGGCTAATCGGGAGTTACTGGACTTGGCCCAAAGCGGTAGCAGTACGCACGACTAAGAATTTCCCCGGGGTCCAGTCCGGGGAAGCGTTAGCGTTGCCTTATTGTAATTACAGATGTGGTTGAGTTAGAAAGTCAGATTGTCCGCATTTTGTGAACACCAGAGACACCGGTCATGCCGTCCCATTGATCGCTGCGACCCTCGCGCCAGCCCGAGATCCAGTTCTGACGCTGGTCGTCGTTGGCATGCGGGCAGAAATCGCTACTGCGTCCTGCAACACCGGCTTGATAGCCACGATCAAAGGCTCTGTCGTTCATATCGCGTTTCTGTCTTCTCATAAAATAGCTCTCCGAGTCAGGCCCCAACACACCGCTGCCGCTGACGGCAGGCTCTGGCACCCCTCTCGAGACGCGGTGTCTGGAGTCATCTGCTATGGTAAATGGTTATGTTCTGTAGCGTCACATACAAGCTCAAAGCGTGTCGCCACATG
This sequence comes from Halieaceae bacterium, assembly GCA_018657645.1. Lineage (GTDB taxonomy): Bacteria > Pseudomonadota > Gammaproteobacteria > Pseudomonadales > Halieaceae > JBALVT01. Next base: position 4,813 of record JABHWT010000084.1, on the reverse strand, counting down.
TCCATCAAACCAGAGCCGGGCGCCTAAGTCGACTATCGATTTGTTCTTAGCAGGGGTTTTAATATAAACAGAGAAAATTAGCACACTGTATGCCATTAATAACTGGCCGCGTATCTCCTAGTCCCGGCCAAGAATTAAAGCACCGGTGGGCACGCCAACCCCGCTGGAGATAAGCACATGCTCGACCCCTTCGGGTTGATTACAGGAACTGCCGCGAATAAGACGGGCACCTTCGGCAATATTATTAACGCCGTGAATGTAGGCCTCGGACAATAATCCACCATGGGTATTATTGGGTAATTGCCCATCCCGCCGCAGATTGCCATCGGCAACAAAATCCTTAGCCTCGCCGCGGCCACAAAAACTAAAAGATTCCAATTGCATGATGACCTCGGGTGTAAAGGCATCGTAAAGGCAGGTCGCGTCGATGTCCTGTGGGCCCAGGCCGGACATTTTGTAGACTCGCCTGGCGGCCAACTCCATTTCTGGCAGGGATTGCAGGTCGTCGCGGTAGAAACTGGTCATTTGCTCCTGCCCTCGACTGGAGGCCTGGGTTACACCGCGTATGACAGCGGGCTTTTGCTTTAAATCGCGAGCTCGCTCTGTGCTGGTGATCAGTAGGGCGCAGCCGCCATCGGTTTCCTGGCAGCAGTCGTAGAGGCGCAAGGGTTCGCACACCATTCTGGCATTCATGTACCCATCCAGAGTCAGGGGCTTGCCATAGCCAGCAGCGGCGGGGTTATTCAGGGCGAAGTCACGTTGGGCCATGGCTACTTCCGCCAGATGTTCTACTGTCACGCCGTATTTGTGCATATAGGCATTGGCGATCATTGCCACCCATGAAACCGGCGTCAACATGCCATAGGCCATATACCAGGACCAGTGAATGATGTCGCTGCTAAGAATATCCCCGGATACGCCCTGACCCATGCGCTTGCCGGAGCGCCCGTTCATGGCTCGCCATACCACCACATTTTTTGCCGCGCCAGTTGCCACTGCCATTGCAGCTTGCTGGATCAGGCCAACCGCTGCGCCGCCACCGTAGTTGATTTTGGCGAATAGTGTCAGATCGCCCATTCCCATGGCGCGTGCCACTTCAATTTCATCGGTTGAATCCAGTGTATAGGTGACGAGTCCGTCAACCTCTGAGGGCGCCAGACCGGCATCGTTCAGGCAGTGATTAATTGCCTGGCAGGCCAGAGACAGCTCTGAGACTCCCGAGTTCTTGGAAAATTCGGTCGATCCGATACCAGCAATGGCCGCTTCGTTCTTCAGACTAATTGGCATTGTCAGCTCCCTCTGTGGCGGGGCGAAACATCGGAATCTTAAAACCGTCGGCGTCCTGGTGAATATAGGATTCCACCGCCATTCCGAACTCGACGTCTTCGCTATCACAGTCCTGTAATTGTGCCGTGAGACGAGTGCCTTCCTCCAGATCGACCAGTACGATAATCAGCGGGTAGTCGTAGCCTGGAAACTGGGGGTGATGCAAAACGGTGTAGCTGGTCACGGTGCCACGGCCACAGGACTCAATAAAATCCCAGTCCATGGAGCGGCATTCGCTACACATGGGGCGTGGTGGATGGCGCAGCGTCTGGCAGCTGGCGCAACGCTGAATGGCTAGCTTGCCGTCGGCGGCCTGTTGCCACCACCAGCCATTGTCGTGCCCCATGGGCGGTTTCATACGGGAAGGCTTAGCCATTACTTATTCCTGACAGGTGAGGCTTTGGATGCCACTCTAGCAGAAAATTTCAGTGCAAAATTACAGACACAGCATTGGGTATACATGCTTGTACCGGCGGCTCGAAAAAGGTGCGTGATCCTTCTGTAGCGCCATCTGGTGACACAAGAGAGGGAATCAGGCGGCTAGAGGGGCCAGTAAATACAGGGTAAGAACAGCGACTGCAGTGATGCCAAGAAGATCAATTTTTAAATTGCCAATACTCATGGCTGGGATAGTAGGTAAACCAATAGCCGATGTGAAGGAAGCATTCCTTCTATGCTTATTACCAAAAGTTAGTGGGCAACAAGGACCCAATAGTGTCCGCTGCGGAGGTCAATGTCGCTACCGGCCATGATTTGGGTTCTACTGCCCGAACCTGAAGTTTGGGTCCAGAAGTTCGACCCAGTGTACGATGGGAATCTTCGTCTCGGATGCAATATGTAACTGGCAGCCGACATTGCCGGTGGCAATAATTGATGGCTTATCGTGGCTCAGGGCCCGCATCTTGGCATTCAAAAGACGGTTGCTGATAGCTGGCTGCAAGATGGAGTAGGTCCCGGCTGAACCACAGCACAGGTGATCGTCGGATGTGGTTGCCAATTCAAATCCCGCGTTGGTTAGAATGTCGGCAATGAGAAGGGGGAGTTTGAGGGCGTGTTGCAAACTGCAGGGGGTGTGGACCGCGACCTTACCTATCGCCGTGTTAAGCCTCAGTTGAGAGAGATCTTCGGGCAATAATATCTGACCAATATCCCGGGTCAGTTCCGACACCCGTCTGGCCTTGGCGGCGTAAGCCAGGTCCATGGCCAGCAAATCCCCATAGTCCGCCAGCATGCTGCCGCAACCCGAAGCGGTAGAGACAATAGCCTCGGCGCCGGCCTCGATATGTGGCCACCAGGCGTCGATGTTACGGCGCATATTGTCCAGCCCGTCGCCTTGCCTGTCGAGGTGGTGATTAACGGCGCCGCAGCAACCGGCCCGCTCCACTGCAACCAGACTAATGCCTAGCTGGTCCAGGATGCGGGCTGCCGCTGCGTTGGTATTGGGGGTGGCTGCACTTTGAACACAACCTGTCAGAACCAGCATTTTGCGCCTGTGCTGCTGCTCCGGGTTTGTCGAGCGCGTCGATGGAGGAGGTATTTTTCGCCGCAGCTGTTTTGGAACAAGGGGGCGAAAGAACTGGCCCACGCCCAGTAATGCGCGAAATAGATAGGGACTGGACAGTAATTTGGCTAGCAGAGCACGCAGGCCGCGAACGAGCGGCGCTCTGGGTGCCGCTTCCACCACCAATTCGCGACCAATATCGATTAGTTGTCCGTAGGCAACACCCGAGGGGCAGGTGGTTTCGCAACTACGGCAGGTCAGGCAGCGATCGAGATGAGTTCGGGTTTGCTTGGTAGCATGACCGGTTTCAAGCAATTGCTTGATCAGGTAGATGCGACCACGTGGGCTATCCCGCTCATCCCGGGAATCGAGGTAGGTAGGACAGGTGGCCAGGCAGAATCCGCAGTGTACACAGGCACTCAGAATATCCTGCGCCGTTTTTGCTGAGGCGGTGTCGCGGTAGCGCGGGTGGACATCTACATACATTAATGCATATCTCGTTATAGCCAGCTATAAAGTCGTCCCGGGTTCAGAATACCCTCGGGATCGAAAGACTGCTTCAAGCGGCGGTGAAGGCGCTGTTCCACGGGGGACAGGGATGGGCTCACTTCCGCAGATCTGTCTCCCCCGCGAAATTGACAGACGTGGCCGCCGGCCAGGGCGGCGGCCTGTTGCAACGCCGCCATACCGAGATCGCCTCGCAGCCACCGCTGGGCACCACCCCAGTCCAATAGCATTTCCCCAAGGTCATTATGTAATGGCGCTGCAGCATTCTGGGAGAAACGCCACAGGGGAGCGTGCCCTTCAAAAAAAGGCAGGCGCAATTCGCGCAAATCGAGCCACGGTGCGACCTTGCTTGGGATCTTTTCGCCACCCCAGACAGTGGCTGTATGCTCTACTGCCTTAGCTGCTCCCGACAGTCGCAGGTATAGGCGGCCCGCATTCCACATAGCGCCGGAAAGCGGCTTGGGCTCGCTGGTTCGTTGAATCATGACAGCCAATGCCTTGTCTATCGACAGCTCAAATGCCAGGGTTATGCTTGCCTCGGGTTTGGGCAGTACTTTCAGGCTAATTTGACTCAGTACGCCCAGAGTTCCCATTGCACCTGCCTGCACCCGAGAGATGTCATAGCCGGCGACATTTTTCATTACCCGGCCTCCAAAATTCAACAGCTCAGCTCTACCATTTATCAGCTGTACGCCTAACACCATGTCGCGAACAGAGCCACGCCAGGGCCTGGCGGGCCCCGACAAATTACAGGCCAGGGTGCCTCCAATCGTGGCCGCCTCGCCCAACCGGGGCGGTTCGAAGGCCAGTATCTGGCCCTCCTTGTCCAGAGCAGCCTCAATGTCAGCTAATGTAGTACCGGCACGCGCGGTGAGGACTAATTCCGAGGGTTGGTAGTCGATGATTCCGGTATGGCCAGAAATGTCCAGCATTTGCGCCGTACAGGCTCTACCCCTGATATCGTGCTTGGTACCTCCCGCGGTGATATAAAGCGGCGCCTTTTCGGCACTTGCCTTGGCTACTGCCTCGATAAGAAACTGACTGCAGTCAGCCATGATTGTGCCCCGGCGGCAGAGCCTTGTACTCCTGACAGCGCTTGAGTATAGGGATACCCTTGCCCGGATTAAGGGTTAATTTGGGGTCGAAAGCGTGTTTTACATCTTCCAGTTGATTCAACTCCTGGGCGCTGAACTGAAGCGGCATTTGCCCCAGTTTTTCCAGACCAACGCCGTGCTCTCCAGTGATACTGCCGCCCACCTGAACGCTGAGCTCAAGGATGTCGCGACCCAGCTGCTCGGCCCTGCGAATGTCCTCGGGATCGCTTGCATCAAAAAGGATGAGTGGGTGTAAATTGCCGTCGCCGGCGTGAAATACGTTTGCCACCCGGATGCCGCTTTCCTGTCCCATGCGAGATATTTCATTGAGTACATAGGCCAATTGATTGCGGGGAATGGTGCCATCCATGCAGTAGTAATCCGG
>JABHWT010000386.1 GCA_018657645.1 Halieaceae bacterium | reverse complement strand
CGCAACTGGATTCTCAAAATGGTTCACTAGCAGGCGCTAAATGGCGAGGCGGCGACCGGGTTGACTGAGATGTTGCAAGCCTCATACTTTATTTCTCGGTCATCAGCGAGTGCACCGTGGCACCGCCGTCAAAACAGGTCGATGGACCCGGCGGCCTGTTTCTTGGGAGCCAGCGATGCCTCGTACTTCTTCTCCTGGTCGATAACCGCCTGACACTGCAGTGACCGAAGTCTTCGCATCATGACTTTACCGGTGCGGGGAAAATAATTTACTTTGCGTGGATAGCTGCTTCCAAGATCCTCAGACACCACCCGAAACCCCTCGGTATGGGCAAAATTTCTGGCAAATTCGATATTCCGCTCGCCGACATTACCGGCCTCCATTGCCAACACCTTGCCACCGCCGAACAGCTTCAGCTCCAACCGTTCCCTACGACCACCATTTTTGAGTATTTCGTTAACCAGAGACTCCATGGCTGCCAGTCCATAGCGCGTCGTCAATATCTCCTCGCCACCCCAGGCGCCCGATTTCTCGGCGGTCCCTCCCGGCAGCATAAAGTGATTCATACCACCGACACCAGTCTTGGTATCACGAATGCAAGCCGAGACGCAGGAGCCCAGCACCGTCGTGATCATTTCCTCCTGGCGCGAGACATAGAACTCGCCCGGCGATATCCGCGCAGCAACCAGGCCCGATGAGTTATCCCACATGCGCCGAATGTGATCAAACCCCGGTAGCATAGCCGGCCAGTTTGATTTGTCAGAAGCGGACAGAGTCATTTTCTTACCTTATAAAAAGCTGCCTGACCAATCTACTTCAAGCCAATTGCAAATAATGCCGGAAAACCCTCCGGGGAGTGTCCGAGAACAGCGCTCCGCATTCATCCCTTCTATGCTCACCCCTGGTATCTCACACAATTCTTACCCGCTTCCTTAGCGGCATATACCGCGTTATCGGCCGCCTTCATTAGAGATTCAGCCCATTTCATATCCGGCCGGCGAACGGCGACCCCAATGCTGACGCTCCCATACCAAACTCCTTTACCGGCTGCCACTTCCATCGCATTGACTGCCAACCGAACCTGCTCCGCTATGTGCAGCGCACCCTCCTTATCGGTGTCGGGGCACAAAATAGTGAATTCGTCACCGCCCAGGCGGCAAACAACATCATCATTGCGTACCGCATATTTCAGTTCGCGAGCCAGTTTGGCAAGAACAGTGTCTCCGGCAGGGTGACCGTAGTTGTCGTTTATTTCTTTGAACCCATCGGCATCAATCATCAACAAAGCCAGTGGAGTCTCCGTGTCTACAGCCTCTTTCCACAGTTGTTCCAACTCCCACATCATCTGCCGCCTGTTGGGTAGCCCTGTCAACTCGTCGGTCAGGGCCATGGCCTCCAGTTTCTGATTGGCAGCGAGCAGTTTCTTCGTGCGTTTGCGAACATTCTTCTCCAGTGTCGCATTCACTTCCTTAAGCTCAAGATTCCGCTCCGATATCTGACTAAACAACCGATTGAGCGCTGCCAGCAACGGCTCGGTCCGGCTGTCGTTCTCTGTCTCTTCCAGGTCGTAAGCACGCGCCGCGCTATGCCCCTCCTTCACCATGGCAATTTGCCTAGCCATGTTCTGGTCGACACACAGAATGTGGTAGGCGAGCCAGGATACAAGAAACTCCAGCAAAGAACGCGACGCATCGATTGAACCCTTGTGGACAGCTTTGCGGGCTGCTCTCACCTCTTGCAGAAAATCATAGTGCTGCTTCTGATGTTCCCGGATATGACGGTCGTCGAGACCATGTTTTTCCATCCCCCTCTCTTCGTCCGTGAAGTGGAACTCGGCATAGGCGGCCAGGTCGCGATAAACCCTGTCGATATCTTCAGTAACCACGCCATTCTGGGACACCAATCGACCGAACTCATTGATCAGATCGACAAGACGGTGATGCTGCTCGTCTATTACTGGCAGATGAGTGTTATAATTATCGTTCCAAACAAATGAATCCACCGCAGAGGTTCCCTACTTTTACTATTAATAAGCCAGAGCTGTTCGGCGCCTACTTTCCGCCAAAGAAAGTCCATTATAAGGAGAATTTAGAGCCTGGGACTTGATCTGTATCCTACTTTTACAAGATTGGGACCACAAGAAGCCGGTTGCAGTTGATGCTCCGATGGATCCCTCCCCTTACACGGATTATTACTCCGACTGCGCCAGAAAATAAGATGCACCTGATAAAAGGAATTCATCGAGCCGGCCTTAAGGGGCAGACTTGTAGACCACGCCACCCTTCATGACAAACTGCACCTTTTCCATTGTTTTGATGTCCTCAAGCGGATTGCCGGACACGGCAATAATATCGGCCAGTTTGCCCACCACTATTTCACCGCGATCAACCACCCCCAAAAGGTCTGCTGCATAAACCGTGCTCATTCGCAGGGCCTCAAGCGGGACGACACCATTGGCCACAAGCGCAGAAAATTCGCGCCCGTTCTCGCCGTGTGGGTAAACGCCAGAGTCGGTACCAAAGGCCATTTTTACACCGGCTTTTTGAGCCTTGCGCAAGCTCTGCTCTACCTTTGGTATGAGGTAGTCACTTTTTTTGCGTATTTCATCCGGGGTCTCCGGTGGCAGTGGCAGGCTATTAATATACAAATTGGGTACCAGGTAGGTGCCGTGCTTCTTCATCAGGCGAATAGATTCATTTGACAAAACAGAGCCGTGCTCAATAGAGGCAACACCGGCAATAATAGCTGCATTAATGCCCTCCGTGCCGTGCGCATGTGCCGCGACTTTTAGGCCCATTCGGCCCGCCTCTTCCACTATGGCCCGCAGTTCGTCCAAAGAATATTGTTGGGCGCCAATCGGTGCCTGTCTTGAAAAAGAGAACACGCCAGCGGTTGCACAGACCTTAATAACCCGCGCACCGTGTTTGGCCTGGTAGCGCACGGCCTTGATAACTTCATCCACACCATCGGCAATACCCTGCCTGGGCCCAAACTCCAGGGTACCCGGGGCAAACCCCGTGACATCACAATGGCCTCCGGTTATGGAAATATAATGTCCGGCGGGCCACATTCTCGGGCCGGGCACGGTGCCGCGATCGATGGCCCGCATCAGGGCCACATCGGGAAAACCTGTATTGGCACCCACATCGCGTACGGTTGTAAAACCGGCCTGCAATGTGAGATCGGCAAAGTGCACACCGCGAATGGCCCAGTCGGGCGCAGTTTCCAGCACTGGCATGGTGACCCAATCCGACCCTGTAAAGAAATCAATAGTAAGGTGGGTATGCATATCCATTAAGCCGGGCAGTAGAGTCATGTCACCCAACTCGATCACCCGCGCACCAAGGGGCAATTCCACTGGATTGACTGCCACTATCAGGCCGTTATCAACCACCACGCTGGCCGGACCGATCATTTTACCGGCCTCTATATCAAGCATCCGATCGGCTTTAAGCACTACCGGATCCGCCAGGGCCACAGTGGTTGCCAGTACCCCCACTAACAGGGCGATAAACATTCGTAGTGTGGAGTAGATGATGGCCATGTGGGTACGTCCTATGGTTTTAAGCAGAGTATACTCGAATGGCACCCACTTAAGCTCAGTTATAAAAAAGAAGTAGACAATCGGATCGTTGAACACGTTCAACAAAAGGCAGTGGAGTTATGGCAGGGTATGTGCCATATTATGGCCCATGCTAATAAGACCTGGAGAGTAGAGTGAACAACAGATTGGTATTTTGGTTGGTGCCTGCATTTCTCTACCTGGTATTTGCGACCTGGTACACCGGGTT
>JABHWT010000337.1 GCA_018657645.1 Halieaceae bacterium | reverse complement strand
GTTTGCCTGAAAATATTCTCGAGTCCAGTCTGAATCAATTGCGCGCCGAGCAGGCCCGGTATGAAATTCTGGGAGGACAACTGGAGGAGGCTAAAGTAATTCTGGAGCGACTGGGTGCACCGCTTAACTCTCGCGGTCCAGATCCAACGTTTTATTGTAAACGGTCAGAGGAGTGTATTTATCTAAGCTACTGTCGCTATCTAATCCAAACCGGCAACTATTCCACCGCATCTGCCTGGCTAACGAAGATGCTGAATCAGGCGAAATCAACTGAAAAGTTATCCCTGAGCGTTGAAATTTCCGTGCTGCTGGTGCTGTCCCACGCCGGTGGCGATAATGACCGACGAACATTGCGCTCGGTGCGGGAAATGTTACTACTGGCTGATCAAACCGGCGTCATCAAGCCGTTAATCGAAGGCGGAGACCGGCTGCAACGGCTGATAAGAGAGTTCCAGAGCAGTCAGGACCAAAACATGGCTGAATCTGATCATGGTCCCTCTACATCCATGATAAATCTGTTGCTGGACCCACAGCAAAAAGATGCGCAGCAAATTGCCACTGAGGGAAAAAGTGCAGTCCCGGTTGGCAAAGCCCTTAATGGCATCGATGATGCTAACAGCCTAACACCACGAGAACTTGAACTTCTCACCTTGATCAGCGAGGGCCTGTCGAACAAGATGATGGCCAACGAGTTGATTATCGGTGAGGGTACCGTCAAGTGGCATTTAAAAAATATTTTCCTGAAACTGGGAGTCAGCAGTAGAACCCAGGCTATTTCGAAGGCCAGAGGCATGGGTATGCTGAGTTAAAACCCTCAACCATAGATCAGCTGCCTGTTTCACGCTCATACAAATCGTCTTACCCCCTTTTCGAGTGGGTCATATCTTTGTCTTCTGGATATAATTGACTAGCACTTCTACCCCATTTCAAAACGGACTACTGCAATGAAACCAACACCTGAACGAGCATTTCCACAAATGAGCCTCCGGATTCTGCTTGGCATTCTAGCCACAGTACTATCGCTCTACTCCGCCAGCCGGGTAGTTGCCGCCGAGGCAGTAGTGACATCGTCGGAAGCTGCCGCAGAGAGCTACCAGGACAACTGGTGGCGCTCCGTACGACAGGGCATGTGGACCTGGGAGGGCGTGGACTGGAGGGTTGTGGAAAATGCACTCGAGCGCATCGCAAGCGCCACCGGAAAACGGCGATACGACGATATGTTCGATACTCTAATCGACTACGGACCGGGTCACTGGATATATGAGTGGAGTGCCATTGGAGATAAAGCCTATCACGAGGGTCTGGAGCACGAGAAGAATGGCAATCGGAATGCGGCCCGCACTTCTTTTTTGCAGTCATCGATTTATTACACCCAGGCCAGCTACCCGCATTTTCGAGACAAGCACGCCAGAGCGGCCCTGGCGAAGGCATTTGAAATGTACAGTAGGGCCGGCCGCCATTTTGCCGTACCGATGGAGGAGTGGACACTGGAGGCCGATGGGGCTCGCTTCAAGGCATTTATCCACTTCCCCGCCAAACAATCCTCAAAACCACTTCCTGTTATTTTGAAAACAGGTGGGATGGATGTATTGAGTACCGAGTTTTACCCCGTCTCCGAGGCCATTAATGCGGCCGGCGCAGCGATGATCGTCTATGACTCACCGGGCACGGGCAACAACGGCATTGTCGATGTGAACTACGACAAGCACCACGTGGCCGTTCTCCAAAAAGTACTCAAGGACCACCGTTTTGATTCCAAACGCATCGGCGTCTGGTCGGAGAGCCTGGCGGGGCTGACGGCGGTGAAAATTGCCCTTGGTGAATACCGGGATGTCATTGCAGCCTCGGTAAACAGTTGCGGCCCCGTCCATGCATTGTACGCACTGGAATTAACCGGAGGTACGCCTCAACAATTCGACCTGCATGAGATGATTGACGCTTATAATAGAGGTCAACTGTCGCAGGATGAAATTGACGAATTCAACCAGGCGATGCTATCTCCACCTCTGGAGGCGATGCTGGCCAGCTTTCAAAGTGAAACCTTTATCGATCGTGTGCGTGCCGATCCTGCTAATATTTTGGACATTCTTGCAAAGAGTTTACCCATCTCCCTCATAGAACAAGATTTGCTGAAAAAGAATGTGACGAATACGCCACTTCTCACAATCAACACACACGCCGATCCCTTGGTTCCCCCCATAGAAAGCCAGATGGTTACGGATGCCTCGGTTCAGGGAAAGCTCATGATCTATGAAGAATACGACGGACACTGCGTTTCACGCGCCGAGGTTCCTGCTATCTTGGAGTGGTTGGCCTATCATCTGGAGTTGGAAACCCTAGGGGATTTTGTAAACCACAACAGGGATCAGTAAAACTTCTGTATGGAGTGGATTTCATGCTGCTGCAAGGCGCCGTGATGGACAAATCGGTAGAACGTTCTATTATTGGATAACAGGATGGTGTTGTGCAGCACTTCAGTTTTTGGAAAAATTGACCTGTATGAGAGTTGCAACATAGACAACATGTCGCGGAAACAAGATGTAGTTAGTCCATTGCTTATTGCTAATTGTTTTTACTTCTAGGCTAGGTTATGCCGACCCTAGTGGTCTGACGGGAGGCGACACCGTCAAAGAAAACCTCACAGACACAAAGGCAGAAGATATATTAATCGCCATCCCCTCTTTTATTAAAGCCGGCCATATCACTGTTTTCATGGCACCTTTAGCTGGTTACTTATCTGATAACCTGCCACATAAAGTGCAATTTCGGGCGCCTTATAGCTACAGTTTGTTATTACAGGGATTATTGGCTGGGGAGTATCAACTTGCTTTTTTGCCCCCACACCTGGCCTTCCACCAGATAGACAAAAACGGATTTACGCCTATTGTTAAAACTGCCAGGAATGCCTCTATTGTCATAGTCACATCGGACAGAAGCGGCATTAATTCCCTAAGCCAGCTTAGACAGGGAACACTGGCAGTCGAAAGCTATTTCTCGCTGGCATATCAGGATGTGGTAAGTCACCTCTATACAACATCACCAGAATTATTGCCCCAGCTCCAGATAAAAGAGATGACCAAGGAAAATATGATACTGGCCGTGCTTAATAGAAGAGTTACTGCCGCAGCCATTGGAAAGCACGAGATGAATTTGATAGTTGAAAACGTGCGCAGAGAACTGAGAGTGATTTACAGTGGTGAGCTATGGCCAGGCTGGATAATTATCGCCAGCCCTGAGGCCTCCCCTGCACTAACGTCCAGGCTTCAAGCTCTCATGTTGGACTTTGAATACCTTGAGAGGGGTAACACCTTTGTTGAAAGCACGGGGATCGGAGGCTATGAAGTTGTAATGCCGTCTGATTTGTCCAGGCTAAGGAAACTTGAAGCATGGTTTGATGAAAAACAGATTGAGCCGGTTGAAAAATAAAAGTGAAAGTTTCTTTAAATTTCGTAATTCAACTCAAGCGTACCTCGTCAATAGCCGCCATCACCGGCGATCAGTTGTGAATAAAATGCCCGGTCCAGCGGCTCGTACTGGTCGCTGCGGGGCTTTAGCACGTACAGCGGGTCAGCGATCTTACCCAGGTGGTAGGCAGCCTTTCGCAAGTCACCTTTGACCAGTTTGAAAGTCTGCGTAGTGGCCAGATCCTGCTGAATGCGCAGGAAAACCGGCCTTGCATAGCCGGGAAGCTGCCGTTCCACAAAGCGGGAAAATGCCTCCGCATCAAAAGACTCGCCGCTCTTGAGCACGACAGCCGCCATCCCCGCGCGACCCTCGGCCCCCGGCACTTCCACGCCGTAAATATTGGTGTATTCCACTTGCTCAAAGCTGTTTAGTATTTCACCCACCTCATTGGTTGAAACATTTTCTGAACGCCAGCGGAAGGTATCGCCGGTGCGATCGACAAACTGGTAGTGGGCAAATCCCATCGCAAAACCAACATCAATCTCTCGAATTAAATCACCGGTATTGAAATAGCAATCGCCCGGTTCCAGCACATCGCGAAATAATTTAGCCTCCGAGGCGCTCTTGTCCTTGTAGCCATCAAACTGGAACACTTCGTCGACCTTCCCAAGCAGCAATCCGGGCTCTCCCTTAGCCACTGGTGTGCAGCGCCCCTGGGCGTTGCGCACCATCTCATCATTGTCTACATCGTACTCAACTACCGCCAGGGCCGCCGTTGTAGCACCAATGGTCTTTTCCTTGTTGAGCATATTGAGAAAGCCGATATTGCCTTCACTGGCACCGTATATCTCACAGATTCGCTCTACCTTAAAACGGTGACGGAAATCATCCCACACGTCGGGCCGCAAACCGTTACCCAACATCTTTACCATGGGGTTATGTCCGTCGTTGTCCAGTGCCGGTTGATTCGCCAGGTAGCGGCAGAGTTCGCCGATGTAGATTAGTGAATTGGTATTGTATTGGCGCACCTCCTCCCAGAACTGGCTGGCAGAAAACTTGCGACGCAAGAAAATAGAGGCCCCCAGGGTAATAGCTCCGAAAACCCCCGGCACCAACCCGGTAATGTGGTACAGGGGCAAGCAGCAATACAGGCGGTCTTGCGGGCTGAAGCGAAATCCAACGCGCGCCATGACCCCGGAAGTGGCCACCAGTTTTCGATGGGGCTGGAGCGCAGCCTTGGGCAACCCGGTGGTACCGGATGTAAAAACGTAGAGGGCGGTCTCGCCGGCCAGGATGTCCCGGGTTTGTGGCAGGTTATGGGTGGCTTGGTCGAGCATTCCGATGCTGGCATTTACTGCCCAGTCGGGTGCCGTTGTCTGATTAGCGTCTGCCATCCACAGGTAATCTCTACCGTCCTGCAGACCGAGTTCTGCTCGGACGGCTTCAATAGGTGAAACCAACTCCTCCCCGAATATACATTTGGTGCATTCAACGGTGTTAATACAGTGGGCCAACTGCCGTCCGGTCAGGCTGTTGTTTATTAGCCCGGCTATAGCACCGAGTTTCATCAGGGCAAACATTGCCAGTAGATACTCGCCGCGGTTCTCCATGTACAGGGCGACCGCGTTACCGCGCTTGATGCCCTGCGACTGCAGGTAGTGCGCCAGGCGATTACTGTCCCGGTTGAACTCGTCCCAGGTCCACTCCCGGCCCTCGAACATTAGCATGGTGCTATCGGGGTGCCGCGCCACGGTGTCTTCCAGAATTACTGCCATGGAGACGGCATCGTCGTCCGCCGGTGGTTTATAACGCAACGCAGGAATCATGTGGCTGAATTCGCGCAACACGCGGAAAAATTCTAATATTCTGCTCATTGTGGATTTTCTCGTCTGGAGAGAGTCAGCATACTAATGACACATATAATGTCAATAAAATATACTACCTGGAAGAAACAGTAATGAGTGTCCGAGGCTCAGGGTGTGATTACTCCTGAGTCACCGGTGATCGCCTGTGCATATAAAGGGAAATGCCCATGTACAAGATCAGGGCAACCAGGGCCATACTCCCGCTCACGACAAACATAATGGGGTAACCCATACCGGCGCCCAGTATCGAAGCGGCGATATTGGGACCAACGAATTGTCCGAATCCCTGAACACTTGGAAGCAGAGCGACCAAAGATCCGCTTCGATCCATGTGCGCTACCATCGCCGACTGGTAGACATCGACAAATGTCCATAGGGTCATGAATGCAAACAGGCTCAACGCTAGATTGACATCATTGACTCCCGCACTGAGCATGGCAACCACCACGGCCATCGTAACCAGAGATGCAAATAAGGGCCGAAATAAGCCAAAGCGCGTACATAAATAGGCAATCAGACAACCCACGATACCTAGGAAGGACGACCAGGTGAGCACCGAGCCTGTCCACTCGGAAGATACGCCATCGGCCAGTGCGGCCAGTTCAATATAGGTGAAATAACCGCCAATATTGATATAGGTAAAGCACACGGCGACCAGGCAAATAATCGGCATAATTTTCGGCACGTGCCAGTTCTCCGCCTCGTGCGCATTGGCTTCCTGTATCGCGAGTTCATCTTTACTAAGTGGTCTGGCGGGTATCCAAAACACAAGGATCGCGCAGGAAACACTCAAGGCAATGAAAAACAGGTATATCTCATTCATCGATAGCTGGGGCAGCAAGTGCATTTCAAATGCTGTAGAGAAAGCGAAACCGACCAGTTCCAAATTATAGGCAGTGGCAGGCTTGGTCGTGCCGCCCAGAGTGACTACGGCCACCGCGGTGAAAATCCCGCTGCCAATGCCTGCGATTACACGCAGTGCCAGAATGGTTTCATAATCTGAAAACACCATGCACAATGCGTTACCGACGATCGACAATATAACGCCTATGAAAACCAGATGCCGCCGATTCATCCGGGCAACCAGCATAGCCGATATAACAGCACCCAGAGACAGGCCGCCCAAATCGGCCCCCCATATTCTTCCCACCTGCTCTTCTGAGAATCCGACCTTGTCGACCAGGGCAGTGCTGAGCACAGGGACGCTCACCATGACAGTGTATCCGACCAGGGCCATAAATATGGCGACAGAGATAGATTGCCAGCGATCGAAAACTGTCTTGTTAGGTGATCCTGGAGTTGTTGTTGGCATACACTTGCGGCCTCCTACGGCCCTATACAATTGATCTCGTGCACCCTGGAATTTCTGGCACACAATTATATTTGTGATTAACGGTAACCAAATAGGTAGGCATTTACCAGAGCTAAGTTAGATAACTGGCTGGAGTCAGTGATAAAGCTCGTCGTTACCAGGACGAGGAGAAAAAACATCATCGTAGTATGAATTCTCTTTGATTAAGCCCTTGAAGATGTCTTATAGCTTCAGGGCCGAGGCTGCCAGTTTTTTCAGCAGCGCGATTTCGTCCGCCCAGATGGATTCGTCGACGGTTTCAAGCACCATCGGGATACCGTCAAACCGGGCATCGCCCATGATGTACTCGAACACGCTCATCCCCAGCAAGCCCTGCTCCAGGCTGTGATGACGGTCAACCCTGCTGCCAAACTCCGCTTTCGACCCATTGAGATGCATGCCGCACAGGTAGTCAAATCCCACGATACGGTCAAAGACCGCAAAGGTCTCCTCGCAAGCCTCGGCGGTTCGCAGCTCGTAACCCGCGGTAAAACTATGGCAGGTATCCAGGCAGACGCCAACCCGGGCCTTGTCCTCTACACCATCGATGATCTCCGCAATGTGCTCGAAACAGTACCCGAGGTTACTACCCTGACCAGCGGTGTTTTCGATGACCGCGGTGACACCCCGCGTGGCATCCAGCACGCTGTTGAGGGAGTCCGCTACTATTGCCAGGGACTCGGATTCACCAATCTTTCTCAGATGGCTGCCGGGGTGGAAGTTGAGGTATTGCAACCCCAGTTGCTCACAGCGCTGCATTTCATCCAGAAAGGCAGCACGCGACTTTGCCAGCCCCTCTTTCTCCGGGTGACCCAGGTTGATCAGGTAACTGTCGTGGGGGAGTATCTGGTCAGGCATATACCCGCAGGTGGCGCAGTTGGCCTTGAACGCGTCGATAGTATCCTCTTCCAGCGGCCTGGCCTGCCACTGCCGCTGGTTTTTGGTAAACAACGCAAATGCGGTTGCACCTATCTTACTGGCGTTCAAGGGGGCGTTCTGCACACCCCCGGCTGCGCTGACATGGGCTCCGATGTATTTCATGGCTCCCATTGTACAGCAGGACCAGGCCCGACCAACCTCTCCTCTTTATTTTTCAGACGCTATTTTTCACTCGCTGGAAAAGAAGTAGCAGGGGGGCCGCGAACAGAGCATAGATGATAACCATCTGGACTTGTAATTAGGGTTTAATCAGCACGTACACCTTCACCAGTGCAAGCTGTTTGAGTAGTCTCCACCCCACCAGCATCCCCGGGAAACACGTAAGTAATTGACATTTTGTCGGAAATATTGTCTCGTCCTGTCAACGTCCCAACCAGTGTTGCATGACCAAAATCAGCCAATACTTGTTTCTTCTTTATTCCGTGTAATGCACCTACCCAATCAATACCTTTTAGTGTTCCAGTAAAAACGCAGCCGTGCTGAGACGCTACTTCACCACGCATCAAATAATTCTCAGCCCATATAATGCGATCTCCACCCGGATTCGGATTTGTGGGAATACCCACACATTGGAGATCGAATTTCCAATCGCCGGTAATGTCCGGGCAGTCTGCTGCAAAGGCAGTCTGGCCAAGTAAAATGGAAATTCCTGTTACTGCAATTTGAATAAACCGTTTCATCATTTCCCTTCCATAGACGTGTGCGAGCAATTAGCATGCATGGCGTTTTAACGAATAAATAGCATAGAGACCTAAGCCTTGATCTTAAAATGCTCTCGTTAGGTTGCACTCTAAGACTGCAGGAAAAGATCCTGTACTTAAATGCTAACGCTTTATCAAGACATGTAACACGAATAAAGTGAGATAAGTTCAGTTTTCCTGAGAAATTGCTGAATTGCTTATGATCGGCATTAATGCCCGCGGCGTACTGTAGGCGGCAATGTGCTCAGCTCCAAGGTCTCGCCTCATACAAGCCACCCCTATTTAACGCCGCTTTTTCTTTCAAATGGTGCATCGTCAAGATCAGCGGTCTATTCACCCGAGCCTGGCCAAAAAAAACAAAGATTGGTACATTCCAGATACTCCCGAGCTTATTGAGAAACTTCTTGAAGAATTTGAAGTAACGCCGGCCAGAGCCGAATTTGACACGCTTCAACGCCAGCGATCATATCGGTGACCGGCGTATCCTAATTATCAAACCGCCCACTGCTTAACTGCTTGTGGGTCACCTCTTCTGGCATATTGGTAATCAAATTATAAAGCCAGCGAATACCGTCCACACCCTGTGCTCGCTCGCCGGCCAACACACCGATCATACCGTAATTGCCCTCGTGACAGGCGTACTCGTAGATTGGCCCATTGCTGGCTCCAAAAATCAGCTCGCCGCGCCAGGGATGGCGATAAATTTCGTCGTCCTCTACCGTAAACTCGTAGAATATTTCATGTTCTGAAGTGCGGGTAAAACGCTCGGTCACCTTACTGTTCAAGCCAACGTAAAGCTGGTGTTTAATAGCGCCCCGAAAGCTCTGTTGCGGATGAAACTGGCTTGTTTCAACTACCAGAGTATCAACCTCCCAGTGTCCTATCGAATCGCCCAGCCAGGGCCGTATTTGTTTTGGTAGTGGATCACCCCCCATTCGAATGGTGCGCACTGCATGGTTCATTTCCACCAGAATTGCTACCTGCCCGGGAGTCTGCACAAACTGGTAATTATTGTTGTATAAAACCGGCAGCATGGGCGGTCCACCGGTGGAGCCGAACCCCACCACGCAGCGGTCCCCCAAAAGTTGCTCCTCGGGGTTATTTCGCTTTTGTGACTTTATCAGTGTCCACCAATATCGGGCCCAGCCGGTAAGTGTATAGGGCACCTTGCCGTTTTCGGGATCGACAATAATCGACGTCCTGGGCTCACCGTTAATTCGCAATAACCTGTTACCTCGGTTCAACCAGGCAGTGTTATAACCGCCTACTGTATCGCCGGCGGGCAAATCCCCCTCGGGCAGATTGTCAATTTCGGCTGAAAACCCCGCATCCCGTTGCTCCAGCCAACGCGCATCGGGCTCGCTGATTACCAGGTCGTCCATGCCCCCCAGGCGCTCCAGGGTTGTAATGGTTGCGGTGTTCCATATCCCCTGCAAATCGGGGTCGCCCCAGGGCGTTCTTGGAGTCTGCCATTCCTGGGCGATAGCCAGGGGCGATAGCAGTAATAATATGAGCAGCATTTTCATGGCAGTGGGTGCTTGCGCAGGTGCCCGAACATGAGTTCTTCGACAAACTCCACACAGTTGAATTGCATCAGGCGGTCATCCGGCGCGACTCTCCTGTAGATGGGCATGCTGATGGTCCACGGACGGGTGTACACGGTGGGGTCCTCAAGGGTTGCCTGGTAGTTGAGCGTGTGGGTACTGGTGTGGGTGAAGCGTTCGGTGACCTTTAGTTTATCGCTGTGGTAGTTGCCCGCCCTGTCCAGCCATGTCTGGCCGTTGAAGCCGGTTGTTTCTATCACCAGGGTATCGCCCTCCCAGCGCAGCCAGGACTGCCCCATCCAACTGTCAACCGGCGCTGGACCCGGGTCGGATAGATGGATATTGCGCACCGCACCGGCATATTCGTAGGAGAACAGCAGAACACCCTCGTTGTGCATAATTTGAAATCCAAACCCCATGTAGGTTGCCCTGGGTACGCCGGGTAAATAGCATTTTATCTCTGGGTCGGAGGTTAGCCAGTTCGCTCGGTTCTGATCGCGCTGCGCCAGCGCCTCGGGTTTGTAGGGAATGGAACCGCCCTGCACCACCCCGATGCCCGCCGGTACAGCACCTATTGATCCCAGCGCCACGACCTCTTTTGCAGGCACGGGCACTACCGGCCCCTCGCGGAATGCCATTGCCGCGCTGGCGCCATGCGCTTCCAGGTTATAGTTCGCCGTATTGAGTACCTGCCAGACGCCATTGAAATCTGGCTTACCATTGGCAAGACGGGGCGGCTCATAAGACTCGCTGGCAACCGTCGCCACAGTGAAAACCACAAAAACCAAAGTAATTATTAACTGCCTCATTGCTGCGTAGATCCCCGGTAAAGAAAACAGGGCTTACCAACCCCTGTGCAGATGCAAATTAAAATACCATAGCAAGGGCATGCTAACAAAAAGGCCTTAAAAACAGCTTAAGACACCGCCAATCAATTCTGTGAGATATCGAGCAAACAGAGATGGCCTTTCAGGTGCCTGTCCCTGTCGAAATCTTAATTAAAACAGTGGGCCGTTGTCTGAACTGAACTGTATTGGCCAGTCCTGCCCGTATGTCGCTTCGTTGAAGATGAGGCAGATCGTAGAACCGCTAACGC
The DNA here is from genome assembly GCA_018657645.1 of Halieaceae bacterium. GTDB lineage: Bacteria > Pseudomonadota > Gammaproteobacteria > Pseudomonadales > Halieaceae > JBALVT01. Next base: position 2,768 of record JABHWT010000337.1, on the reverse strand, counting down.
GGTCCGGGAGGGTGGCAAACTCGACGATACGCTAGGGAGAAAAAACGGGGTTAATCCACTATCCCGCATGGAAAATAGTCAAGAAATTCAATAGGTTTGATCATTCAGGAGGGACAGACTCATAATTACCGCCTGTTGAGTCCTGCTTTTAATGTTGATTGCGATACTATATATAGTATCATTGCTTTGTGGGTAAGTCAGAGAAGTTATTAGCACAGATGAAAGCCAATCCCAAAGGGGATTGGACACCAGGCAATGTTAAGACCATTGCCAATGCGTATGGCCTAACTATAAGACAGCGTGGCACCAGTCACGCGGTTTTAACCAATTCGCTGGGCCAGCATCTGACAATACCCTTTCATAAGCCAATCAAAACTTTGTATATTAAACGATTGGTTGAACTGGTGGAGGCATCATTATGAGATTTGAAGATTATCCCGTTAGTATTAACCCATTGCCAGAAGAAGACGGTGGTGGTTTTTTAGTTATTCTTCCTGACCTTCCCGGTTGTATGGCTGATGGTGACACAGTAGAAGAAGCCATAGCAGAAGCCCGCGATGCCTTTGAAGCCTGGACAATGGCGGAAATGGAAGATAAAGGGTCATTACCCAAGCCAAAAACCTATAGCGGCCAGTTTGTTCAACGCATACCTCAAACACTTCATATGCGCTTAGCCAAACGAGCAGAAAGTGAAGGTGTTAGTTTGAACCAGTTGACGGCTACTTTGTTGGCTGAAGGGCTTGGGCGAAGACACTAAATTCGCCCAAGGGCAAAGCAGTCCTCGCCTGTGACCTAAAGACTGGCACCGTCAAGGCTTGTACGACACAATAGCCGTCCGAGTACGTGGTAGAGGACAAACCAATGACACCGCATGAAAGTATGTCCGCGCGCAAGCAGCTCCGATTCTGGGGTTGGGGCTACGACGATGAGCACCTCTCTCCGGAGGAGGACAGGCTGATAGAAGCGATGGCGGGGATGCTTCTTCCCGAAGGCGCGGTCGAAGTCTCACCGCCTCAGATCAGCGACTTTGACCTGCCTCCACCGAGGATGGCAGTACCTCCGGATTTCAGTGAATGGGTCTCTGTCCTTCCCTACGACCGACTGGTTCACAGCCTTGGAAAATCCTACGCCGACGGAGTGCGGATGTTTTTACGCGAGCTACCTAATGCGCCGGACTGGGTGGCCTTTCCAAAAAGCGAGCAGAATATATCGGACCTCATGGCCTACGCCGAACAGCATAATCTGGCCCTCATCCCCTTTGGTGGCGGCACCAGCGTCTGCGGCGGTATCGAGGCGGATGTGGGCGAGGACTATGCAGGGACCATTTGCCTCGACCTGCAACATTTGAATCGGGTGCTGGAAGTCGATGTGGCGAGCCGCGCAGCCAGGGTGGGGGCCGGCATTCTGGGCCCCGATCTCGAGACGCAACTCAAACCTCACGGTTTTACCCTGCGCCACTTCCCCCAGAGCTTTCGCTTTTCCACCCTGGGGGGCTGGATTGCCACCCGAGCGGGCGGTCATTTTGCCACCGTGTATACCCATATCGATGATTTTGTGGAGTCCACCCGCCTGCTAACCCCCAGTGGCGTTATGGAGACCCGACGCCTGCCAGGGTCCGGTGCCGGCCCCTCACCCGATAGAATGGTAATCGGCTCCGAGGGTATTTTAGGCGTGATCACCGAGGCCTGGGTCAGGCTTCAAAGCCTTCCGGTATGGCGTGCATCTGTGAGCGCAACATTCGACACCATGGCCCAGGGGGCAGAGGCGGTCAGGTTGATTTCCCAGTCGGGTCTTTTCCCCAGCAACTGCCGTTTACTGGATGAAACGGAAGTGCAGTTTAATGGTTTGGCCAGCGAGCCCTGCGCAGTACTGGTTCTGGGTTTCGAATCGGCCGATCACCCGGTACAGGCGTGGATGGAACGAGCACTGGAAATTGTGACTGTTTCCGGAGGCACCTACCAGGAGGACAAAGTCTCCTACTCCTCGACAAAGGACCAAATAGAGAAGCCCGAGCGAGAAGCCGGCACCGCTGAGTCCTGGCGCAACGCATTTATTCGCATGCCCTACTACCGCAATCGCCTCACGGGCTTTGGCATCATTGCCGACACCTTTGAGACAGCCATCACCTGGGATAAGTTTGCTGAATTGTACGAAGGGGTGAAATCCGGCATGGAAGCTGCGATTGAAGAGATAACCGGCACCCCGGGCTCCGTTTCCTGTCGCTTCACCCATGTCTATCCCGATGGGCCCGCGCCCTATTTTACTTTTTTCGCGGTGGGGGACAGCACCGGGAATCTGCGCGCTGCACTGGATAAGTGGCAGCAGATAAAGGCGGCCTCCAATAAACTGGTGGTCTCCTTAGGTGGCACCGTCACCCACCACCACGCAGTGGGAAGAGATCACCGGTCGGGCTACGAGCAACAGTCCCCCGAATTGTTTCGCCAGACACTGGCCGCGGCCAAAGCGTCACTGGACCCCACGGGAATGTTTAATCCAGGGGTTCTAATTGACCCGGTGGGGAAATCTGTTGGCATTACCGGTGTTATGAAAGGCATTGAGGGGTGATCTGGGCACCACCGGAGCCCATCCAAAGATATATGTTTTGTTGTAAGAGTGATGATTGTCGAATAGAGCTCCTATATCATGTTTACGTTCAGGACCGTCTGCTGCAGGAGAGCCTGCCCCTCTTTTCGGGTACGCAGCAGCCGAGCATACAGGGACGTACTCGCTGCGTGTCCTGAACGTAAACATGATATAGGAGCGCAGCC
>JABHWT010000436.1 GCA_018657645.1 Halieaceae bacterium | reverse complement strand
GGCAGTGCACCTATTGCACATGCTGCCGCTCGCACCGACGAGCCTGTGCAGCAGGGTATGATTGCCATGCTGGGTACCTTTATCGATACTCTAATTGTCTGCACCATGACCGGACTGGTCATTGTTTTGATGGATGTGCTACCGACCGGGGTAAGCGGTGCCAGCCTCACTTCCATGGCCTTTGCAAATGCGATTCCCGGAGGCGATATAGTGGTTACTGCCGGCTTGTGTTTATTCGCCTTCACAACCATGATCGGGTGGTCGTTCTATGGTGAGCGCTGCATCGTTTTTCTGGTTGGAACACGAGGCATCGTACCTTTTCGAGTGGCCTGGGTATTGGCTATCCCGGTGGGTACTATGGTCGATCTCGAACTGGTCTGGCTGATCGCCGATACGCTGAATGCATTTATGGCCATACCGAATCTGATTGCCTTGATTTTATTGGGTCCACTGGTGTTCAAGGTATCGAGAGACTATTTTGCTAAACCGGCCGCCGAGGTCTGATTTTGTATAGTCGCTCCCGGACACTGGCAGCGGGGTAGCAGGCGCGGTATCCTGCATTTATGTCCCAGCTACTAGACAGTAAACTGGTTATCGCTATCTCCTCGCGTGCCCTGTTCAATTTAAACGACAGTCACACGGTGTATGAGGAAGACGGGCTTGAGGCGTACTCCCTGTATCAGATCGAACGGGAGGATGAGCCCCTGGAACCGGGCGAGGCCTTCCCGCTTGTCAATAAACTGCTTGGTCTCAATCAGCGCTTCGGTGATGGGTCTCAGGTAGAGGTCGTATTGCTGTCGCGCAACAGTGCCGATACCGGTTTGCGCGTGTTTAACTCGGTCCAGCATCACGGTCTGGATATAACTCGAGCGGCCTTTTGTGGGGGAGAGAGTCCGTGGCGCTATATCAATGCCTTTGGCTGCCACCTGTTTCTCTCTAACGAGTCCGAAGATGTGCGACACGCCCTGGAAAATGGGGTTGCCGCGGCCACGCTGGTTTCCAATAAAAGCAGGGGCATGGATAGCGATCAACTGCGCTTCGCATTTGACGGTGATGCCGTTATTTTTTCAGATGAGGCCGAGCGAGTATACAAAGCTCGGGGGCTGGACGCCTTTACAGCCAGCGAACAGGCCTCGGCCAAAGAGCCTCTCAGTGGAGGCCCCTTCAAAGCGTTTCTCGGTGCCTTGCATCAACTGCAACAGGCTTTTCCTGCCGCTGAGGCCCCCATTAGAACGGCTCTGGTTACAGCCCGGTCAGCCCCTGCACACGAGCGTGTGATACGTACCTTGCGGGCCTGGAATATTCGCATAGACGAGTCAATTTTTTTAGGTGGATTGAATAAAACGGAGTTCCTCAGAGCCTACCAGGCCGATGTTTTCTTTGACGACCAGCAATCGCATTGTGAGTCGGCAAGCTCACATATTGCCACCGGCCATGTGCCCCATGGGATCGCAAATTCACCGGATGACGGATAATTCCGGTTATTACTTTTTCGATTGGCATTTCATCGGGTTAATGGCTATTCTTTATAAGAGAGGATGCGCAGGTTTTCTGTGTTTCCACCGCGTTCTCGGAGGTCGGTATGAAATTACAGCAGTTGCGGTACATTTGGGAGGTGGCTCACCACGACCTCAATGTGTCTGCGACAGCACAAAGCCTGTACACCTCACAGCCAGGTATCAGCAAACAAATTCGGCTGCTGGAGGACGAGTTGGGGGTTGAGGTGTTCTGTCGCAGCGGCAAACACCTGACCCAGGTTACTCCCGCCGGAAAGGCAATTTTGAAAGCAGCCGGCGAAGTCCTGCGCAAGGTTGAAAGCATCAAGCAAATGGCCCAGGAGTACGCCGACGAGAGAAAAGGCAGCCTGTCGCTGGCGACAACGCACACCCAGGCGCGCTATGCCCTGCCACCGGTTATCAGCGGTTTCATGGAGCGATACCCCGAAGTGGCTCTGCATATGCATCAGGGTACTCCGATCCAGATATCGGAAATGGCTGCGGATGGCAAGGTGGATTTTGCCATAGCAACAGAGGCCTTGGAGTTGTTTAGTGATTTGTTGATGATGCCCTGCTACCGCTGGAATCGCTGTGTGCTGGTACCCAGAAACCACCCCCTGACACAGCTTTCGTCTTTAAGTCTTGAGGATGTGGCCGCGCACCCGATTGTTACCTATGTTTTTGGTTTTACCGGTCGTTCCAAACTCGATGAGGCCTTTGTGAACGAAGGTTTGAAGCCCAGGGTTGTATTTACTGCTGCCGATGCCGACGTTATCAAGACCTATGTTCGCCTGGGGCTGGGGATTGGGATCGTAGCTGCAATGGCCTACGACGAGGAGGCCGATTCAGATCTGGTCGCGCTGAATGCCAGTCATTTGTTTGCTGCCAGTATTACCAAAATCGGTTGCCGCCGAGGCACTTTTTTGCGTGGCTACATGTATGACTTCATTCAGGATTTTGCGCCACATCTTACAAAATCGGTGGTGGACGAGGCCTTTCAACGACACAGCCGGGCCGATTTGGACGAGTTATTCTCTCACTTTGAGCTACCTACCTTCTGATTTTAACCTTGTTGCAAGCAGGCGATAATGAACATACAGGGCTGTGAGCGTGTGCTATTGAATAACCACTACGAGGGAGAGTAAAACTATGGAACTAGCCTGTCTGGACCTGGAGGGTGTACTTGTTCCAGAAATCTGGATCGCGTTTGCCGAGCGTACCGGCATAGAGGCGTTGCGTGCTACTACTCGAGATATACCGGACTATGATGTCCTGATGAAGCAGCGCCTGGGCCTGTTACAACAGCACAATTTGCGAATTGATGACATCCAACAGGTCATTGCCGGCCTGGCCCCATTACCGGGTGCCGCCGAGTTTGTCGACTGGCTACGCGAACGCTTTCAGGTCATCATTTTATCGGACACATTCTACGAATTTTCGCAGCCGCTGATGCGTCAACTGGGTTGGCCCACGCTGTTCTGTCATCGCCTGATTACCGACCAGCAAGGGACGGTGCTGGATTACAAACTGCGCCAAAAAGACCCTAAGCGCGCAGCGGTCAAGGCCTTTCACGATCTCAACTACCGGGTCATCGCAGCGGGAGATTCCTATAATGATACCAGTATGCTGAGCGAGGCCGAGGCGGGAATTTTATTCCATGCGCCACAAAATGTGATAGACGAATTTCCACAGTTTAAGGCGGTCCAGGAATTTACCGATTTGAAAAAGGCCTTCATAGAGGCCAGCGATAGAAAACTGGAGATCTAGCCCAATAGACCCTAATGCAGGTCCGCCTCCAGTATCTGAAGAAACTTGCCCACCTTGTCAAAAGTCTCCTGGTATTCGAGTTGCCACTGGGAGTCGGCGACAATGCCGCCGCCGCCCCAACACAGGGCATCGCCCTGGTGGCACAGCAGGCTGCGAATGGCAATGTTGCTGTCCATGCGCCCATCGGCACTGATATACAGTAGTGAGCCGCAGTAAACCTGGCGACAGCAGGGCTCCAATTCGGCAATGATTTCCATGGACCGCCGCTTGGGAGCACCGGTAATGGAACCGCCGGGAAAACTGTCTCGCAGCAGGTCGGCAGCTCCGCAGTCGGGTCTGAGTTCGCCACTGATCGTGCTCACCAGGTGGTGAACCGTTGGAAAACTCTGCAACTCAAACAGGCGATCTACATGAATACTGCCGGGCACACAGGTTCGCCCCAGATCATTGCGCAGCAGGTCGACAATCATCAAATTTTCTGCACGATCTTTTTCCGAGCGAAGCAGTTCCTCTGCGGCCAGTGCATCTGCCCCGGCATCACTGTGGCGGGGCCTTGTGCCCTTGATAGGTGAGGTTTCGACGTGATGTCCGTGCAGGGATACAAAGCGCTCCGGAGACAGGCTGATCACTGCCGAGTTGCTCGGCAGGGCTATATACCCGGAAAAGGGCGCAGCGGCAGCTGCGCGCAACTCCCGGTAGGCGCTCCAGGGGTCGCCCTCGTAGGGCGCTTTGAATCGCTGGGCAAGATTCACCTGGTAGCAGTCACCGGCCTGGATGTAGCGCTGGATGGCCTCAAAAGCAGACCGGTATTGATCGCTGCTGAAATTCGAGTCAAAGGGGGCCGTCAGGGTAAACGGGTTGCCTTTGGGGGCTGCCGGGCGGCGCAGCCTCGCAGTGATTTCACGCCGCGCCCTGGAGCTGACCCACGGCAGCGCGGCAAACACTGAACGCTTGAGTAGGTGATCCTGCACCACGGCCCACTCGTAGGCATGCAGGGCCAGGGGAGGGATGAGCATTTCGTCGGCGCCCGATTGATCGGCTACCTTGTTCAGGCCTAGCCCACAGTCATAACCCATATAGCCCAGTAATCCACCACAAAAGGGGATGTCCTGCGCTGCCGGTTGGATGCCGGCGTAGTGTTCGGCCTGAAAATTTCCCAGATCCTCGAAAAATTTGAGGCACTGGGCCTCTGTTGCCGCCGGTGGAAGTTGTGGCAGGGCAGTTTCTGCCGGGCAGGCGGTTATAATGTCATACCGGCCCGCCAGGGAGTAGGGATAACTGCTATCCAGTAGTGCTGCACCCGGCAAATCGCCTACCCGTTCAAACAGTTCGCAGGAATCGGGGCTGTAGGTGATTTCTTCCAGAAAAACAGTGTTGCTCATGGTCAGGGTAGCTACCGAACTGGGTTTTCAGGGTTGGATGACTTGTGCTTTATTTCAATAATCGTATTCATGTTTTCTACTGATGCCGCAAAAGTGTATAAATAGTGCGATGAACATACTAATTGCGTAAGATTGTTCTCACTTTGCGATCTCCCCATAAATTGACTTTCCGGGGCTATGGGACTAAGGTGATTGTCGGTGTTTTTGGCAGGCTTGCATCCTAAGCCTGACCGTCACAACATGCAACTTCATTACCCCTATGGTACTTGACGGCTCACGCGAGTTCGTAGGGCTACAGTTTGGGCCAAAGGATTATGACAACAAAGACTAAGCTGGATCTCGTGGCGTCAATGGACAACCCCTTTGCCGTAAAAGACCAGCAGAGCTTTTCTGTCCCCGGGCAGGTCGACTCCAGTCCTGGTCTCTACGAGCAGGCGCTGACCGATGCATGGGAATTGCAGCAGCGCCCCTACAACGCAGCCAGCGTCAAGAATATCCAGCGTCAGCATCGCAAGGCGCGGATGACCATCTGGGAGCGGATAGATTGTTTGTCGGACGAGGAACCCACCATCCTGTTTCAGAACTGGGGCCCCAATCTCGACGGTGCTTCCCTGGTTACGGCGTTGATAAAAATCAATGGCCGCGATGTGGCACTTTACGGCCACAATTTTACGGTTCGGGCCGGGTCGATGGATGCGACCAACGGCAAGAAGTTAGCGCGCCTGTTTGAACTGGCTGCCAAGCGGAAGATTCCCCTGGTGGGCCTGAATGACTCTGCCGGGGCTTTTATTCCCGCGGGTGTCGGTGGTCTGGATGGCTATGCTGACGCTTTTACCGCCCTGCGAAAAGTCAGTGGTGTAGTGCCCAGTATTATGTGCATGTTCGGGTTCAATGCGGGGGGGGGATCCTACCTGCCGCGGCAGGGAAGTTTCATGATTCAGCCGAACGATACCTTTTTTGGACTGACCGGGCCTGGCGTTGTCAAATCTGTGCTGGGTGAAGAAGTAACCCCGGATGAACTAGGGGGCCCAGGTGTACACAGCCAATCTGGTGTCACAGATTTTGTGGTGCCAGACGAAGTGGCGGCCCTGCGCAAAGTGCGAGATTTACTAAATTATCTACCCGGTAACAATGCCGAATTGGCGCCAGTGCAAGCCTCTTCGGACCCCGTAAGTCGCAAGACCTGGGATATTGATATTCTGTTGAAGAAGGCATTTAACTCGCCCACGGGATATAACACGCCGATCGATATCAGTATCCTGATTCAGCAGCTATGTGATCATGGCGATTTTCTGGAGATACAGGAGGATCGCGCACGCAACACCGTTACCGCACTGGGCCGAATGGGGGGCAACGTTATCGGTTTTGTTGCAAACAATTCAGCGGTTGCATCAGGTCAGATCGATATTGATGCGGCCTACAAGAATGCGCGATTTATCCGTTTTTGTAACTTGTATAATATCCCCATGATATTCCTGGAAGACACTACCGGGTTTCTGCCAGGCAAGGAGCAGGAAAGTCGCGGTATCGTGCAGGCGGGCAGGGCGATGCTGGACGCAATTGTCGACTTACGCACACCGCGATTTCTGGTGCTGGTCCGAAATGCCTTCGGTGGCGCCTATGCATCCTATAACAACTACGCCACTGGAGCCGATTTTGTGGTAGCGCTGCCTACAACAAGGGTTGCAGTCATGGGGGCTGCCGGCGTTGAATATGTATATAAGGACGAATTGAGAAAAATTCGAGCGGCTGTTGCGAACAAGATGAGCGTCGAGGTCGCTGCCCAGGTTGGCGCCGGGTTGTCGGAGGACGCAGCGCAGGTAGCAGCGAATGAACGGGTTGACCAGTGGGTTAAGGCCCAGGAACAGATTCTTACCCAGCGCTACGAGCGGGAACTAATGAACCCGAAAGAAGCGTTGAGCTTAGGATCAATATCGCAGATCGTGATGCCGTCGGACTTGCGGCAGGTTCTGACCGGGAACATGGATTTTTACCTGCGACACTACGAGCCGGAACCCTTGCAGTCTGTGCAACGGGAATTCCACTAATGCATCACGCCATTCACTGAGGAACAAAAGCGTGTCCAACGAGCACTACTTGCGCAACCCCCTGATTCACCGCGATCGCCGCCTAGGGCGAAGGCCGGGGGGCTGGATTACCCAGTTTGACTGTGCCGACTTGCGACCACTGATTATCTGCCGCGGGCCCATTCGCAAGGAGGCGATGGATGTATTTTCCGAGATGGGGATTCAGCACTTTGGGATATTGCTTTCCGAAAAAGACTCCATTGTCTACCAACGAGCCCTGGCGCCGGAACTGCGCTCGCTAACCGACCCGAGCCGGGTACACCGGGTGCCCGATTACAGCGGTGCAAACAAGGAGGAGCGCGATCAACGCATTGCTCAGATCATCCGGATTGCCGGGGATAATGACTACAACGCTATTTTTGCCGGTTACGGGTTTATGGCCGAGGATGAAACCATGGTTCGGGCCATGGAAAAGGCCGGCCTGAATTTTATTGGCCCCTGCTCCAAAACCGTTCACGACGCGGGACTCAAGGATGAAGCCAAGCGAACTGCACTGAAGTGCGGCGTTTCGGTCACACCGGGCATAGACAATGGCACCGCAATAACCCTGTTAAAAAAGTACCCGGATGTAGCGGCTTTGAAGACGCTGATCCAGGAGCGGGGGCTGGGGGTAGAGTTCTCCGTACTGGACGATGACTTACTCAGCCTGGAAGACAAGGCTGATCGGGTGTTGGCGGCATCTTATGAAAAGGGCATCGACCTCTACACGGTGGATGAATTGTGCGAGACCCTGACCGAGGCTGTCGCCACAATGTTTCGGGAGCACCCCAGCAATCGTATTCGACTAAAAGCAATCAGTGGTGGAGGAGGTAAAGGCCAGCGAATTATGGCGGCGCCGACGGCCTATGAGGGCGCGGACCAGGAAAAAATTGACAAGGCCTGCGCCAAAACGGCCGAATTAGTGCGCGAGATTCTCAACGAGGTGAAAACTACGGGCGTTGGCGACAACAAAAACGTATTGGTTGAACTGAATATTGAAACCACCCGCCATCAGGAGATTCAGGTCATTGGCAATGGCGACTGGGCCATATCAATGGGTGGCAGAGACTGCTCCTTGCAGATGCATGAACAGAAGCTGCTGGAAGTGTCGGTGTCGGTAGAATCGCTACAGGCGGCCATTAGCCAGGCCCAGGCCAGCGGTCAGGCAACCCTGGAAAAAGTACTCGCACAGGACCTGCATACTCTGGTTGCAATGGAGGATGAGGCGGCCCGCTTTGGCGAAGCTGTAGGTCTGGATTCCGTGTCCACTTTTGAGTGTATTGTAGACAGGGATAAGCACTTTTTCATGGAGATGAATACTCGTATTCAGGTCGAACATAGGGTGACCGAGCTATGTTATGCCCTTAAATTTACCAATCCAGAGGATAGCAAAGAGAGTTTCGTAGTGGAGTCGTTGGTCGAGGCTATGGTGCTACTGGCAGCCCACGGGCCAATACTACCAAGGCCCGAGCGCGTGCTGCGGTACAGCGACAGTGTGGAGGCCAGACTGAATGCGACCAACCAGGCTCTTCAACCCAGTGCCGGTGGTGTAATAGGCCATTGGAGCGATGCCCTGGAGGGGGAAATTCGCGACGATCAGGGTATCAGCTTGCACAATCCGGACACCGACGTTTTTATGAAGTACCGGTTGGCTGGCGCTTACGATTCGAACATCGCATTACTGCTCACCGTAGGTGAGACGCGGCTGGATGCTTATTTGCAGCTGGCTGAGACCATTCGTCAGACCTCGATGCGGGGCAGTGGACTGGCGACCAATCTGGAATTTCACTACGGCCTTGTCAACTGGTTTATCGGGCACAACATCAATGCCCGCCCGACCACGCGGTTTATCGTACCCTACCTGACCGCAGTGGGAAAACTGAAGCAGCGGGCCGACTGCATTGATCTCGATTACGCCTGGGAGGCCATGGCGCGAGCCGCACTGGAGACGCAGTCCCCAGATGCTGCTGCGGCCCTGAAGAATGCACTGGAACTCAAGCGGTCACTGCTCCAGCGACCCCTGGAGCTGCTGTTTGCCCAGCCCCATATACTCAGTGGTTGGCTGAGTTTGAATCGTGACTGTTATACGGTAATTGAAGGCAAAATCAGTTGGAATGAGAACCCGCTTGGCTTATTGGCCGATACCTATCACTTCCTCAATATGGATTATGTGCCCGGCAACGCTGCCGCCAGCATGATATGGGATCACGACAATGAACTATTGCACGAAGCGATAGATTTTTACGACGAGGTTTATATGCGACTCGGCGTTGAGGATTGGATTGAACTGCAGTCGAAGCTGGCGATTCAGGACCCTCCCAGCGGCCTGGATTCCGCGTTGTGGCAGCAGATTCGCGCTTCCCACAAAGGGTTTCAGGCAGGTACAGACATTCTCGCCGTTGTTCCCTATATTGCACAGGCCACCGGTTTTTATGCCTTGACGGTCAATACCGACCTCAGTATTCATATTCCCGAGTCGCTGAGTGAGGGCGATCTGCAGGAGGCCATGGTCAAGGTTCTGGCGCCGCCTCCCATCGCTAAATCTGATGAAATTATTGCCGTAAGCGGCGGTATGTTTTACGGCAGAGAAACACCCGAGCACGAGCTTTACGTTCGCGAGGGCGACCATTTTGAAGCGGGTGACACCTTGTATATTGTCGAGGTGATGAAGATGTTTAACAAGGTGCGAGCGCCCTTTGCCGGCACTATCGACAAGGTGCTTGTCGATACCGATGGCCTCATAATCAGCAAGGGACAACCCCTGTTCAAGATTACCCCCGATGAGCTAATGGTGGTGGAATCCCCAGAAGACGTGGCTCAAAGACGCCGCGCGACGACCCGTGAATTCCTGCAGCAAATCGACTGGGAGAGCTGAAATGATAGTTGCTCTGGATCATATAGCCGTTGCCGTGCCGGATATCGAACGGGCTATCAAGCGCTTTATGGATGACTTTGGACTGCACTTTGAGGGCCGTGAAGACGTCACTGCGGCTAAAACCAGCACCGCGTTCTTTCCCGTTCCTGCCACCAGTATTGAACTGGTCCACCCCATGAACGGCGAGGGGGCAATAGCGACCTACCTGGCTAAAAAAGGGGGTGGTTTGCATCACCTGTGCTTCCGCTCCGACAACATTGAGGAAGATATTGCCCGCCTTCAGCAAAAAGGGTATCGCTTCCTCGCCGATGCACCTACACCCGGTGCCCACGGCTCCAAAGTGATTTTCATCCACCCCAAGGATTGTGATGGGGTACTGATCGAGATAAATCAGCCCGCTGACGATTACCGGGCCAGCACCAATGGAAGTCAGAGCGATGAGTGACAAGATTTACGATAAGGAGGCATCGACACCCGAGAACTGGAGCGAGGTGGCGGCTGCGCAGATGAAGGGAGTAAGTCCGGATCACTTGACCTGGCACACGGCGGAGGGCATTCCCGTAAAGCCCCTGTATACCGCGGCGGATGTCGAGACTCTCGAGTACGCCGATACCATGCCCGGAATGGCTCCTTATATCCGTGGCCCCCAGGCCACCATGTATGCAGGGCGCCCCTGGACCATTCGGCAGTATGCGGGCTTTTCCACCGCCGAAGAATCCAATGCATTTTATCGGAAGGCACTGGCGGCCGGCGGGCAGGGTGTTTCGGTTGCTTTTGATCTTGCTACCCACCGTGGATACGACTCCGATCATCCGAGAGTCGTCGGAGATGTCGGCAAAGCCGGCGTTGCCATCGACTCGGTGGAAGATATGAAAGTACTGTTCGATGGTATTGGGCTGGACAAAGTATCGGTATCAATGACCATGAATGGGGCGGTGTTGCCGGTATTAGCCGGTTATATTATCGCCGCAGAAGAACAGGGCGTAAGCCGGGAAAAACTGGCGGGCACGATTCAAAATGACGTACTGAAAGAGTTCATGGTGCGCAACACCTATATTTACCCGCCCGAGCCCAGCATGAAGATCATCGGTGATATCATCGCCTACTGCACCCGTGAAATGCCACGATTCAACACCGTTTCAATTTCCGGATACCACATCCAGGAAGCGGGCGCCGATGCGGCATTGGAACTGGCCTATACTCTGGCAGATGGCAAGGAATATATCCGCACTGCCCTGGGAGCAGGGTTGAACATCGATGACTTCGCACCGCGCCTGTCCTTCTTTTGGGGCATCGGTATGAATTTTTACATGGAGATCGCCAAACTTCGCGCCGCACGCTTATTGTGGACACGCATCGTCAGCGAATACCAACCCAAGAACCCCAAAAGCTCTATGTTGCGCACCCACAGCCAGACATCAGGATGGTCCCTGACCGAGCAAGACCCCTACAACAATGTAGTGAGAACGACCATCGAAGCGATGGCAGCGGTGTTTGGTGGCACTCAATCCTTGCACACCAATGCGCTGGATGAGGCCATAGCACTACCCACAGAGTTTTCATCCCGAATTGCCAGAAACACCCAGTTGATTATTCAGGAAGAGACCGGCATCCCCAAAGTGGTTGACCCCTGGGGTGGTTCTTACATGATGGAAAGTCTAACCCAGGATATTGCCGATAAAGCCTGGGACCTGATCGAGGAAGTGGAGCGGGCAGGCGGCATGGCCAAGGCCATAGAGAGCGGTATGCCAAAGCTGCGCATCGAAGAGGCGGCGGCACGTAAGCAGGCGCGTATTGATCGTGGCGATGATGTTATTGTAGGGATGAACAAGTATCAGCTGGACATTTCGGACAGTGAAGTTGAAATACTGGAGATCGACAACCAGGCCGTTCGCAAGGCACAATTAGACAGGCTGACGACTATTCGCAAAAGTCGCGATGAGGCAGCGGTTGAGGCAAGCCTGGAAGCCATATATCAGTGCGCGGTGAGCGGTGACGGCAATTTGCTGGACCTGGCTCTGGAGGCAACCCGTTGTCGCGCTACGGTCGGGGAGATCTCATTCGCTATGGAACGTGAATTTGGACGATTCAGCGCACAGGCACAAACGGTATCCGGTGTATATGGCTCCGCCTTTGAGGAAGATGAGGACTGGAAGCGTATAGGCGAGGATGTCGACGCATTTGTCAGCCAACACGGCCGCAGGCCGCGCATGCTGGTCTGTAAAATGGGTCAGGATGGACACGATCGCGGCGCGAAAATTGTGGCTACCGCATTTGCCGATGTCGGCTTTGATATTGATTTATCGCCTATGTTTTCCACGCCGGAGGAAGTTGCCCGGCAGGCCATTGAAAATGACGTTCACGTGGTGGGGGCCTCTTCGCTAGCCGCTGGACACAAAACCCTTCTACCGCAGCTAATTGAGGAGCTGCAAAAACAGGGTGCAGATGACATTATTGTAATTGCCGGCGGTGTTATTCCAAAGCAGGACTACGAGGACCTGTATCAGATGGGCGTGAAATGCATTTTTGGCCCCGGTACACCCATCCCCACGTGCGCCCGGGAGGTTTTGGACGCAGTTTGTAAAGCGCAGGCTTAAGTGGATAGTTCTTTGGTACAGGATTTATTGAAGGGTAACCGTCGATCCCTGGCCAAGGCCATTACACTGGTAGAAAGCAGCCTGCCACAACACCGGGAGCAGGCCCAGAGCATCCTGGAAGAAATTTTACCCGCGACTGGCAATAGCATACGCATAGGGGTTACGGGGGTCCCCGGAGTGGGTAAGTCTACATTTATCGAAGTGTTCGGCCTGCACATGATTGGGCAGGGCAAGCGCGTGGCGGTGCTTGCGGTCGACCCCAGTTCTCCAATAGCCGGAGGGTCTATTCTGGGGGACAAAACCCGAATGGAAGAGCTTTCGCGCTGCGAGACGGCATTTATTCGGCCGTCACCTTCCTCTGGCGCCTTGGGGGGAGTGGCACAGAAAACCAGAGAAACCGTCCTGCTGTGCGAAGCGGCTGGTTTTGACGTGATTCTGGTAGAGACTGTGGGTGTCGGCCAATCTGAGTATCAGGTGGCGGCCATGGTGGATTTCTTTATGGTGCTGATGCTCCCCGGTGGTGGTGATGAATTGCAGGGCATCAAGAAAGGTATTGTTGAGCTAGCCGATGCGCTGGTCATTAATAAAACTGACGGTGATGGCGAGGCGATGGCGAAAATAACGCAGGGTCATTACACCAGTGCCATGAACTTGCTGCGTCACCCGGGATTCTGGACGCCGCCGGTGATGACTTGCTCCGCACTTGAAAACCGCGGTGTAGATACACTATGGGACATGGTTGTCGATTATTACCTGCAGGCTCTGGAGAACCAGTCGTTTCAACGCAAGCGCGCGACGCAGAACCGCGATTGGATGCATCAACTGATCAACGAAATGCTGCTCTTAAAGTTGGACCAGAATGCCAGGGCAGGGGCTCTTTTACCACAGCTCGAGGATAGCGTGGAGAAACAAACTATGACGGCCTATGCTGCGGCGCGGCAAATCATCGACACCCTCTAGCGCCGCTGTACCCTCGCTACCAGCGCAGTGAAAGACAGCTTAGGCCCCCGTCTATTTTTCGAAACTCAGATACATCCAGTGCAATGGTCTGGTAACCGGCTTGCTCGATCAGTGCTCTGGCTTTGGGGTACCCGGCAGGGACCAGTACGGTGGAGTTGATCCATACTGAATTGGCTGCGTAGCTTTCCTGTGGTTCTATAGTTAGATGGTTGAATTGTCGGAATTCGGGCGCGGTTAGAAACTCCCCACAGATAATAAGATTATTGTTTTCCAGGTAGCTCAGGCCGGTTTTCAGGTGTAGTACTTCTTTCATGGTGACGCTAGAGCCGGTCATGCCGTACTGCTCCAACAATCCTATCATTTGTTGAATACCATTCTCATTAGTGCGCTCAGAGCGACCGATATAAAAATGAGAGCCAACCATCATGATATCTCCCGCCTCTACTGTGCCTGGGCCTTCAATCGATTCGGTGTGATCGAATAAGCCGGCAATGGTTTCCCGGATAATCCCGGTCTCCGCTGTTCGCGATGGCGCGCCAGGATTGGTAATAATGGCACAGTGAGGTGTAACAAGAGCGGTGTCCTCTACAAAGGTCGCATCCGGAAAACGTTCATCCTTTGGTAGAACAATGACCTCCAGACCACAGGTCTTAAGGGCTTCAATATACAGTCGATGCTGGTCCAATGCCTTGCCGTAGTCCGGCGCACCCAGCCCGGCAGTTGTTAGGCCGTCTACCATGCTTTCGCTGGGTGTGCGGACAATTGCTTTTGAGAAAGTTAAAGGCTGTACTTCCATCGACTCAGGCTCCAAGGTGTTCGGTCAGAAAAGCCGCCTCTCTAGCCACGACCTGCTCAAACATTGGGCCGCTATAGACGGCGAAGTGACCGCAGTCGAGACTCATCAGTTCGCCTAGAGGCAGTTTGTCAAAACAGGCCCGAATAGGGGCTGGTGGTGTGGTTTCGTCCTGTTCACCTAGCACCAGCAGTGCAGGGCAATTAACCCCGTCCGCCAGATCCACAGGTCTGTAGGAGGATACTTTGGAAAGAATGCGAGCGGGTACCCGGTTTTGCCAGGTAGATCCCGGGGGTAGCAGGGTCCAGTAATCCTGTGCCTCCGCGGCAGTCATGATGCCAAATTCTCCGGGCCTGGCAATGGCTGGAATCCAGTGGGGCTGACCGGTAATTGCAGTTTTGAGTTTGTCCAGCAGCAGTGCCCACAAGACTTTAAGGACAAACCCGGGGCTTGGTTTTGCATCGGTGGCGCCGCCGACATAGGGTACCTGTGCGACAATGGCTCGTATGTCGCCATCTTCGGCCGCAGTGCAGATGACGTGACCCCCGCTGAAGGAAGATCCCCACAGTGCAATACGGGAGCTGTCCACCTCGGGGAGTGACCGGACGTGGGCCAATGCAGCCTTCCAATCGCTGCGGTGCCGGTCGGGGTCAACCCAGTTGCGTGGTTCTCCGGCGCTGTCTCCGAAATTGCGGTAGTCAAAAAGCACAACCGCAAGCCCTTGATCAACAAATTTTTCAGCGAAGGCTGGCAGGCAAAACGTACGCTCCCCTGCAAATCCATGGGCCATAATCACTACCGGGGGGCGCTGTACTTCGTCGGGCAGATATAGCCAGGCTGCACATCGCAGGCCATCGTTGGAAAAATCCCGATCCAACCTCTTGTAGCCCATGGGACGGTCCTCTTTTTACGCGATGCCGATAGTTGACGGAAAAGCGGGAGGCAACAGATAGCCTCATCTCGAGTTCGGCCCCGCCCGCTTGAATACCACATGGATCACGAGTATAAGAAGATTGAAAGGCGCTGACAAATACCAGCCTTAGAACCACTGTGTTTGGCGCGATACAGGCTTTATGGAGTACCACATGCAGTTCAACCTGGCCGATGTGTTTGAATTGGCAGTCGACACCTACCCCGACCGTGAGTATCTGGTAGCGGGAGAGGAACGGCGCACCTATCGAGAAATGGATCAGCGGGCCAACCAATTGGCGCACCACCTGGCGAGGCAGGGCATTGGCGTGGGCGACCATGTTGGGATCTACGCCTATAACTGCGTTGAATGGGTGGAAACTTTATGGGCTGTGTTCAAATTGCGGGCGATCTGGGTCAACATTAATTACCGCTACGTAGAACAGGAACTGGCCTATGTTTTTAAAAACGCCGACCTGAAAGCCGTGGTGGTAGCACGACAGTTTATTCCTCGTGTGGAGCATGTGATCGACAGTTTGCCACTGCTTCAACACACGGTGATGATTGAAGACGGTAGCAATGTCGATGTCGGCGAGATAGACACCATAGACTATGAAGCGGCGCTGGCCGCGGAGTCTGAAGCACGGGATTTTCCGCCACGATCCGGCGATGACCTGTATATGCTCTACACGGGTGGCACCACTGGCATGCCCAAAGGCGTGGTGTGGCGCCACCGGGATGTTTTTTTTGCGCTAGGTGGAGGTGTTGATCAAACCACGGGTGAGCTGGCTAAAACCCCCATGGACGTGGTCGCCAGGGGAGCGGGTGGTGCGGTGACCATGTTCCCACTGGCGCCGCTAATGCATGGTGCGTCGCAGTGGGCTGTGATGGGGCGTGCATTTGAGGGACACCGCGTGGTTCTGGCGGAAAAATTTGATGCCCAGGAAACCTGGCGGCTGATTGAACGGGAAAAAGTCAACGGGCTGTTTATTACCGGTGATGCAATGGCCAGACCATTGATCGAGGTTTATCGAGAAATTGGTGCAACATTGGATGTATCCTCATTCTTTCTGCTGGCCAGTTCTGCCGTGGTATTTTCACAGTCGGTCAAGGATCAGTTCTTTGAGTATTTCCCATCGCTGGTGTTATTTGACTCCATTGGCTCCTCCGAAACCGGTGGCACCGGCATAGTGATGGCTGCCAAGGGCCAGGAAATGAAAGGGGGGCCTACGGTGACCCCTGGTAATGGCGCCATTGTGCTGGATTCCGAAACGCTGTTACCGCTGTCGCCTGGGAGTCCGGTTGTGGGTGTCGTTGCTCGCAGTGGCTATATCCCACTGGGCTACTACAAGGACGAGGAAAAAACAGCTGAAACTTTTATTCAGGGGACAAATGGCACGCGCTACGCCATTTCTGGCGACTCCGCTCTGTTTGAGGCAGATGGCTCGATTACCATGCTCGGTCGCGGCTCCCAATGCATTAACTCGGGCGGAGAAAAAATCTTCCCCGAGGAAGTTGATTCGGCTGTTAAATCCCACCCCGCTATCTATGATGTAACCGTCACCGGCGTACCGGATGAACGTTGGGGTAGTGCCGTGTGTGCGTTGATCCAGGTCCGGGATGGTCACAGCACACCCACCCTGGAATCGATACAAGACCACTGTCGACAGGTTATTGCCGGATATAAAATTCCACGGCGACTGGTAGTGGTGGATGAGGTTGTTCGCTCGCCTTCGGGGAAGCCGGATTACCGCTGGGCGAGTGAAATGGCTTGTATCGAATGCTGAAATTCGCCATTTTTCCTATCTAACACATAAAGAGAGAGTCATGCTCCGAATTATCCTTGTCGCTTTTTTTGTTTTACTGCTCGTTCTGCTGGGCAACACATTGACCCTGCAATCGCCCGATTTTGCAGGGGTAGAGCGCGTTCAACAGGCGGTTGATGTCGATCGCCTGGCCCAAAATATGAGTCGCGCCATACGCTTTCGAACTATTTCATACCAGCCGGGCACGGTGTTCAATTCCCCACCGTTTGAGGCGTTTCTGGATTTCCTGCAACAGGCTTACCCACACCTGCACCAACGCGCAGAGCGGGTTCTCATAGCACACTACACACCACTGTATATCTGGAAGGGCAGGGACAGCTCCCTCAAACCGGTGCTGCTAACTGCCCATTATGATGTCGTACCTGTGATACCGGGTACCGAAGACCAATGGCATCGGCCGCCCTTTGCTGGTGACCAGGTCGACGGGATCATATACGGTCGCGGCGCGCTGGACGACAAGAGTAGCGTGATCACTATTCTCGAAGCG
>JABHWT010000458.1 GCA_018657645.1 Halieaceae bacterium | reverse complement strand
TGCCCACATCCAGGCCGACCGCAACATGGTGGGCATTGATTTCGATGGCAGCGGCTTGTCGGGCTATGATTTCACTCTGGGTCTGGCTGCCACCAAGCAGGATTCAATCTTTGGGCCCAGTTCCTTCTCCCTGGATTGGGATGGGGACTGGTATGGCCAGACTTCGCAAACCGAGGACTACTGGTACTCCGAGCTACATATTCCCTGGACTGTTGCTCCCATGTCCCAGGCCACCGATGGCCGCAAGACCATGAAGATGTACTTTGCACGGGTGGTATACGACGAGTCTCTTCGCTTCGCCTATCCCGAGGCCTCCTATTCCCGCCCGACCTTTTTAACAGATTGGCACCCGGTGGAAGTCGAGCAGGTAAAATCCTCAACCCTGGACTTTTTCCCCTACCTGACCTATGGCAGTGATATTGAGAACGCCGAGGACGAGTGGAAGGCGGGTCTTGATATGGTGTGGCGACCGGACAGCAACACCCAAATCACTGCGGCGATCAACCCGGGTTTTGGGCAGGTAGAGAGCGACGACCTGGTTGTTAACTTTACCGCCATTGAAACTTTCTTCTCTGAGAAGCGGCCTTTTTTTACCGAGAACCAGGCCCTGTTTACCAATAACGTGCCCAATGGCGACCGACTCATACACACCCGGCGCATTGGTGCCGCCAGTGATAGCCGGGACGAGACGATTACCGATATCGATGTTGCACTCAAGCTAAGCCATTACGGCGACGGAGTGGATTTCGGCTTGTTTGGGGTCACCGAAGGTGACAGCCGCAATAGCGATGGTCGCAACTATCTTGCCACACGGCTACAAAGCCGGATCGACGACATCACCTTCGGCCACAGCCTCACCTATGTCGATCGTCCCACCCTGGACCGCGAGGCCATGGTCAATGCGCTGGATATGGATTGGAATTATTCGGAATTCACCCGGGTACGCGGTCAAATAGCGCTCAGCTCGATCGATGAAGGTGAAGAGAGCGAAGAGGATATTATGGCCTGGGGCAGTTGGAAGTTCGCCCCCAATGACGAGTGGCGGTATAGCGTTAACGGCTCCTACTACGGCGAGCATTACGATATGAATGACATGGGGTTCATGGGGCGCAATGACGTAGGTAGTATCAGTGGGCAGATTCGTAACGACCAATTGCAGTATGGTGAAGATTCCAGCCTCCTCTCCAGCTATGCCTACCTGGAGGGCACCTACCAAACCAATGCGGATGGCGATCGCCTGCTACCCTGGGCAGGGCTGGTCGGACACGTGGATTTCAAAACCACCGAGTCTGTGCACATGGTAGTGGGTGCGCAGCCTGCGGGAATTGATGACCTGGTGTCTCGCGGGCACGGCGATGTGAAACTACCTGCACAACAATGGATAGATACCGAGTATTTAAACCCCCGGGGTGGCGACTATACGTTTAAGTTAAAGGCGGCTATCTACCAGGAGGGCACCGAGGAATTTGGCGGCGCCGTGGGTTTTGTCCCACAATACTATGTCACCGAGAGGCTCACCCTGGGGGGCAGCTTGAGTTACGAGTATCACAAGGAGTGGCTGCTGTGGGATCACCCCAGCGAACAAATGGCAACTTTCCGCGCCGATCACATCGAAACTGACATTCGTCTCGACTGGTACCCCTCCACCCGACAGGAGGTTCGACTGAAATTCCAGTGGGTGGGTATACAGGCGGAGGCGATCAGTGGCTTCGACATAGGTGGCAGCGGCCACCTGCGCCCCTCGGGCAGACCGGTTGAAGACTTTTCCCTTAGCCGCACTGCCCTGCAGATTCGCTACCGCTACGAGATACAACCCCTGTCAGATATTTTTCTGGTGTATTCCCGCGGCGGTTTGTGGGCCGATGACGATATCTCAGGCGGCCCCTGGAACCTGTTTCAGAATGGCTGGGACGAGGTAGACGCCGAACAAATCATCGCTAAAATTCGCCTCCGCTTCTAACTATGTTGGAAATCAGTCGGGAGATGCGGCTGCTTTGCGTGCCATTGCTTTCAACCAATCGATCATATCGTTGAAATACGCCGGATGAAAAGACACCGCCTGCCGGTCACGTGGGCCGAGAGTCTTGAATTGTACGATGCCGTGCTCGGTCTGCGGATAGATTTTGAATGCGATGGGTTGGCCTCGTTCTGCTAAGCGGGACAGCTGCTCAATACTACCTGGTGTTGACATGCTGGAGTCCTCTCCTGCAAACAGCCAGTAACTGGGCACAGACATATTTTGCAGAGTCTCCATGGGGTCGTAATTCTCGAAGGTATCAAATCCGAATAGCTTCCCCCACCAAACCATTAGCGTTAGAGGGACAGGACTGTCCAGAACCGCCCCTAGTGTCGAATCCGTACCACTGAGAGCTTTTTTGTACCATGCCTCGTCGCGGTAACGCTTCAGAAGCGGTTTCAACTCATGCCAGCGGTCTAGTCTCCCTCGGCTGAGCATATCCATCAGAATTGCGTGCAGCTGGTCTGCCTTTGCAATGTCATCGCTAGCGTAGCCTTCCTGCCCGAGCCAATAGGCGTAGCCCCAACGGTCTTCTTCATGCAGTTGAACCGCAGGACCGTAGGCCACAAGCATGGCATCTATGTTCGTCGTCAACTGGCTGGCAATTGGGGCGACCCACCCCCCCTGACTGAAGCCCGCCAGGAGAATCGACTTATTGGCAAGTGCAGGCAAGG
>JABHWT010000186.1 GCA_018657645.1 Halieaceae bacterium | reverse complement strand
ATCCAGCCCTAATAGCACTCCCGTTGTTGCTATGAAAAACCGCCAGTTGCACGTGGTTGGATTGAAGGAGGGTCGCTGGGTAATGGAAACTCTGGACTGGGATACCGGGAAGACCCGAGCCGTGTACACCCTGGGTTCCAGTGCACGCTTTAATCCGATAATGCTGGCCCTACAAATCCTACCCAACGGCGATCCCATCTTCGCCACTTTTGGCGGTATCATGCACCTCAAGCTAGGGCACCTCTGAACAATGCCACGGCACCTCAGGCCAATACCACACGCTCCACAAAACTGCGCAGTAAATGATTGGACCAGGGCGTCTCCACAGCGCCGGCAAGAACCTCCTCCAAATGATCGTCGCCATCGGTATACTGTTCCTTGAAAATAGACAGTCGCTCAACCAGGCAGGCCCGGTCCACTTCGGGGTGAAACTGGAACGCCCAAAAAGGCTTGTCGATAACTTTAAATGCGTGGCAGCACGGTTGAGTAAAGGCGAGTTCGACTGCGCCCGGCGGGCATTCCACAGAACGTTCCCGGTGAACGGCAATGGCCATAAAGGGGTTGGGAAGGTCGTGCATGAGGATATCCTGGGCCGCGTTCGGGTGCAGAGAAATCGGAATAGATCCCATTTCAAAACCACTCTCATCTTTGATAATGGTGCCGCCCAGGGCCAGGACCGCCAATTGAAAACCGAAGCAGGAGGCAAAAACCGGAACGCCCTGGCCAATGCAGTCGCGCATCAGTGCAATACTGGCCGGCACGAAAGGATAGCGATCGGGTTCTCCGACCGACGCTTCGCTGGCACCGCCTACCAGCAGGGCATCGTAACCCGCGACAATTTCCAATCCAAACTCCGGCTTGTCGAACACATTATGAATATCGATGCACTCCTTCGGCAGTTCACAATATTGTGCAAAGCTCTCGTGCTCTTCCTGTCGAACCCGAACTTCATCGCGGATCTGGAGTAGCAACAGACGGGGTGGTTTCTTTTGGGTCATTAGTCCGGAGTGTTTTAGTTGGGGTTGATAAGTTCAATGCTGCGGCCACAATGCTACCATGGATCCCCAGTATCTTAGCGAGGAAATAAAATGCACAAACCAATGCCGGACCAGGGCCAAAGCAGCGAGGAGGTTCTCGCGCAGCTAGAAGCCTTCAAAGAACACGACCCACGGTACAAAGATGCCAGGGCGTGGAGTCTGGTGTACTACATCGACGAGCAGCACGCCGCCTTTGTAAAAGAGTCATATCACCGTTATGCCTGCGAAAATGGCCTTAATCCAACTGCATTCAAGAGCCTGAAGAAACTTGAGACAGATATCATCAGTGCCACCGCCGATATTTTACATGGAACCGAGGATGTGTGCGGCGTCGTCACCTCTGGAGGAACCGAAAGCTGCCTGATGGCAGTCAAAACCTACCGGGACATGGCACGCGATCAGCGCAGAGTAAAAAAGCCCGAAATGATCATCTGCGAAACTGCCCATGTAGCCTGGTTTAAAGCATCTGAATATTTTGGAGTGAAAATTCGGCTGGTTCCTCTGCTCGAAGACCTCACCCCCGACCTGAAAAAGCTCAAGAAAATGATAAACCGCAACACAGTGATGATTCTGGGTAGTGCGCCGGAATATCCCCACGGTACAATCGATCCGATTGAAGCAATGGGCGAGATCGCTCAAAAACGTTCTATTCCACTGCACGTGGATGCCTGTGTTGGCGGCTATATTCTGCCCTTTATGGAAATGAATGGTGAGCCGATGCCACCCTGGGATTATCGTGTACAGGGGGTAACCTCGATATCAGCCGATATCCATAAGTATGGCTATGCCGCCAAGGGGGCCTCGACCATTACCTATCGCAACCTGGACTATTTAAGATATCAGATGTTTGTCTATCAGGACTGGCCCGGTGGCGTGTTCGCTTCACCCGCACTATTGGGTACTCGCCCCGGCGGCTCCTATGCAGCGGCCTGGAGTGTATTGCAGTATTTTGGTAAGTCCGGTTACCGTGAGTTGGCCAGGGACACACTACTGGCTGTTAATAAACTGAAGGCCGGCATCAATTCGATTCCCGAATTGCAGGTCATGGGTTCGCCCAAGGGGCCGGTATTTGCCTTTCGATCCACCAGTGGGGACGTCGACATTTTTGCAGTTGGCGACCAGATGGATGCCCAGGGCTGGCAGGTGGATCGCAATCAATTTCCCTCGGGCTTGCACGCCATGGTCACTGCCCAGCACTTGCGAGTTGTGGACCAGTATATTGCAGACCTGGCTCAGGCTGTGGAAACAGTGAAGGCCAACCCGAAACTAGCTGAGCAGGGCGGTGCTGCCACTTACGGCATGCTGGCTCATGTACCACTACGCCAGATGGTGAAAAAGAAAGTACTTGAAATGTTCAGTGAACAGTATAAAGCGGGCGGCGCCGAACTAGACCTGAGCGCCGCTAGCTCTGTTGGAAAGGGAGAGGAAAAAGGCCTGGTCGATCGTCTTATTCAATGGTACGTAGGACGGCAAACACGCAAGAATTCCAGATGATTCCACACCCGGCTATATGTGGCGCACCTGGTCTATCTCATACTCAATATCCCCCGCGGGCGCCTTTACCACAGTAATGTCCCCCTCTTCTTTGCCGATCAGGGCACGGGCAATAGGTGAGCCGACAGAAATCAGATTACTTTTCACGTCGGCCTCATCCTCGCCCACAATGCGGTAAGTCACCATTTCATCAGTTTCAGTATTGATAAGGTCGACGGTTGTGCCAAAGATGACTTTACCTGTTTTGGCGATCGTCGTAACGTCGATAATCTGGGCTCCGGAGAGCTTGGACTCGACCTCCATTATGCGACCCTCGGCAAAACTCTGCTGCTCTCTGGCCGCGTGATACTCTGCATTTTCTTTCAGGTCACCGTGTGCGCGCGCCTCGGCAATTGCCTCAATAATTCGCGGTCGGTCCACTCGCTTCAGTTTATCCAGTTCCTCACGCAGTGCCGCCTCCCCAACGACCGTCATCGGTACTTTGTTCATTGCTCAATACTCCTATGTAAGTCCTGCAGCCGGCGAACGACAGAGTCTCCCTTCAGTTTTAAAGCCATGCACATCGCTTCCGCCGCCGTCAGAGTGGTAGTATAGGTCACACGATGGACTTCGGCACTGGCGCGAATAGAGGCCGAGTCGGCAATCGCCCGACGACCTTCGGTTGTATTGATAATCAAATCTACCTCGTCATTTTTTATCATATCGACAATATGCGGGCGTCCCTCAAGTACTTTATTAACCCTGCGTACACTTAAACCCGCTGCCTCAATGGCCTGTGCGGTACCACCGGTAGCAACCAGGTTAAATCCCAATTCAATCAGGGTTCTGGCAACTACAATCGCACCAGGCTTGTCTACATCCCTTACGCTGAGAAGCGCAGTACCACCCTTGGGTGGCTGACCGCCCGCAGCTAGTAGAGCCTTTGCAAAGGCATTGGCAAAGGTGTCTCCGGTGCCCATAACTTCCCCGGTTGACTTCATTTCAGGGCCTAGAATCGGGTCGACGCCAGGAAACTTGTTAAATGGCATTACCGCTTCTTTTACACCGAAATAGGGCGGTACGATTTCTCTGGTAAAGCCCTGATCTGCCAAACTCTGACCCACCATAGTACGCACCGCCACCTTCGCCAGCGACGTTCCAATGCACTTGGATACGAAGGGTACGGTCCGGGAGGCTCGTGGATTGACCTCAATGACATAAATTTCGTCGTCCTGCCACGCCAACTGCACGTTCATTAAACCTTTGACCTTCAGTTCAAGTGCCATTTGCTTGACTTGCTCTCGCATCTCATCCTGCACTTCCTCCGCCAGACTATAGGGGGGAAGGGAACAGGCGGAATCTCCCGAGTGAATTCCCGCCTGCTCTATGTGTTGCATGATGGCACCAATTACAACGTCCTTGCCATCGCTAACCGCGTCTATATCGGTTTCGATCGCGGCACTTAGAAAACTGTCCAGGAGAACCGGAGAATCGTCTGAAGCCTGCACCGCATTGCGCATATACCGCAACAAATCCTCCTCGCGATACACGATTTCCATCGCTCTCCCACCCAGCACATAGGAGGGGCGCACTACCAGGGGATAACCAATACTCTGCGCCGCTACAATGGCCTCTTCGGTGCTACGCACGGTCGTATTGTTCGGCTGCCTGAGGCCCAGCTTCTGAATCATTTTCTGAAATCGCTCGCGGTCTTCAGCGCGATCAATAGCATCGGGGCTCGTTCCGATAATGGGCACGCCGAGGGCCTCCAGCGCTCT
>JABHWT010000445.1 GCA_018657645.1 Halieaceae bacterium | reverse complement strand
CGCGCGTCCCTGCGCGGCAAGGCTCTCCGGCACATCCTTGTGCCTCCGACCCCTGAAAACAGGCCTCCGATCGGCGAGCTCAAAGGTGTCCAAAACAGCTAACCTTTGCAGCCGTCTCCAATGTCTAATAAAAAAAAAGCAGCATTTACTGGGGCCGGCCATCCGGGGGCCGGCCATCCGGATGGGCACTAACCAGGCTTGCCCTTTTTGCAGGCTCCAAACATTGCCAGAGCAATACCCAACGCAGTAAGCAGCAGATAGAACGGATCGATGGTCGTTTTGTTAAGCAGTGAAAAGGCGATATTGAGCAGTGCAAGAAGCGTGAGAACAATACCAAATATCAGGGGTTTTGTTCCTCCGCCCCTTTTTTTTGCTGGCTGTGGTGAGTCTGAGGGCGTCAAGATTTATACCAGTAGACCCAGAAAGAAAGCCTTGTAGTAGACCATCACGCCGGTGATGTTCATTAATGCCAGAATGCCCAGAACAGTGGCACAAAAATAACTCGCTCGCGCCTTGTACTGGAAGGGCATGTTGCGAAGACTGAAAACCAATAGCAGACCGACCACCGTAAAAGAGAGTCCCATACCGACACCGTAGGCCCAGGCCAGAGTGGCTCCCCGGGTTGCCGTCTCCGTCACCACCGCTATCTGCAAGATCTTTGCATAGATTGGCGTGACACAGGGCGAGTAGATAATGGCAAAGGAGAGGCCCACCAGCAGAGGAAGCAGTCCCCGGGCGATTATGCCGGGCAGGGCAGCCAGGGATTTTATGCGTACTGACAGCATAAAATGCAGGCTGATAAGGGCAATGAAAACGCCGGCTACCATTCTCAGGTTATTAATGTGGGAGATAAGAAGGCGGCCTGTGCCCAGTCCTCGCGCGCTCAGCAGCGCGTAAATAATGCTGAACCCCAGAGTGTAGGCGATACAGGGTAGCAGCATGTGGAATCGGCCCGAGGGCGTGCTGGATTTTTCAGTGGCCAGATAAAGCCCCACCAGATATACCATAAAAAAGGGGCTGATCTGCAAAATGCAGGCTTGCCAGATGGAGAAAAAGGATGAAAAACCGCCCCCCAGTGCAGTGAGCATATTCACTACAGGATCTCCTCGACCCACTGGAAGACATCGGCCTCCATGTCCTTGATGTTGCCGTAGAAGATGCGTTTCAGAGTGCCGTTTTTGTCGATAAACACGGTGGTGGGTGGCGCGTTAATACCGTAGGTTCTGGCGATGATGTTGCCCTGGTCGTAGCCTGCGGGAAAGGGCAGTTCGTAGTCGGCGACAAAGCGGGTAAACTTGCTCTCGGGGTCCTGGATGCCCACCATCAGAAAGTCGATATCCCGCCCCTGGAACTGGGCGTGCATTTTCTTTAACAGGGGAATGGACTCGTTGGAACAGGGACACCAGGAGGACATAAAGGTGATTGCCCGGGCGTTTCCCGGTAGACCATCGACCTGCATGCTCTTGCCATCGGTCAGCGTGAGGCTAAAGGCGGGCGCCGGTTGGCCGATGACGGCCTGCACATCGACGCTCTCCTGGCAGCCGGCCAGAAGGGTCAGGCACAGCAGCAGGGTTCCCAGGCAGGGCCTGGACTCAGGTTTCATTCACCACCTCGGTGGCCAGCAATTTGTCTATCTCGTGCTCCATTAACCGTTCGGTAACACCGCCTGGATGCAGGTAGCTGATCATCCCATTGCCGTCGATAAAATAGGTGGTTGGCATGCCATAGACACCGAAGGCATCCTTGATTTCGCCACTGTCATCGAGGCCTGATGGAAAAGTGAGGCCGTATTTTTCGATAAATTCCCGCGCTTTTGACTCGGTATCGTTCACCGCCACGCCGACAAAAGAGACCCCCTCGCTCAGGTAGGACTGGTACATTTTTTCCATGACCGGGCTCTCGGCTCCGCAGGGCACGCACCAGGAGGCAAAGAAGTTCACCACAACCGGTTTGCCCTTGTGGTCGCTCAGCTTGAAATTACCGCCCTCCAGCAGGGTGAGATCGAAATCGGGGGCCACCTCCACTACCGCCTCTGAAGATGTGCCGGAACCCACCCCATCGCACCCGGAGATCGCCAGCAGCGAAAGCCAGACTGGCAGCACCAGTAACGGGATTAGCTTGTTATACATCGGTAGAGTCCTTGGATTGGGGGCTAAAGTCTGGGATTGGCAGCGGCCACAAAAACGTTCGCTTCCTCATGCCGGGTAAATCAATTTCAATTTCGATCTCGGCAAGTTTGCTGGTGTCGATGGCTGGAAAAGAGAGCAGCCCCTGCCGGTGGTGTTCCTGCCCGTCATCGTAAACCACCTGCCAACCGATCGCACGCATTTCTCGGCCTTGTCCGTCGCGCATCACTGCCAGTTCGGTCAGGTCCCAGGGAGGAACAGTGCCCTGGTGGGTGTTGATGTATAGAACAAATGTCGGCCCTGCGTCCGGCTCCGTGGACAGACCTGCAGACCGCCCCGCCACCAGATAGGGCAACAGGGCCCTGTGCAGGGTGGGAATATAGATGAGGTCCAGGTAAATATCTTGCTCCCCAAAGTCCGACTTCCACAGGTGCCGCCTGAGAAATGCCATGGTCTGTTCGGGCAGTATGGTGGGCACCTTGCTGAGGAAGTGGCGCTGCAGGTATTCGGTGATGCCGCGGGCCTGTTGCCGGCTGAGGTCGGCGCGCTCCGGTGTGTTCATTCTGTCGACAATCCATTCCCACTCCACGGCAGTTCGGGGCGTTTTTTCGACCACGTCGGTACTGTGACATCTTTTTGTACAACTGGTTCGGTACAGCGCCCTGGACTCCGACTCCGACAGGGTATTGATCAGCGCGTGCTTGTAGAGGAACAGTTTACCGGCGGTGGCGATGTGGCTAAATCTACCCTGGGTGCCCGGTTCAACAATCAGAAACAGCCCGATGGTAAAAACCAGACCGATCACGGCCAGAAACAGGCCCACTGCAATAAAGAGTGCTCTCAATGAGGCGCCTCGGTGGAGGAGGCTTTAGCGGCGGGCGATACATATCGTCTAACGCCCAGGTAAATGCCGATAAACAGGATCAGCGCCCAGGTGGCAAGGCCCGACCACAACAGGGCCCAGTCCAGGGTGTCGAAACTGCGGGTGTACTGGTAGATTTTGCCCTCGATTTTCTGGACCGTGGTGAGGCGGGCATTGTCGCCATAGGAGTCTATGAAGTAATCCATAATCTCCTGTTTGCTCATACCTTTATTAATCAGCTCACCGATTTCGTTCTTCCAGGTCAGGCCGCAGGACATATTGCAATCCTGCAGTATTAAGGGGCACTGGCAGGGGCAGGCGAGGTCTTTGGCGACTTCGGCCACGGTCAGGGCGGCTGCTTTACTGGCGCTAGCGAGGCATAGCGCGATGGCCAGAACGCGTAAAAACTGAATGTTCATACGTTATCGCCCTCGTTCGGTGCGCCGCGATGAAACAACCTGGCGCGGAACATCCACAGCAGTAATAGCAGCACACCGCCCAGGCCGCTGGCAAACAGCAGGTAGACGAAAGTTCTGACCTTACGCTGGGTTTCGTAGGGTGAACTGAAGACCTTGGGCCCCGTCATGCGGGAGTATTTGATGTCCACCGAGGGTTTATTGTCGCGCTTGACATAATCGATGTTAAAAGCCGTTTCGTCTCCGGGTTCGAGGTCGTCATAGGCATAGTAGTAATGATTTTCATTGTTGCTGATCTTCAGCTCTCCGCCGGTCGGTGACAGGTGAAATTCCGATGACCGAAGTGGCTGCTGAATATCCACCTCGAGGCGCTCTATGGCGTGATTTGATCGTATCCGGTAGCTGAATGCACGGTTTTCGTCGGCGATATCGAAGGCCGTAAAGTGAAAACTGAGGTAGAAGTTGGGGTAGGGCAGGTAGACCTCCACCTGATCAAATTCTTCGGTCTTTTTAACCGTGTAGAGCTGACAAAAATGCTGCCCCTCGTGGGACAGGCTGCAGGCATCGTTGATAATTGCACCCTTGGGCACCAGAAAGCTGGTTTTGATGGGAAACTGGGAGACGTTCTCAAATCTGCCATCGTAGATGACCAGTATGCCCGGGTCGTCGTACTCGGGCCACAGGGCAACCTGCATCCTGCCAATCGATGGATTGCCTGCGCCCAGGCAGGTCGATGCTATCAGGCTTAACCCAAGCAGGATCGCGGCTCGGTTAATCATACTGGTCTCTCATTACAGCGTTATCCATTGGCAACTTTTGTACAGGGTTGGAGCGGTGCTATCTATGTTGCAGATCAAATTATGGATACAAAAAAGCCCGCACCGGGTAGTGCGGGCTTTTATTGGGTGGTTATTTCCTAAAAAGTGACTTTCAAGCGACCACCCCAGACAGCCCCTTCCTCAAGATAATTGGAGTGAGAGCCGGCCAGTACAGGTGTATCGTAACTCTGACTCCAGGCGTCCTCATCAAAGATGTTACGCCCGTACAGCATGACTTCCCACCAGTCGCCGCGCAGCCCAACACGCAGGTTTGCCTTGGTGCGGCTATCGACCATATCCAGAGGGTCGTTATCCCCCGCAGGACTGTATTCATCGCGCCCGTTCACCTCGCCGCCGATGAATAACTCCATGTCGCCCATGGGTCTGATGTAGTCAAAGAACAGCGCGTAGCTATAGTCTGATGCGTAGGTCGTTGGCTCACCAGACAGGTCATTACTACTGATACCTTGTGGGGTTCCACACAGAGGGTCCGCATCGAGTTGGAGGGCGTTACAGGGTCCATCCTTGAAACTGCCATACTCGGCATCCAGCCAGGCGGCATTGGCCCCCAGGCGCAGGTTGTCGGTGGCCTGCCACATCAGATCAATTTCCAGACCGGTGACCTCGGACTCGGCTGCATTTTTAACCGAGAAGCCCACGCCCTTGAAAACAGCAGTTTGTAAATCGGTGTACTCACTGTAGAAAATGGCCCAGTTCAGGGTCATGCCACCGTCCAGCAGAGTGTGCTTGCCGCCAAATTCGATGGCGTCCACCTCCTCGTCGTCAAACTCAAAGTCATCGTTGGGGTTGCCAAAATCGTAGCACTGCTGTATCG
>JABHWT010000347.1 GCA_018657645.1 Halieaceae bacterium | reverse complement strand
CGGTTCACTTGCCGCTCGAAGTAATTGCCCGGTCTGCCGTAGTCGGCCAGGCCGACTGAGTTTATATCGACATTGTGAAGTGCTGCCAGAGTGCTGTTCATTGCGTCGTAAATGGCATTGCGTTCTTCGTTATTCCGGGCTTCGGGCAGCATCGGATCCCATAGAATGCGACCCGCCATGAATTCCATAACGTAGAACATGGAGCCTATGATCGAGTCATCCTGGCAAAGAACGTAGGTGCGAGGTACTGGCACATCAGTGTCTGCCAGCGCGGAAATAACCCGAAACTCCCGGTCTACCGCATGAGCAGATTTAAGTAACTCGCCTGCTGGTTTGCGCCGAAGAACATAGGACTTTCCGTCTGCAGACAGCTTATAAGTGGGATTAGATTGTCCTCCATCAAACTTTTCAGCCGTTAAGGGTCCGTTAAATCCGGGGATAGCGTCGCTCAGGTAATCTCCAAGCCTTGAGGTATCAAGCTGTTGTTCGCTCATGGTATCTCTTATGCAGTGGATGGTGGCTGTAAAGCCGTGGCACAGTCTGTGGTTTGCAATTACCGTGAACAATGACGGGGGCAGACAAAAAAATGTGCCAAAACTTACATCCGCTCGAGATCAGGCTATTTTCGCTGAATATTTGAGATTCGCAAGCACTGCTATTATCCTGCGCACTTTGCATTCAAGTTATATAACAGAGGTATATGCGTGTATCGGGAACTTAAAGCGGTTTGGAATGAATATACAGCGCCGGGGCAGCTATTTGAAATAAACACCGTGGACGTCAGGGGAGTGCCGACTCGCAATTTTGCGCTGGCTCCGCCGTCTTTGCGTGAGGTCTGGCAAGGTGCTGCTCAGCACGGCGAGCGAGAGTACCTGATCTATCAAAATGAGCGCATAAGCTATGCGCAGGCACAGGTCACCAGTGCAGCGATTGCCAACTGGTTGTCGCAGCAGGGAGTTGGGCCGGGTGACCGGGTTGCCATTGCGATGCGCAATTATCCCGAGTGGATGCTGGCCTACTGGGCTATCACATCTATGGGGGCTGTAGTGGTTGGTATGAATGCCTGGTGGGTAGCGCAGGAAATGGAATATGCTCTGACCGACTCAGAGCCCAAGGTCCTCATTTGTGACCGAGAGAGACTAGGCCGTTTTGAGGAGATTCGAGAGAATTTTCCCGAATTGGTCGTAGTTGCCGTCCGTCTGGACCAGGAAGTGCCCGCTGATGTAATAGATTGGAAGGACGTTGTTCTAGCGGAGCCTGTTCTGCCGGAGGTAACTATCGACTCTGACAGCGACGCATGTATTTTTTACACATCGGGTACCACCGGAAAACCCAAGGGAGCCCAGCTTACGCATCGCGGCTGCGTCGCCAATATCATGAACCTGGCATTCGTTAATACGGTCCAACCGGCGGCTATCGCCCGCAGTAGGGGACTGGAGCCGTCGACGCAGGACCCTGATAAGCAATTATGTGCGCTGATTGCGACGCCACTGTTTCATGTAACAGCGAACAACTGCGTTGCGCAGGTGGCTACCATGGTGGGTGGAAAACTGGTGCACATGTACAAATGGGACGCGGCTGACGCTTTGCGGATTATAGAGGAGGAAGAAGTAACAACTTTCAGTGCGGTGCCGATGATGTCTCGGGAAATGCTACTGCATCCGGACTTTTCCTCGCGTGACACCAGCAGTCTGCAAACCATCGGTGGCGGTGGTGCTGCGCTGCAGCCCGATCTGGTAGACAAACTCGAAAAGGGCACCGTCAATGCTCGCGCGAGTACCGGATATGGGATGACCGAAACCTGCGGTATTATTGCCGCCGTTGCCGCGGAGTTTTTCGTCGACAAACCCGCCAGTGTCGGCCGGGTCATGCCCAGCTTTGAAGTGCGGTGTGTAGATAGCGATGGAAATTCTCTGGGAGTTGGACAGCGGGGGGAATTGTGGTTGCGAGGGGCACCCGTAATCAAAGGTTACTTAAATCAACCCGAGGCGATAGTCGATGGCTGGCTGAAAACGGGTGACATTGGTTACATCGACGAGGAGGGCTTTGTATTCCTGGTGGATAGGCTAAAGGAAATGGTGCTGCGTGGCGGGGAGAATGTGTACTGCGCCGAGGTTGAGAACGCCATATTTTCTCTCCCTGTGGTGACCGAATGTGTCGTGTTCGCGGTACCCGATGAACGATTGGGAGAGGAGGTGGGAGCGGCAATTTATCTCAAGGAGGAAGGCAGCGTCGAAGCAGCTGTGATCCGGGATCACTGCCGGGCAGCATTGGCTGCCTACAAGGTGCCGCGTTATATTTGGTTTGTGCGTGAACCCTTGCCGCGAAACGCAAACGGAAAATTTGTCAAACGCAAGGTGCAGGAATCTCTCGACCTGGCCGCTGCCAGATGAGCTCAGTCAGCTCCACAAGCGCAGGTCCGGCCTCGATGATAGCGCCTATAGGAAAGCAACAGCAGCAGCGCGTACGACAGGAGACGGCCTTTTTCGTCCAGCGGGCCAGAGAACTATATGGGCGGAAATTTTCTAATGTGGACGTGGATTTTGATCTTTGCGGTACGACTGCGGGCATGTACAAGATTGTCGGTCATCGTCGCAGGATTCGATACAACCCATGGATTTTTGCCAAGTATTTCGAGGAGAATCTCAGCGGCACAGTGCCTCACGAAGTCGCTCATTTTATTGTCGATGAATTGTATCATCGGGGATCGATTAAACCTCACGGGGAGGAGTGGCAGGAGGTTATGTTGCAATTCAATGCCGACCCCGGTGTGACTTTTAATCTGGATTTATCCGGCATTCCCAGGCGTCGCCAGCGCACTCATCGCTACCGATGTCATTGCCGTGTCCACCATGTCTCATCCACCCGTCACAACAGAGTGGCGCGGGGCACGGGCAGTTACAACTGCTGTGCCTGTAATAGTAAATTGCTTTATGTTGGCTAGCAGCGTGTTGAGAAAGTCTCTAGCGAGTTCAGAACGAGGCATTTTCAGGGGGAAAAGCGAAGTTTATATGCCAATAAAAGAGCATTGTCAGTTTGTGGGCTACAGACCCTTGCGATAAGTGTAGGGTGTGGTCCCGGTCCAGCTCTTAAAGGCTCTGATAAAGGCACTTGACTCGGAGAATCCAGCGCGGTATGCAATTTCCTCAATGCTCAATCCTTGCTTGCCAAGATAGTGCAAGGCGGTATCGCGGCGCAGTTGATTTTTTATTTCCTTGAACGTCACTCCCTCCGCCGAAAGGCGACGACGCAATGTCTGAGGGTGGACATCCAGGTCGGCTGCAACGCTATTTAACTCGGGTATTTCGCTTAGATTCCGACGTACGATGGTTCTGACTCTGGAGGTCCAGCTATTCCTTGCATAATCCTGAGATAGCATAATCAGTACAGGGTGGCGAAGGAAATGGCGCAGGGACTGTTCATTTTGGGTGATCCGTTTGGCCAGTAACGCCCCCGACAGAACCATTTGCGAGGCGGGCTGTTCAAACTTGACCGGGTTGGCCAGGAACATGTGCCTGTAGTCCGCAGGCTGTGCCAGTGGAGCATAGTCAACATCTATGCACTGCAGGGGAAGGTGTTCCTGTACCAGCCAGCTCGCAAATCGATGGCAATTAAACAGTATCGTTTCCGTAAGATAGGGGTCCGGGATCTCATCGGAATTCATCTTGAGTAGACGAATGTGAGCGGTATTATCAGTTGTTTCAAAATGAGGCTGCAGCCCGAATTCAAACATTTGGAAGAAACGACAGTACCGATTGAGGGCTTGTCCCAGTGTTTCGCAGCCAATAACCGCGTGACACAGCATTGACCAGCAACCGATCGGCATACGCCGCGAAGCATAACCCAGCGCTTCGTCCCCCATTGCCAGTATGGTATTGACTTGCAGGTCAGCGAATCGCTCGATTGATATTCGAGCCGTGTCTTCGAGAAGCAGACGTGGGG
The DNA here is from genome assembly GCA_018657645.1 of Halieaceae bacterium. Taxonomy (GTDB): domain Bacteria; phylum Pseudomonadota; class Gammaproteobacteria; order Pseudomonadales; family Halieaceae; genus JBALVT01. Next base: position 7,868 of record JABHWT010000347.1, on the reverse strand, counting down.
ATATGCGATTTTCGCGTAGCAGGCTCACCGGATCCAGCCCATGGGCGACAGCATGTTTTAGCACAGCTCTGGCAAAATACACCGAAATTGACAAGTTGGGCATATGCGGTCAAACCTTCGGGTTTACTGAACTCAAATAGACGGGTTTGTGCTCTACCGATGCGGTCCTATTTCGACCATCCTGCTTGGCAAGCGCCATGGCGCGTCCAGCCTCCCCCATCAGGGTTTCAAGATTAACCTGCCCATGAGCCGTGGCAACACCGAGGCTGACCGTGACCGGTATTTTCTGCCGGTCCAGTAAGAGAGGATGCCCGCCAATCGCCAGGCGGAGCCGCTCAGCCAGAGTTCGCGCAGAGTTGAGGTCCGTGTCCGGTAGTACCAGGAAAAACTCCTCTCCGCCCACCCTGGCCAGCACGTCACTGCCGCGCGCCTCGCGGTCCAAAATTGCGGCTATTTCCACGAGCGCCCGGTCACCAATATTGCGACCAAAACTGGCGTTGATCTGCTGGAAATGATCAATATCAACCATGATAGCAGAGATGGCTAGCGAGTGCCTTGATGCGGAGGCTATGGTTACCTGCAGTGCGTCCTCCAGTCCCCTTCGATTCAGCAATTGGGTTAATTTATCAATTGTTGCAAGCTGGGTCAGGTGATCCTGGTACTCGGTCAAAACACACACCAGAAATCCAATGGCAATCAGGGCGTAGGCAGTGCCGTGAGTTCCGTATGTGGTAGCCCGGGCAGCAACCAGATTGCCGGTCCCGTGTAATTGATAGCCAGCTAACAGTAATCCAGCGATTACGATCAGGGAAGCAAAGCTGATAATGCCGTCGCCGATGTTGCGGTAGTGGAAGCCTCGTTTACTCGATAGTATTCCAATGGCAAGAAAGCACAGGGCAATCGCGCCTGTATGTACGGTAATCACCCACCGCTGTTGCAGGAAAAAGCCACTGAAGCTGGCAATCACGCAGATGACCCCCAGAGTGTATTTTCCGGTGGCACTGTCTGCACGCACGGCCGTCGCTAAAACCAGGATGTAGGTGTTAATAATTATGGCAATCGAGGCCACGTCGATGGTCACCGATGGGCCGGCATTTTGTTGCAAAGTGAATACCACCCAGACCAGTAGTCCCGCCATAAAATATAGGGAGTACATACCGAGCCCGTCCGGCGGGTGGCTGGAATTGCTCAGAACGTAAATCACCAGCATCTGTGCACAGGCAACTGATAAAACTACGCCGTAGAGCATATATGCCCAATTTTGGGCGATTATCTGATCCATAGAGACCTCTCCGGGGCCTGCATGACTGTCATGTTCAGTCAACTAAATTGTGAGGGCAGGTCATTGTTGCCGTGCCGGGCGCTCAACATACTGTCTGCCGCAAATTCCTACCGGATTACGAGGCTATTCGATGTTGCAACGAGAATTCACGGACGAGCAGACGATGTTCCGCGACGCCTTCCGCAAATTCCTCGCAGCAGAGATTGTGCCACATATGGAGCGCTGGCGTGAGGCTGGAATTGTTGATCGAGAGGCCTTTCGAAAAGCCGGTGAACAGGGTTTCCTGATGGTGTGGCCTGACCAGAAGTACGGTGGCACTGGTGATTCCGACTTCCGCTTCGAGCAAATCATCATTGAGGAAACCGCCTATGCCCGCGCCGGAGATTGGTTTAATTCCCTGCACAGTCGCCTGGTAGGTCCCTATTTGACTCGCTTCGGCAACGAAGAGCAGTGTATGCGTATTCTGCCCAAGTGCGTATCCGGAGAGCATATCCTGGCCATAGCGATGACTGAGCCCGATGCTGGCAGTGACCTGGCGGGTATGCGAGCTACCGCTGTGGAAAACGACAATTGCTGGGTCCTGAACGGCTCAAAAGTTTTTATTTCCAATGGCATCAACGCCGACGTGGTCATAGTCGCAGCTAAAACTGACCCGGAAAACAATCCCCACCACATGACATTGTTCCTGGTGGAGAGGGGAATGGAGGGTTTCGAGCGCGGGCGCAATCTGAAAAAAATGGGTATGAAAGCCCAGGACACAGCCGAATTGTTTTTCAGGGACGTTAATATACCCAAATCCAATGTTCTGGGCGAGCCCGGACAAGGATTTATCTACCTGATGAAGGGGTTGGCAGAGGAGCGATTGCTGGGCACTGTAGGTTATCTGGCCTCTGCCCAGCTGTCCTGGGATCTGACGGCAGATTATGTACGCCAGCGCACTGCCTTTGGCAAACCACTGGCAGCCTTCCAAAATACCCAGTTCAAGCTGGCCGAAATGCGAACTCGCCTTGATATTACCCAGGTTTACGTGGATCAGTGCGTCAAGTCCTTCGCCGCCGGTGCCTTTACGGCAGTCGACGCTGCCAAAGCCAAGCTGGCAGCCAGCGAGTTGCAGGAGGAGATGGCGGCATTGGGAGTGCAACTGCACGGTGGTGCGGGCTACATGGACGAGTATCCTATTAGTCGTCAGTATACCGATGCCAAGGTTTCCACTATTTATGCAGGCAGTTCGGAGATCATGAAGATCATTATCAGTCGCGATTGTTTGTCGAGCGACTACACACCGTTCAATACCCGTAATTTTTAAAATATACAACCAGGAGATATCCCATGCAGTTAAAAGATAAAGTCGCCGTTATCAGTGGCGGAGCATCCGGTCTAGGTCGGGCCTCGGTGAAGCGTTTTGTAGCCAACGGGGCCAAGTGCGCAATTTTTGATATGAACGAGGAAAAGGGCAATGCCCTGGCAGCGGAAATGGGAGACAGTGCCATTTTCTGCCAGGTTAATGTGACAGACGAGGCGTCGGTCGCGGCTGGCATTGCTGCCACTATGGAGGCCTTCGGTGCGATCCACATTAATTGTAATTTCGCCGGTATTGGCAACGCCAAGCGCACCATGGGAAAGAAAGGTCCATTTCCGCTGGGTGACTTCAATCTGGTTGTTCAGGTGAACCTTATTGGTACTTTTAACGTACTGCGGTTATGCGCCGAGAAGATGGCTGAAAATGAGGCGTTGACCTCGGACGCTGGTCGTGGCGTTATCATTAACACGGCATCTGTCGCGGCCTATGACGGCCAGATTGGACAGGCGGCTTACTCGGCCTCCAAAGGTGGCGTGGTAGGTATGACACTACCGATCGCTCGCGATCTCGCAGTACTGGGTATCCGAGTAAACACCATAGTTCCAGGCCTCATAGAGACACCGCTCATGATGGGGGGGGCGGAGGAAATGACGCCAGAGATAGCCGAGTTCCTGAAGCCACTTTCCAGCCAGGTGTTATACCCCCAGCGGCTGGGTAAGGCCGACGAAATAGCGCATCTGGCGCAGAGCATTGTAGAAAATGACTACCTCAACGCCGAGTGCATCCGTATGGACGGTGGTATTCGAATGCAGCCCAAGTAGGGCTTATGCTGCCAGCTAGTGGCGGCAGGGAAGTACATAGAATGAGGAGGAAAATATGGGGCCGCTAAATGGCTATACCATAATCGAACTGGCGGGAATTGGTCCCGCGCCCATGGGCGGTATGATTCTCGCTGATATGGGGGCGGAGCTTATTCGCATCGAGCGTTCAACGGCTGCCGATCCGCGCCGTATCAAGGATGTCAGTGCCCGCGGCAAGAAATCCGTAGTCCTGAACCTGAAGAATCCCGATGGTGTCGAGACGCTTTTGCGGATGGTTGAAAATGCCGATGTTCTGATAGACCCATACCGCCCCGGCGTCTGTGAGAAATTGGGTATTGGTCCGGATGTTTGTCTGGCGCGAAATCCCAGATTGATATTTGCGAGAATGACCGGCTGGGGGCAGGAGGGACCGCTGGCACAAGCAGCCGGGCACGATATTAACTACATATCCATTACCGGTGCACTCTATGCCACAGGCCGCGGTGGAGAGCGGCCTGTGCCACCGCTGAACCTGGTTGGTGACATGGGTGGTGGCGGCATGCTACTGGTAAACGGCGTATTGGCTGCCTTGCTGGAAACGGCCAACTCTGGCCAGGGGCAGGTCATTGATGCGGCGATGGTCGATGGCGCGGCCCAGTTGATGTGGATGTTCCACGGTTTTGAATCCATAGGCATCTGGGACGCCACACAGCGAGAGTCAAATATGCTCGATGGTGCGGCACACTTCTACGATGTCTACGAGTGTGCAGATGGTGAGTATATATCCCTCGGTTCTATTGAACCGCAGTTCTATGCCCTGCTGTTGGAACTGGCGGAGTTGCCAGCGGAGGAATTTGCAAATCAGCACGACCAGGCACAATGGTCCGAGATGAAGGAGAAAATGACAGCTGTTTTCAAGGCAAAAACCCAGGCTCAGTGGTGCGACATAATGGAGGGGACAGACGTGTGCTTTGCACCGGTATTGTCTTTCGTGGATGCCCCGAACCACCCTGCCAATAGGGCGCGCGATACGTATATCGAGGTCGATGGCTTGACTCAACCGGCACCCGCACCGCGTTTTAGCCGTACACCCGGCGAGGTAATGCACGGCGCTCATGGAATTGGTGAGGATACCGATGCCGTGTTACGGGCTATGGGGTTTGCCGAGCAGGATATTGCTGGCTTGCGCGAGTCTGGTGGTATTGGTTGAGCTGCAAATAAGGGGGAGTCGTAATAATGAGCCAGCTTGAAACGGTAATAATTGAGCGCGAGGCCGGTGTGGCAATCGTAACCATGAATCGCCCCGATCAACTGAACGCGTTCAACGCGGATTTACGTCGGGATCTGCGGGAAGCTGTAGAGCAAGTAAATGCGGATGAGTCGATTCGCGTAGCCATCCTGACCGGTGCGGGACGGTCCTTTTGTGCAGGTGCTGATCTGACCGAGAAGGTCGCTCCCGATTTTCGCGTTGAGGACCAACTGAATGGCGAGTTCAAGCCGATTCTTATGGCCATCACGGAGGCTCCCAAACCATGGATTAGTGCTGTGAATGGTGCTGCTGCAGGTGTTGGCAGCGCCTTTGCCATGGTTTGTGACTTAACTGTTATGGCCGGTGACGCATTTTTATACCAAGCCTTTACGGCGATTGGATTGGTGCCCGATGGCGGTGCTACCTGGCACCTTGCCAGAGCTTTGGGACGCAAACGAGCTTACGAGATGATCGTGTCGGGTGAAAAAGTCTCAGCTAAGACATGCCTGGCTTTAGGATTATGTAATCGAACCGTTGCGCCAGAACAACTCTTACCAGAGGCTAAGTCCTGGGCAGAGGAGCTTATTGGCAAAGCGCCACTGTCGCTGCGATATGCCAAGCAAAGTTTGAACGAGGCGATGGAGCACTCGGTGGGTGACACTATTTCCAACGAGGCTAAACTGCAGCATATTTGCATTACCAGCGATGATTCAAAAGAGGGCGTGCTGGCTTTCATGCAAAAGCGCGCGCCCCAGTGGAAAGGGGGTTGACCCCAATGAGACTGGTGATTAACCAACTGCTACGGCAAAACGCCGAGACTACCGGGTCAGTGATGGTGGCTGCGGTGCTACGCGACTGAGCCTCATGCGCTCTCCAATCTCGAGTGCCAGCGTATATGCGAGTTGTCTGGACGCCGTTTTGCAGGTTGCCACAGCACAGGGTGTAGACCGACAAACCTTGCTGCGGGATGCTGGTATAGACCAGAATGCATTGGTCCTGCCTGGCCAGAGAATGTTGGTTTCCGATTTTTTTACTCTGTACAAATTGGCGGAACAACGTACGGGTAATCCAGATTTGGGGCTGGAAGTGGGCCGGGTTATCTATTTTCTGGGTCTGAATTTACAGCTTTACATGACCACTATCTGTCGCAACTTGCGTGAGTATCTAAATGTTATCCCCAGCGCGCTGAATTTGCGCGGTGATCTGGGTACCGTATCGATGCAATCCGAGGGAGAATTTGTCCGCCTGGACTGGCACCCTCTGGACCCAGGTACCAGATCCTGGCGCTGCTTGAGTGACGAAATGCTCGTCGCCTCGGCGTTGATTGTCGATTCCATATGTAGCCTGCCGGTACCGGTGTTGGCTGCCCAGTTCAGTTATCCCCGACCCGCCAGCGTGGAGAAGCTCGAAACCCTGTTTGGACCGGATCTGCGTTTTGACTGCGAGGTCAGTTGCCTGTATTTCGAACGTGCCAGTCTGCGTTATCCCCTGATCGCTTTGGATTATGACCTGGGAATGGAGTTCTCGGCTGCGCCCCAGTCACTGTTCGAAAGCCCGAGCCCGTTCCTTAGAGATATACGCACCGCTATGCGTCGCGTATTGCCAAGTGGGGGGCTCACCATAGATAGTCTGTCGCGGGATATGAATATATCGCGGCGCACTTTGCAGCGCCGTTTGACCGCACACGACTCGAGTTTTAAGCAGTTATTGCAGGAACTGCGAATGGAATTAGCAGATCGTTACCTGGCAGATTCGCGGCTGGGAATTACCGAGATAGCTTTTCTGCTTGGGTATTCCGATCAGGCCTCTTTTTCGAATGCTTTTAAATTATGGCGTGGCTGCTCACCCAGTGATTACCGTAGCCATCGCTAATCGCTGGCTCAGGTCGAAATGATCAGGCGCAGTGCCTGCAACTGGAGGTTGGCGTGGCCGATGTGAAGAGCGCACTCTTCGATCCGAAACCGGATATGATCAAGTTCCTGCTGACGGATGGAGGGATTGTTCGCCTTCAGGGCTTGCAACCTATCCAGTTCGGCACCCAGAGTGTCCCGCATCTGTTGGTCAGCCGTTACCAGAATATCCTTTAGCCGAAGCTCGGCCATTTCAGTAGCCATGGCCATTTTCGCTTCTACCTCCTTGTGAACTTGCTTGATGATAGCCAGGGCCGTGCTCTTATTCACGGGATTCACTAACGCATTGAGGCGGTCGTGGGGAACCAGACTGGCCAGGTCCTTGCCGCGCGCATCCACGAATAGACGCATAGGTGACAAGGGCAGAAATCGCTCTACCTGCAGGGATTTAGGTGCCACACAATTAATTGTGAAGAGAGACTCCAGGAGCATGGTTCCGGCGACAACCCCCTTTAGCTTGATGGTGCCAAGGGCCGCATTGCCAAGCTCGGTCGAGTGCACCATATCCATTGCCTCCACTATCATGGGATGCTCCCAGGTCAGAAAGTCCATATCCTCTCTGATCAAAGCCTTGTCTCGACTGAATGTCACTGTCATACCGTCGTCGGGCAAGTAGGGAAAATGCCCCGTCAGCATGTGATCTGAAGGGTGCAGGATGAGACTCTGGTCAGAATGGAATTCGTGGTCGACACCGTAGGCCTCGCAGAGTGCTTCGAGGTAGCCCTGCAGTGTCTGGCTGTTTTCGCTGTCGACTATCTTCTCAATAACGTCATTCGCTATGTCGTTCTTGCATGAATTGCGTTCCAGCAATCGGTCGCGCCCCTCTCTGAGTTCATCGCGAGTTTGTTGAGTGAATTTGGCTGTGTCATCCACCAATGCCTCGAAGGCACTGGTGCGCTGATTCAACTCACAATACAGTCGATCCTCGAAGGCTTGTAAAATAGCATACCCCGATGAGCAACTGTCGCAGAACAGGTTCAAACCACGGTCGTACCATTCGAACAGAGATTGCTGTGCTGTGTTTTCCATGTAGGGGACGTGAATTTCTATATCCTGCACCTGACCAATTCTGTCCAGACGCCCAATTCGTTGTTCCAACAAATCCGGGTTGAGTGGCAGGTCGAACAAGACCAGGTGGTGAGCAAACTGGAAGTTGCGCCCTTCACTGCCAATTTCGGAACAAACCAGAGTCTGGGCTCCCTGGATCTCGTCGGCAAAATAGGCTGCGGCTCGATCTCGCTCTATGATTGACAGGTCTTCGTAGAAGGCCGCGGAGCGAATACCGGCTCTCAGGTGCAGGTAGTGCTCCAATGCAAGGGCAGTGTTG
>JABHWT010000095.1 GCA_018657645.1 Halieaceae bacterium | reverse complement strand
TGTTAATCCCGTGTCGTCGCATGAAAGGCGCAACGCGGCGCATTTCGTGAACACGCTCTTCGTTCGTGGCCACCTGTAAATATCCAACATCGCGAAATCCTGTGGCTACCCCCGTTTCCCTCTCCAGATTTGCATAAAGATTGCGGCCATGAGTGTAGATTTCGCACTCTGACTCGGTTTTCAAAAGGCCTGCGACAATAAGCCCAGCCGCATGCCAGGTTGTGCCGGAGGTTAATTTACCCTGTTCCAGAACGATAACGTCCTTCATGCCCAGCTTGGTCAAATGGTAGGCCGTATTGCATCCGATCGAACCGCCACCAATAATTACAGTCTGCGCTTGTGTTGGAAGTGATTTTTCCATGTTAGTCTGTCTCGTCATTTTGGTGAGAGAGCTAGGTTTTTTCCGGCCGTCGACAGGGCTCTCTACCTGCCCTGGCCATTTTTTCTGGCGATGGACACAATGCCCGTCTGACGGCGAGTTGGATCGCCTATTAGCGACGAAAAACCAGGCTTTCTGCCGCTGGTGAGTGTATCAGTTGCAACAACGAATAGGTTCGTGCCCTATAGGCTGGTGACTGCTCCATATGAGGTACACTAGTATGTGCCAAACACAAAGAGGATTGGTAGTTCAATGTCTGAAATCGAAGAATTTGTGGTATCCAATGTTAATGATGACCCCGAAGTACTTCGAGAGCGATTTAGGGAATTGGGCTACCTGTTTATAAAGAACGGCATAGATGCTGACAGGTGTGACGTTCTAGCAAAATCTTTTGTGGAGGCACTGACCCCCTATGTGTCCTGGGCCAGTGACGGGAGATCGTTAGTGTCAAATGGAGAGCACTTTGGAGAGGGTGATGGCCTTTACGATGAACTCTATCCAAGACTACAGTCGCTGGAGGCATTCCATGATTTTTTCCACGAGCCCGCGATGATCAAATTAATGGAAATCGTGACAGGCAAAAAGGCATTTGTCTATCCGATAAAAATGGCGAGAATAGGTACCCCAGGGAAAATCGGTTTCGAAACACCGCCCCACCAGGATGGACGATCCCACCAGGGAGGGCCCACCATGGGCGGAATATGGGTGCCGCTTCTGGATGTCAGTGCAGGTATGGGGCGCCTCAGAATGCTGCCTGGTTCACACAAGCGTGGTATTCGCCCGGTATTTCCTGCCAGGGGTCCCGGCCTGGTGCAGTGCGAGATATATCCGGGGGAATCAACCTGGCACGTGTCGGACGTGGCGCAGGGTGACGTTTTACTGTTCAATTCCGCCACTGTTCACGATGCAGAGCCCAATACGACGGACAATGCAGTTAGGCTGAGTGTTGATACTCGATTCAGTGACTACGGCGCGCCAGTGTATTTTTCCAATTTGGAACCTCACCACAGCTGGCGCATTGAGACCCTGTGCTGGACAACTATATACAGGGGCTGGAATAGCACCGAGAATCAGTATTATTGGAAGGATTATCCCAACCTCGTTTAAAGGTTCGCTATTTCCTACCAGTTCAATGATTGTCGAGTGCGCAAGGTACCTTTATCTGATAGGTTAGGTCTGTGATAGCGATACGCTGGCCTTGCAGTGTCATTTTGTGGCATGTTAGAGAATCAGGTGAGGACTTAGCGCCTTGACCTGAATAGGTCCAAAGAACTATGGTTATCCACTTGGTAGGTTATACCGCTTTTAATTGCCACTATGCCCAGCAGCAATAGAGCCCGCGTATCTACCATCAGGAGCATTTTTTTTGCAAAATTTGTGGAAACTTCTGCAGCCCTGGAGCTGGTTTACACGTCCCGATGAGCCGGTAAAGGCCAGCCTACGGGAGGTTGCGCCAGATATGCCGGAGCTATTGCAGCGTTTCGATGTATTACAAAAAATTGACGACGATGGAATGCTGCTGCTTGCCAACAAACTAAAACTCCACCGATGTTCTTCTGGGGAACCTCTCTTTCAGTTCGGTGACGATGACGACAGGGAGTATTTCCTCGTCTCTGGTAAGGTCGAACTCGAGGCTGCTGATGGAGGTAAAACCCATGTCGAAGGTAACACTCCCGATGCAGGGGTTGCATTATCCTATTTCGTGAGACCTCGCCAGCATACTGCTACAACCAGCACGGTTTGTGAACTTATAGTCCTCAGTCGCCAAATGCTGCAGGCGTTGATGATAAATGGCGGCGAAGATACTGAATATTCGGTTGCCGAACTGCCGGTACTGAGTAGTGATGAAGCGGCTCAGCTTCTGGCAGCTTTTAGTGAGGATCTGCGCAACAATAAATTTCGACTGACCAGCATTCCGCAAACGGCACTGAAAATTCGAAAAATGCTGAGTGACCCGGAGATTAACCTCAAGGCGGTTGCAGATGTAATTGCCAAGGGGGATCCCGCAATCTCGGCAAAGATCCTGAAATCAGGTAATAGCGCATTTTATTTCAGTCAATCCCCTTGTAAAACAGTCAATGATGCAATCGTACGCATGGGCATCCCCACCACCCGCCAGCTGGTTTTGAGCTTCACGCTTAGAGATTTGTTTGTGGCCGATATACCAGAGCTACAGCAGGCAATGCGGGCAGCATGGGAGCATTCAGTGACAGTGGCAGCCATCTGCAACGTGATTGCAAGGCGCACAAAAATAGCGACCCCGGACGAGGCAATGATTGCCGGATTGCTAAGCAATATTGGAATGCTGTCAGCCGTGAGTTTTCTGAGTGGTCACCCGGAAATATATGCCGATCCGAGGCAGATGGAAGCATCCATTCACGAGTTAAAAGCAAAAATTGGGGCCCTGGTCCTGAAGCAATGGACGTTTCCGGCCGAGGTCATTCGCTGTGCGGCGCATTGTGAGGACTGGAGTTACGACAATAGTGGGAGTGCAGATCTTTGTGACCTGGTTATTGTGGCTGCACTACATGCCCTAATTGGCATTCGTCGTACTCCCCGCATTGATGAAGTGCCAGCGTTTGGGCGGGTTTTTGAAGGTGAGGCCAGTCCGGAGCGAGCGATTCATTTTCTGCGCGAGTCCAAACAGCAAATCGATCAGATCCGGGGAATGCTTATTACCTAGTGAATAATATCCCCTGGGGAACTGATATATCTAACGCAGTAGTAGAGCTCCCTCCTAGTGGGCGTATGCGCTTAACCGAGCCTTCAAATACCGCCTGGCCCGTAGATAACGTTTATAAACATTTGCAGCTGAATCATTGTATCTATCGGAAACCTGTGGGTTTAAGCTGGGCCTGAATTGGCGGTGGTACTTATCGAAGTAGTCAAAACCCTGCTTAAGGATAAGCCGGGCATCCTCAGATTTCCCCTGGCTTTCCAGGATGCGTGCTATTTCAACATATGTTATCAATACAGTGGGGTCTATTTGAAGGTAGTGTTTGTAATGCTGCAGGGCCTTGCTATTGTCGCCCTTTTTTTCATAGTATTTGCCCAATAAAAATCGAGCCTCGGTATTGGGGTCAATAGACAGGGATCTATCGAGAAGTACTCTGGCTGGGTCAATTTTGGTTGACGATTTAAGTATGGCCTCGGCATGCTTGTACAGCTTTCGTTCGATGGGACTGGCAATGTTGTCCCGGGAATATCTGGGTACTTCGTCTAATGCCCACCGTAGGGGGCCATGGTACTGAAATACCAGCCACCCAATGGCCATGTAGAGCGGGATGTTAATATAGTGGATATTAATACGTGGCAAGAATCGATTCCCCCCCATAGACATAGTCGCCGACCCCGACCTGTATTTCCATTCCCGGAGAATTTTCAAAAAAGATATCTGTTTGTGATCCCCAGGTGATCATGCCAAGCTTTTCTCCGCGGGTGACTGGTGTACCCACCGGAACCCATGTCAGGATTCGGCCCACCCAGTAATCTGCGATTCGAACAATGTAAACACTCTTCTTGCGTGAGTCCTCCAGCACAAGAGTTTCCCGAGCACTGTTTAGAATATAGTCAGTTTTGCCCTCCAGGTCGAAAGGAGCAATGCCCAGTAACTTTTTGAGGGAGACCATTCCGGGCAGCAATTGTGACAGTATTATCTCTGTCTCAGCTTTTGTCATGTTCATGTGTGGGCCGTTGAAAATGAACTGCTTTTTAAGAATGCCATGATCGGGAACCCTGTTGACGTGGACTCCCTGGGTGTTCATGTAAATGCCAATCAGGTAGCCGTCCTCGAAGGGGCTGAGCGGCTCCATTTTCAAATGATCTGCAATGGGAACTGGCACGCCCTGTTTGATCACTTGTGGGATCGTTCCCTTGAGAACCCTGCGAACGTAAAGTACAGTCCCATCGGCTGGAGAGACTATGACCGGGCCATTAGGTGAGACTCGCGCAGGATCCTTCACCGTGGCATGGTACAGATAGTCTGTTGCTCTGGAAAACTGCAGTAGGACAGCTATGGACAAAAGCAGGATCAGTCCAATACTGAACAAAAACAATCCCCACAGTGTCCGATATTTGCCTTGAGAGGCGTGGTGAGTTGCTCCCGCTTTATTGTCAGTCATTTTGGTGCTAGTCCAAATAAGCGCTCGATTCTGGCGTCAATCATACTGCTTTTGTGGGGGATGTTCATACTGAAAGTTGAATGAACCATAAGGGAGGCGCAGTTTACGTCAGAGATAAACGAGTAATCGAGACAGTTATTGGTAATTGCACTACGGTCAATGCTTAAGGTAAAGTAGCTACAATATCGGCATACAGAACACCTCTTGATCGTCGGTTGTGTTTGATCTGTTGTCGGTTCTCCGATAGTCCTATTCCACTTTCCCCAACCTTCTTAAACTACGAGTATTTGATGAACCAGTTTGATCTGGATACAGCAGTTACCCAAATCGATGAAAACTTGTGGCGTGGGAAATTGTGCGCGGGTTGGCGTATCGGCACTGTTCCTAATGGTGGATATGTCCTCTCTGTAGCAGGTAGAGTCCTGCGGGAAGCATTACCCCACGGGGACCCCTTGTCTGTCAGTAGTTTTTTTCTGGCACCGACAGAACTCGGAGCAATCGACTGCCGGGTTGAGGTTATGCGGCTTGGCGGTAACACGAGCCACGCAGTGGTTAAAATGTATCAGAAAAATGAGCTCAAGGTTCAGGTAACGGCTGCTTATACCAATCTTGCACAACTGCGAGGAGAGAACTGGTCAAAGACGGCAAGGCCGGTCTATCCTCACTGGGATGACTGCGCTGTCCACGCCAGCGATACTGTGGAGTTTCGGGAGCGAGTGGAATTACGGTTTGCTGAGGGCGGTGATGTGTTTTCTGGTGCCCAGCCTTGTGGTCGGGCAGAGTTTAGAGGTTGGATACAACACCGGGATGGTAGTTCACCCGACGTAATGGCCCTGTTGATGTTTGCAGATGCGCTTCCTCCTCCGATTTTTAATGTGTATGGGCCACTTGGCTGGGTCCCAACCATTGAATTAACTGTTCAGGTGCGGGCTCATCCCGCACCTGGGCCGGTGCAAGCTCGGCTTTACTCGCAACACCTGACCGAGGGCGTGATCGAGGAGGACGGAGAGTTTTGGGACTGTACTGGAAAGCTGGTCGCCATAAGTAGACAGGCTGCCAAGCTGAGAGTTCCGAAAACGTCCTGAAACCAATACCCCGGATCAATAATCAGTTTGTCAGTTTCCGTCCGGATACTGTATGCACAATGCAGCAGACATGGCATTCTAGCGGACAGGGCATATTGGGAAAAATAGATGGCTGTTAATTCCACCACGCTGAGCAAATGGGTGTTTGCGACAACTGTATTGATCAGTGCCTTTTTGCTTTTTCTTGTTCAGCCCATGATGGCCAAAACAATACTTCCCTGGTTTGGCGGCAGCCCCGGCGTCTGGACAGCGTCGATGATGTTTTTTCAAATTTTGCTGGTTGTGGGGTATTTCTACGCCCACTTCCTGGTCCGGTATTTACAACCCCGGACCCAGATGCTGCTTCACATTGCTTTACTTGTGATTGCTGTCTCTTTGCTGCCTGTAGCTCCCTCTCCCGAGTGGAAACCGGATAACCCGGACCAGCCCCTAATACGGATACTTTTGCTTCTCACATCTAATGTGGGGCTGCAGTACTTTATGATCGCCACTACCGCCCCGCTAATTCAAGCCTGGTTCAGTCGAGAGGTGCCTGGGTATTCTACCTATCGGTTGTATGCGCTCTCTAATTTGGGATCCATAGCGGCACTTGCCAGCTATCCCTTTATTGTCGAGCCCCAGCTCAGTCTTTATATGCAACAAATCGTATGGTCCTGGGGTTTTGCTTTGTTTGTAATGACATCCGGGTATTGTGCTTATCGTCAATGGAGAAATTCAGTCGGCTCAGTGGCGACAGATTCGACAGGGCAGGGGGTTGTCGCCAGACCGTCATCATTCGCAGTGAAGACCCTGTGGCTCGCTCTTTCAGCCGCCGCTTCAATAATGCTACTGGCTGTCACTAACCATATCAGTCGGGATATCGCTGTTATACCCATGCTGTGGGTGATTCCACTTAGTCTCTACCTATTATCATTTGCGATCTGTTTCGATCGCGAACACTGGTATTTCCGCCGCCTGTTTGCCATTTTTTTTGTGTTCATTTGCGGCATGTTTGCGCTTGTCCTGGCGGGCCATTTAGAGGGAGTTCTTCATTACTTCGGAGTAACAGGCGGGCCCGCGGGCACTCGATTTGAGGTCATCTTGTTCCTGGTGGGGCTTTTCATTTTTTGTATGGTTTGTCACGGTGAACTCGCTCGTTTAAAGCCTGCGCCGGATGATTTGACGGCTTACTATCTTGCCATTGCTATCGGTGGCGCATTGGGTGGACTGTTCGTTGCTGTCCTTGCTCCACTGTTGTTTCAGATTTACCTGGAACTTCAAATCGGCATTCTGGTTTCGTGCCTGCTGGTTCTGGCCATCTGGTTCCGGGATGTCGACTGGCCCTTATACGGTGGTCGGCCACGCTGGATCTGGAGCCTGTTAGTGGCAGGTTTTGTGGGTCTGACAATCCTATTAGCGGAAAATGTCTCGTACCAGATCAGTGAACCACTAATGGTTAATCGAAATTTCTATGGGATTATCCGCGTAGTTGAAAGATCTGAGCCCAATGGGACATTAACTCAATATAAATTGCAGCAGTCGGGCATGACCGAAGGTCTGCAGTTCAGGGCACCATTGCTAAAAAAATACCCCACATCCTACTATTCAACCCACAGTGGGGTGGGGCGACTATTGAAGAGCTACCCGGCTGCTACAGCCGTTAGAGTTGGGGCAATCGGGCTGGGGGTTGGAACCGTGGCGGCCTATGGTCGTACGGGTGATTATTTTCGTTTTTATGACATTAATCCGAAAATTATTGAACTCGCAGGTAGCGTATTTACTTACCTTAAGGACAGTAAAGCAAACATCGATATAATCCCCGGCGATGCGCGACTCTCGCTGGAGCGCGAATCACCACAGGCGTTCGATGTACTGGTTTTGGATGCCTTCAGAGGGGATGCAATTCCGGTCCATTTGCTGACAAGAGAGGCATTCGAGCAATACCTGCGCCATTTGAAACCGGGTGGTGTACTGGCGGTTCACACTTCAAACGAGTTTCTGGATTTAATGCCGGTTGTGTGGAAAGCGGCGGCTCATTATGGGCTCAATATGGCCTACCTTAGGAACAAGGCCGATCGGCGCCGGGGCATTTTATGGTCGGAGTGGTTTTTATTGACTCGCGACGAATCAGTTTTGCATAAGCCATTAATACGGTCGGCCGCGCAGCGATGGCAGGAGCCATTGACGCAGAAAATGGCATACTATTCAGACTTTCAAATGTGGACTGACAACTACAGTAACCTGTTTCAAATCATGTACCGTCGCTGATGGGAGCGTCGTGGCTTTTTCTACACAGCGCGGGCGGCCATTAAGCCTTCGTACACCGCCTCTTCGGCTGTACGTGGGCTGAGGCAGTCGCCGATTAAGTGGATTTCAATATTGAGGCCGCCTAATGCTTCTTCTAGTGCAGTGCTTGGCTTGTGGCCCTGTGCAAGAATCAGCGTGTCTACATCCTCACAGATAATGGGCTCGCCGCTGCCATTGTGATGGAAATAGACGGTGTCGCTGTCCGTACCAAATAAACGGGCATAGGGTATTGTTTGAACGCCAAGCCTGTGCATTACACCTGCCCAATGCGTGCGCAGGTAGAGCTGTAAGTTCTGGCCCAGCGTTTCGCCGTCAAAACATAGCCGTACAGTGCTGCCCTCCAGGACGAGTTTTTCGGCCACACCCAACCCAATCCAGTCACAGCGCCAGTCCGCCACAACAACCTTACTTCCTGCAACTGCCTCGCCGCGCAGTATTTGCCATGCATCCACCACATGCACATCGTTTGAAAGTGCCATGCCCAGTTCATCCTTGGGGTGAAATGGCGTAGCCCCGGTGGCGATAAAAACGACATCGGGTTGTTCTTTCTCAATCATGGCGCGATCAACCGGAGTATTAAGGCGGATTTGCACGTCCGCCTGCGTCATCTCCTGGTGTAAATTATCCACTATTGCGCCAAATTCTGAGCGACCTGGTAATAGCTGCGCCAGCAGGGCCTGCCCGCCCAATTGCGAAGATGCCTCACATAAGCAAACCGAGTGCCCGCGCTGTGCCGCTACTGCGGCTGCCTTCATCCCCGCGGGGCCACCGCCGGCCACCAGAACGCGTTTCCTTTTTTTGGTTTTAGTATGTGGACCCAGTGTAAGTTCGCGGCCACTGAGCGGGTTCTGAATGCAGGAAATGCCAACCCCCATGTGGTAGTGACCGATGCAGGCTTGATTGCAGCCAATGCAGGCTCGAATGTCTCCCAACTGTCCGTTCCTTGCTTTGTTGGGCATCTCGGGATCGGAGATCATGGCGCGCGTCATGCCGCACATATCGGCCTGCCCGGCGGCAATGACCTCCTCGGCCAGCTGTGGCTGGTTAATGCGCCCTGCCACTAGTATGGTCTTATCCATCACAGCCTTTATCGCACCGGCTTTGGGCGTGGTATAGGCGTGCTCGATTTGCATTGGTGGAACCACGTGGACAGAGCCTCCCGGCCCCATCATGGAGCCGACTGTTACATCGAGGAAGTCGAGCTCGCTATTGTCGTTGAGACGTTTGCAGATTTGCAGCCAGGCTGGAGCATCTATTCCGTCGGGTTCATGCTCATCGGCGGAAATACGCAGCCCGATTATTTTATCAGTGCCAATGAGGTGACGTGTTTGGGCTATGCACTCTGATATGAAACGAAAGCGGTTTTCCTCGGACCCGCCATATTGATCGGTGCGGTGGTTGGTCTGGGGATTGAGAAATTGGGCCATTAGCATGCCATGACTGGCGACAAACTCGACACCATCAAGACCCGCCTCAGCCATACGCCTGGCTGCCTGGGAGAAAGCCTGAACCAGGTTTTGAATGTAGTCGGTGCTCATGACCCTTGGCATGCAGTGAAAGCGGTGATCAGGAACCAGCGAGGGACCATTGGGTACCATGCGCAGGCCGTCGTGACTATACGCGATACGACCACCATGATTGATCTGCGCAAATAACTTGCAGCCGTGTTTGTGCACCCTTTCGGCGACCAGTTTATAGCCTGGAATGCAGTTGTCGGTGCTTGAATCGAGGTAGTAGCTGGCGGAGACATCATCGGAATAGGGGCGGGATGATTCCATGATAATGAGGCCCGCGCCGCCCTGGGCCCGCGCTTCATGGTAGGCTGCCATTTTGTCGCCAGGTGCGCCCCGTTCCGCGAGTATAGTCTGGTGGGCCGTCGAATAAATTCGATTACGGATTTCCAGGTCCCGAATCTCGTGGGGTGTGAAAAGGTATTTGAGTGACATGATGGGCGCTCTTGGTCTGACTACTTGTAAATTAATACCCTGGTGCGCTGCCTAGAGCTCCGCTGAGCACGATTGCCATTGTTCAGAGGTGCCCTTGATCAGAGGGGCCGTCCGATTGGCTGAACTGCTAGGGCAAATTCAGTTTATTTATGCAATTCAAAACCTCGGATTGATAAGCCTTTCCTCTCTCGTTGAGTAAGTCCAATACGTGTAGCGAAGTGGGGACAAAAGCGAAGCCGATGTTTAATTGCGGGTGCCATTGAAAAATGGATCCGCCCAGCCCCATCCAGCCGTAAAAGCCCTCTCTACCAACATTGAATGCGCGTTCAAGCCGGGTGCTGCCGGGTTCGCACTCGGTGAAATGGTCTACGCCTCCCTGCGTAAAACGGGTACTAAACAAACCGCCCATCTCGACTTTGACAGGTTTGTCGTGCATCGCCTGCCAGGCTTGCCGGCTCAAATACTCTACTCCGTCAAACTTTCCCTTTGCGGCTAACATGGCTGCCGTTTTTGCCAGCCCTCTTGCAGAGCACGTTGCGTTTGCGGAGGGAGTTTCTCCCAGAGCAACGCCTGGCTCGTTAAAAAAACCAATACTATTCATGCCTTTAAAGGGGGCGGGGGCACCTTTCGAGGTTCCATGGCGAAAAGCGGGAATCAATCGAATAAACCGTCCGATAATCTGGAAGATGTTGTGAACGACCCTTCTGCCAAGAAATTTCGGCCTCAGGCTCTCGAGAAGCTGAAAGCCGAATCCGAGCGGCTCGATCTTTGACATTCGACCCAGTTCATCATCCTTGACGCCGATAATGACATCCGCTCCTAGTGGCTTGCTTATATCCTCGCGGAGAAATTCGCCCACGGTGCGACCTGCTGGATCCACCCGGCGAAATACCTCGTTTACAATCCAACCACGGGTTAGGGCGTGATATTCTCTTTTGCTTCTACTTCCCCTGGGGAACTGTTGGGAGTGGTCTTCAATCGTGCGGCCAATTTTATTCTGTTTGATGTTTTCAGTGAGAAGGTCCTCCAGTTCCAGAGAGGTGTTAAAGTTGGCAAGCCCTGCCTCGTGGCGCATTAATTCTGCTATGGTTACCTCGTCCTTGCCATTCGCGCCAAATTCGGGCCAGTAGTCAGTTATTTTCGCGTCGTAGTCAAGTAGCCCCTTTCCCACCAGGGATGCTACCGCGATAGCCTCGAGGCTTTTACCACTACTAAAAACATTGACCAGAGTATCTGGCAAAAATCTATCGTCGTCTCGTGAAGAAGACCACAGATCAACCACTTTTTCACCTCTGTAGTAAACACACAGTTGGGTGTTCTCCTCGGCCAGTGTATTCATGTTACGCTGGTACAGTTCCCTGACTGACTCAAAACCTGGTGCTACCGTTCCTCGGATTCGACATTGCTTACGAAGGCCGTGTTTCATTCTTGAGTCCTGCTTGGTTTGCGAAAGAGTATACCCGCTTGAGTCGGTTTATTTATATCGTCCCTGCCCAGACCGGCGTATTACCCCCATAGACCCTCTGCCTTTAAATCATCTGTCGCCAGCCCAATCCCCTGACGTAAGATGCCCACCATTTGATCGATTTGGGGGCGGGTAATGATAAGTGGCGGAGACATGACACACATATGGTAGATTGGGCGCACCAACAAACCCAGCCGTTGGCAGTGTTTGTCGATTCGATTACCGATTTCGTAGTCCAGCTCCAGCGACTCTTTGCCAGGTATGCCGCATACAACGCTGGCCATGAGCCCAACCCCGCGTACCTCCATAACTAGTGGTAGGTCGGTCAGGGTTTTGAGTTGATCCATAAAATAGGGCGCTACATCGCGAGCATGCTCGAGTACATTTTCGCGCTCCATGATCTCCAGGTTTGCCAGTGCAGCAGCACATGACACAGGATGCCCTGAATAGGTGAACCCACTGGAAAATGACGCCTCATCTTCCTCCCCTTTTACCTGCTCCAGCAGACGATCGGAAATCAGAAGAGCACCCAGGGGAGCGTAGCCGGATGTCAGCCCCTTGGCACAGGTGATCATGTCCGGCACGATGTCAAATACGGGTTCGGAGGAGAAAACGTGACCCAGGCGCCCAAAACCCGTGACCACCTCGTCCGAGATATAAAGCACATCGTGTTTACGGCACACCTCGAGACAGGCCTTGTGGTAACCGGGCGGCGGAACTACCACGCCCCCCGAGGCGAGAATTGGTTCGGCAATGAAACCCGCCACTCGATCCGCACCCAGTTCGAGAATTTTGTCCTCCAGCTCTTTAACGGCGGCCTCGCCAAATTGCTCGACTGTCATGCCATCTGGCCGGCGGGAGGGGTTTGGGGAGGAGATAAGGTGAATGAAATCCCGCTCCATATCCATAAACTCCTTATCGCGTGCCTTGCCCGAGACGGAGGCCGATAAATAGGTGCTGCCGTGATAGGCGTCCCCCCGAGAAATGATATGCTTCTTCTCCGGGCGCTCCAGGAAATTGTTGTAAAACCCTAAAAAACGCAGCGCTGAGTCCACTGCAGTGGACCCGCCAGTGGTGAAGAATACATGATTGAGGTCTCCTGGCGCTAAAGCCGCGAGCCGCTCTGCAAGCACACTCGAGGGTTGCGCGCCCATTGAAAAGGGAGAGAAATACGGCATCTCTACTGCCTGACGCGCCATCGCATCAGCGATCTCGCGTCGGCCATAACCTACATTCACGCACCACATTCCGGCCGGAGCATCGATCAGCTTGTTGCCATCGCTGTCGTAAACGTAAATCCCTTCGGCTCGGGTGATAATAGTTCGCTCGTTGGCGCCAAGCTTGTACATACTTTCCCAGGGGTGGACAAAGTGGTTGTCCTGCCGTTGCAGGGTCTGGGTGTCGATTGTGTCGGTGTTGTTTCTAGGAGATTGGTCTGTCATGAGAATCGTTGTCCCCTGATAAAATTGAGTTAGCTCTATCTTAATACATCCAGCTACCATGATAAGCCAAAATCCGCCTTGCCAACAGATCTGTGACCATCTTATGAGAATTACTCAGTAAAGAGGAGGGTAAGCACCAGAGTGGGTCTGATATAGCGCGGGTCGTGCTGCAATCGAGGAATCCGGGCGAATTGCATGGATCTTCTTGAAGCTACCCCAATGATTGACTATATTGCCACTGGCACTTGAAAAGAAAGTTGGACTGGCATCAGTCGAAAGAGCTCGAGGGGAAGGAGGGTACTTTCTCGGAAAGCAATTAGCAGTGTTTGCGACAATAGAGGGTAGGTTAAGAGATGGCTGCAAAATTATTGAAATTTGGAGTACCGATTCTGTTTTTGGCTTTAGTAGTCTTCGTTATTGCTGCACCTATTGGCCCGGTACCCGGGTTCTTTATTGGTGGTACTGCCGCCGATGCGCCTGATGCCTGGGGTGATACGCAGTCGATACACGAAATTAAACTGGAGATTAACACTGGCATTTTGCCGCGAGTGGTCACTATCTGGGTAGTGCAGCACGATGGTGCTCTGTACGTTGTTGGAGATGGAACCAGTGGATGGGTGACGATGCTGGATCAGGGCGGGCCCGTAAGAATGAGAATGGGGGACAAGACCTATTCACTAAAAGCCAGTCGGGTGAGGCGCAATCTGGTGCCGATTTTGGAAGCCTATCAGGGGAAGTATCAGGCCGATTATCCGGAAATCATCAGCAGTTTTCCCCCCGTTGAGGAAGCTATTAAATCGGCGGGCATTTTTCGTCTTGGCCTCGCCCCGTAAGCGCCACCTTCCCTGCGCCCTTTAGCCTACGTAAAGACAACTTTGGATTATTCAGAGGCGCCCTAAGTGAGCTTTACCTACGAATATCCCCGTCCCGGAGTCACGACTGACATGGTTGCGCTTGGGTACGACCGGCGTGGTATCAAGCATGTCTTGCTGATACAGCGTGGCCGCGAGCCATGGAAAGGGGAGTGGGCACTTCCAGGAGGATTTCTGGAAATGGACGAAGAACTGGAGGTGGGTGCCTGTCGTGAATTTGAAGAAGAGACCGGGCTATCAGTGAGTCCCGACGAGGTGGCACAGGTTGGAGCTTATGGTGGAGTAGACCGTGACCCTCGCATGCGTTTGCTTACCATTGCTTTCACGTATGTATATGCAGACCTACCCGAAGCCCAGGCGGGTGATGATGCGGCGGGCGCTCGATGGTGGCCGATAGATAGTCTGCCGCCTGTCATTACTGATCACCATGTAATCATTGCAGATGCAATGAAGGTTTAGGGCGATAGTATAAAGAATGTCATCTATATCACTTCATCAAATAGCAACAAAAAAAGTATGTTGTCAGCGGGTGGACGCCATTGATCCCGCAGTGTTGAGCAACCAGTCGCAGACACTCGAGCCAAAACACACAATGACCTGCCAATTGCCGTTATCTTATTCTGTACATCGGGATGGTCATCAGTTCTTCCTTGGAAAGTCAGTCGATCAATTCAATTGCAATTACACCTTTCAGGCTCGCGATCTGGTTGCCTTGCCCCGGGCCCGCTTAATCGACTCTTCCTGGGCGATTGTTAGTTATGACAACTACCTGTTCTCAGATTCCTATTTCAATAAGCAATTACTGCAGAAGTCCGGGAGTTTTTTAGAAAACAATCTCAAACTCAACATTGATGGTCAATTGCAGGAAATCCCTTTTGCGCTCTATAAAAACGATTTGGCGCGAAATGTTGTAAACACGGCTTGTTACTTGCCTCTCTACGCGTGGCATCACAATTATCATCATTGGTTGATAGAGTGCCTACCGATGATATTGGAATATATAAATGCCCCATTTTTCAACAATTGCAAAATAATAATGCCTTCACAGCCTAATCTGTTTCAAAAAGCCACACTGGAAATATTGGACATCCCCGAAGACAAAATTGTGTATTTCGATGAGCAGGATAGCCAATTCACACTGCTATATTCCCCCTCTCTCGGAAATTTTTCGCCTCGACAACTACAGGCCATTCGTCATCAATTCTTTACCAAACTGGGTATAACTGGTCCTAGACCTGAAAGACTACTCTATGTTTCCCGCAAGGATGCCAGGGAGCGACAAATTAGCAATGAGTCAGAAATTCAGGACTATCTGATTTCCAGAGGGTTTGAAATTCTACACTTGACTGGCAAACCCCTGGCCGAGCAAATCCGTCTATTCTCACAGGCTAAAGTGATTATCGGCCCTCATGGAGCTGGCCTGTCTAATGCCATTTTTGCGCCGAAGGAATGCACTCTGGTGGAGCTTTTGCCCGACGATAACGTCAACATGTGTTTTTGGCTCCTTGCTAACTCGCTGGGACTGGCATTCACCTATTTGGTGGGGCAAGTAAATGGGAGCGAAAGAAGGTTCGGTATAGAGATGCCCATGCTGAAGCAACTTGTGGAAGAGATCGTATAAGAAAAATTTTGGGAGATAATAGGACCGGGTGGGCATCGTGGATCGGAACGTATTATCAGCCCATGCAATACCGAATATCTGCAATTTCCACCTTAGGGAGAGAGCCGGTAACCCCAGTGACCGTTCGATGAATTACCGAATTGTCTTTTTCCTCAACATCTATAATAGAATGAAACCTGATTATTCAAATAGAGTGACATACATTTAACTAGAACCAGAGGAATTGCCCATGACCACAACCCCACAGGAATTCACTTTTTCCTCAGAGGCCGATGGTTTGACCATTCATGCCTATCGTTGGTCGCCGACGGTGGCTCCAAAAGCTGTGGTGTTAATTGCCCATGGCCTGGCAGAATACGGTCTCCGGTATGATCGTTTTGCGCAGGCACTGTGCCTAGCCGGCTATCAAACCTATGCCATAGACCACCGAGGGCACGGCAAGTCCATAGATAATGTGGGATTGAGTAGTTTTGGCGCGGCGGGTTGGGCGGGGTTGTGCCAGGATCTTCACAGCGTATTAAGAGACGTAGCAACTAATCACCCGGGACTGAAAGTCATATTGTTTGGCCACTCCATGGGCTCATTTGCAGCACAGCGCCTGTGCCTGGACCACTCCCGAGATATTGATGCCGTCGTGCTGTCGGGTTCATCCAGCATGGATGTAATGGCCCAAGTCATGGCGGAAAGCGTTCAGGAAACTGGCGGTGGCGACGTTGACCTGTCTGCTTTTAATGCCGCCTTTGAGCCTGCTCGAACGCCGTTTGACTGGCTATCGCGTGATGAGGCGGAAGTCGATAAGTATATAGAGAGCCCCCTGTGTGGCTTCGATCTACAAGCGGAGTCGGCCGCGACGATGTTTGCCTCCGGCCCCTATCACGGTGATGCCACCAAAATATCGGGCATCAGGAGTGATCTTCCCGTGTTACTGGTCGCCGGCGATGCGGACCCTATTAATGGCGCCCTGGCCCTACTGCATCTTCTCGAACAGCGGTGGCGAGAGGGCGGTGTTCAGAATATTGAAACAGCATATTATGAGGGCGGTCGACACGAGATGCTCAACGAAATAAACCGAGACCAGGTAACAACAGATATTATTGAGTGGATGAATCGGATTGTTGATTGAAGACCCCGAGGGGCGAAGGCAGCGGGTAAAGACTTGCCAATCACAATGACTTTCGCTGCATGGAGGTGAGTTGTATGGAATATGTTAATTGGATCCGGATGGAAGATGGTACCGAGGAAGAATTTGCGCAGATCATGGCCTTGGAGGAGAAGGTCAATGCGGATCTGGTTGATAGGGTACTTGACCATCTGAGATTACTGGATGTGGGCTGGGGTGGTTACCGTATTAATCGCTACCAGCACAGCCTTCAGTCGGCAACCAGAGCTTACAATGACGATGCCGGTGTAGAAATGGTGGTGGCGGCCTTGTTACATGATATTGGCGACTCGGTATCGCCTTATAATCATGGTGAACTGGCCGCGGCTATTTTAAAGCCCTACGTTTCCGAGCGAATCCACTGGATCGTAGCAAATCACTGCATATTTCAGGGCTATTACTACAACCACCACCTCGGTGGTGATCGCCATGCGCGGGACCGCTTCATTGATCATCCCTGGTACGAAGATTGTGTCTATTTCTGCCATAACTATGATCAAAATGCCTTTGATCCCGACTACGATACCAAACTGCTGGATTTTTTTGAGCCCATGGTCAGGCAACTTTTTGCGGGCAAATCAAAGCACCTGGAACTGAATCTCGAGCCAGCCTGAAAAGAGTGTGTCGAGGTGCATGTGTAAGTTGGGGAATGTGTAGAGGCTCGAGTTAGTACACCATGGCAGTGAGCCGAGGTGCTTCAGATAATCCGCGATAATTGAGGTTATAGCATGAAAAACACGCTTGTGACTGTCAGCTTTATACTGCTGGGATTGACTGCATACACAACGGCCTCGGAGCCGAGCCGGAATCTTATTATGGGGGGAGCACCGCCCGATAGAGAGAATCTGGTTACTTTCAAAAATTATCGCAGCTACCCCTATAGCAAATGGGCGTTTCACAATATAGGTGCCCCGCTAAACATACTGACTATACCCAGAGAGGGAAATATTACCGAACTGGTTCAGAAAGAGGATCCCAAGTTGGGTCAATTGGAATTGACCGACGGATTTGGAAACATCAGCACGATTGAGCAGATTCTGGCCAGCACTGACACTGATGGTATTGTCGTACTACGGGACAATAAGCTACTGTTTGAGCGCTATTACGGCGATATGAATCGACACGATCATCATATCTGGTTCTCGGCTACCAAGTCTCTTGTTAGCACCGCTATCGGTATTCTGGTAGAGGACGATATGATCAAATTGTCAGACTCGCCCGCCGATTATATTCCCGAGCTTAAAGGGAGTGGGTTTGAGCGCACCACGATTCAGAATGTACTCAATCACAGCAGTGCCATAGACTTTAAAGAAAACTATACGGATATTAACTCCGACTTTCTAAAGTACTACGGACCCGCTTTAAACCTGGCTTACATCCCGGGTGGTCGAGACGCCCAGCCGGAAAGCACCGACATATATGGGGTCTACGATTTCCTCGCAAAGTTTATCCGCGAAGATGCAACCCTCCAACCTGGAGACGAATTTGACTACAATTCTACCAATGCCGACGTGATTGGTTGGCTGGTGGCGCGGGTGGCTGGCATGCCTCTTCACGATTTTATCCAGGAGAAAATCTGGTCAAAACTCGGTCCGGAGCACGATGCTTTAATCGCTGTCGATCGTGCCTTTATGCCTGTTGCCACAGGCGGTATGAGTACAACGCTTCGCGATGCGGCTTTATTTGGACAGATGATCCTAAATCGGGGGCGAGTAGATGACAAGCAGGTTATTCCTGCTCGCTGGGTAGATCAATCCCTGGCCGTTTCGGAAAAAGATAAGCAGAAAATGAAAAATAATACAAAGTATCAGGACAACTCCTGGACTGCCTATAAAAACATGTGGTGGATTATTAACCAATCGAAGGGGGAATACGCTGCCGTTGGAGTCCACGGTCAGGTCATTTACATCAACCGCAGCGCCAACGTGGTCGTAGCCTATTTTTCCAGCCAGGCAGTGGCTAGCGCTTCGCGCAATCCGCAGTTTCAATCCAAACTGTTTGCTGCGCAAAGGATTGCTCAACACTATGAGTGAGATACATTTTGAACAAAAGTCCCACATTTACTGAGCTTAGTTGCTACCTGTTGCCCGGTCATACCACTAGCCCGGCCGACGCTATCAGCGAGGCACAACAAGCTGAAGCGCTGGGGTTGGCCAAAGTCTGGCTGTCGGAGCGCTACGATGTAAAAGAGGCCGGCGTTATATGTGCCGCCGCTTTGGCTACTACTTCGTCAATCCATGTGGCTACAGCCGCGACAAATCTGCATACTCGCCATCCCATGGTGCTGGCGGCTATGGCCAGCTCTCTGCACCATCTGTCCGGTGGTCGCTTCGAGTTGGGGTTGGGGCGCGGAATCTCCATTCGAAATCAGATGATGGGTCTGAAGGATGTTAGCAATCAGCAGATGATCGAAGGTATCGATCTCCTGCGAAAATTGTGGCATGGCGAAAAGGTCATGGGCTATGACGGTGCTATGGGTGAGCTTCCTTACTTAAGTATGGGGGATTGGCTCGATGCGGATATTCCCATTCATTTTGTTGGCTTTGGTAGCAGGAGTATGCGGCTGGCAGGCGAACATTTTGACGGCGTGCACCTGCATCCCTTTATAAGTGACAGGGGCTTACAGCGTGTAAAGACCATGGTGGACAAGGGCTGTGAAGCTGCTGGACGGGACTCCGAGGCGGTGAAAATATGGTCTGTAATTGTTACAGCTGTCAATCCCAGTAGAGAGGATTACCTACGAAAATTTGTGGCACGGATGGCGACCTACATGCAAGCCCCAAACTATGTCGAATTGCTTGTGGAGCTGAATGACTGGGACCCAAAAGTTCTTGAGAAGTTTCGTGCCAGCCCTGTAGTTTCTGCCATGCCCGGCAGCATTGACAGTGTCGCTACCCTGAACCAGCTTGAAGAAATCAGCGAGCTCATTCCCCGGGAGTGGCTATCCGCTGCAATAGGCAGCGTTGATGACTGTGCCAGGGCCTGGAAGAATCAACTGCTCCACGGCGCCGATGGAATTGTCATTCACGGCTCAACACCGGAGGAATTTGCCCCGGTGATAGAGGCATATAAGGTACTTTAATTGTGCCAGTGCCAGCGTTGGACGCTCAGTTATAGTTTTGTGCGATTATTTTATTCGGTGACAGCACTGCGATAGCGCTCTCGGCGGCATCATTGTCCGATTCCAGATATCGTCTGGCGCCTTCATCACTGTCGTAGTAGCGGCGTACTATTTTCCACTCAACATCATCTATCCACGGCTGACTGCCCGAAGGAAATAGCGCCACAGGCCCGCTGAATGTCACGGCTCTGGCATCGAGATTTTCTCCTGCAATACACACAGTCATCCGTGGATCACGACTCAGGTTCTTGTACTTTGCGCTCTCCATGTGCATTGATACGTATATTTTGTCATCCTCATATAAATACCATACAGGCGATAATTGAGGCGCCCCGTTCACCCGGTTGGTTCCGACGATGGCTAGCAGTGGAGGTTGTAGAAATGCCACTATTTCCGCATGCGACATGTCTAAGTACGGAATGACCATAAAACGCCTCTACAGCTCGTAACATCCAGAGGAATACGGCTTATTTGTGTGGGTCACAGCATTGTCCCACAGACCGCCTATCAAGGAAAACACAGAGAGCGAAGGATACAATGCGACTATCCCTTTAGCATAGCCCACTAAAGGGCGTGGGGTTTCAGTCGCTAGCGGGCAGGTCTAATCGCCGAAAGTTGTAGCCCCACCATCTCGGCAGACCTTACTTCAATTCAGAGCGAGCTTAGTGAATTGGAATTTGGCCAAGGACTTTGCTATACATACATATAGGCTAATCGTATTTGCGCCACTGCGACCGCACGCAGGCTTGTGATGTGCCCCTATGCCCACCCAACATGGAGTTAGTCATGCTTGAACTTGTCACCCTGCCCCCGGCTTTCGGCATGCGAAATGTAAGCCCATTTTGCCTCAAAGCTGAAATGCTACTGAAAGACCTTGGCTTGGAATATGAAATGTCGACCCTCGGAGATCCCAGAAAAGCACCCAAAGGGAAACTGCCATATATGATTGATGGAGATACTGTTATTGCGGATTCTGAGCTCATCTGTGAATATCTGGAAGCACTGACACAAGGCGGCGTCTATAGAAATTTAACCCCCGAACAAAAGGCAAGGGGCGTTGCATTGTCCCGTTTGGCCGAGGACCACCTGTATTGGATTATGGTTGCAAGTCGTTGGTTGGACGATGAGTGGTGGCCAAATATTGTCACAGGCTTTTTTGGATTCATACCCTGGCCCATTCGTATTATTGCCGCCAGAGGCGCCAGGAAACAAGTTCAGGCCACCTACAATCTCCAGGGACTAGGCAGGCATACACTGGAGGAGCAAAGAGGATTTGCTTTGCGGGATCTGGATGCGCTGCAGGCAGCACTCCCCGAAACCGGATTTCTGTTTGGTGAGTCGCCGGGTGTTTTTGATTTTACCATTGCCGGTATGATGGCGGGTATTTACGACAACCAACCCGGCACATGGGTGACTGAAATAGCACGGGACTATAAGGCACTCCAGGCGTATACGGAACGGGTGCAAGAGAGTATCGGCGTTTATGGTCGATGTTGACCTACTATGGCTCCGCTGAGAACGAATGCTCATACGACAGAGAGTGTGGAAATGGGAAAAGGAATAACGCTAGCCGGTAGTGCTATTTTTTTGTTTTCAATGTCTGCGCTTGCAGCTACTCAAAAGCCCAATATCCTATTCATCCTGGCAGATAACCAACACGCAGGTTTAATCGGCGCCTACGGCAACCCGGATATTAAAACGCCCCACATTGATAGGCTTGCTGAAACCGGGGTGAAGTTTACCCGTGCTTTTGCTGCAAATGGCATGTGCTCGCCCACACGAGCGACATTAATGACGGGGTTGATGCCGTCGCAACACGGCCTGCACGACTGGTTGAACGACGAGGAGATGGCAGCTTTACCTCGAGAGTGGTCTGCCATAGCAGAATTTCGGAGCGTGCCCTATACGCTCAAACGAAACGGATATAAAACGGCCATGATCGGAAAGTGGCATCTTGGTCAGCCCTGGCAGGCACCCTTGGGCTTTGATCACTGGATGACTTTTGCCAGTGGTCATACAACTGACTTTTGGAAAAACACGATTATAGAAAACGGTGATGTATCAGAAATTGAAGGTCGGCATATGGTCGATTACTTCGGCGACAAGGCAGTTGAGTATATTCAGCAACTCAGGAAGGATGATAAACCGTTTTTTCTGCAGGTCTCATTCGATGGCCCCTATATGGATCCTCCCACGAATATGGGCCCGGCCAGAAATCGACATTATGCTTATTACGAACACAGGACACTCAGCTCTTTCCCCGGTGAGGCTGTGAGCAAGAATTATATCGAGCAGCTTGTCAGCTTTGCCAAGAGTAATGAAGATGGAGCCTTTTTGAATCGAATCATAAAGATGGTGATTGGAAATATGGTGGGAGATCAGGCTACAAGGGCCAACATGGCATCACAAAATACCCTGGTCGATGATAATGTAGGTCGTCTACTGAATGCGCTTGATCAACGCGGACTCGATGATAATACAATTGTAATTTACAGTGCTGATCAAGGGACTTATTACGGCCAGCAAGGTCTCTGGACGCATACCGTATTGAGTCAGCCCTCAACGCTTCAGGAAACCGCATTACACATTCCGCTGATAGTACATATGCCGGGAAATTCGAAGGGGAAGGTTATTGATGAATTGGTAGGACAATATGATATACCCGTTACTATTCTGGAACTTGCGGGCGTTGATCAAGAGCTTAAAGGGTCTCCTGGCAAGAGTTTTACCAGTATGCTGGGTGCAGCTGATTTCAATAAAATACATGACGCTATATTCTATGAGCAAACTGAAACGCGTGCCATACGCACCCAGCGCTATGCCTATTGGAAACGGATGGACAGGGACTTCGGTGGTGATGCACTCTACGATATGTTTGCCGATCCAGAGCAAAGAGTGAATTTGATTAGTAGTGTGGAGCACGAATCCATTATTGCCGATTTGAATGCGCGCCTGCGGGCCTTCTATACAACGTACTCGAACCCAAAGTATGACTTGTGGAATGGAGGAACCAGTAAGGGCACTATTTCATACCCCGAGAAATTTAGACAGAGGTTTGGCGACGATTGGTCGTTGAGCACAGAATTGCTCCCTGTTTTTTCGGAGTAAGGTTTTTTTTCAACGCAGTAGGCTGTGAGAGAATATCGAGCGGCCAAACTCATGAAGGTGCAGGAACACGGTATTTTGTTATTCACGTCATCCACCGCGGGAGTTATGGGGTATCCGTACAGAGGTCCCTATGCCGCCGCGAAGTGGGCAATAGTGGGCATGACCAAGACTCTGGCAATGGAGTTGGGACCGTATGGTGTGCGGGTAAACGCCATTTGCCCGGGCGCGGTGGAAGGTAATCGAATGGACCGGGTGGTCACCAACGAGGCAGCTGTCCGGGGTATTCCAGAGAAGCAGGTGCGGCAGAGCTATGTACGGGGCGTTTCAATGAAAACCTGGGTCGAAGCCGATGATGTCGCCTCAATGGCAACCTTTTTGGCGTCGCCGGCCGGCGCCAAAATCTCAGGACAGGTGGTTTCTGTCGATGGTCACACCGAGACCCTGGCGCCCTGAGCACCTTACCTCAATTGGCTGTCTTTACTTCCCCTGCGGTTATAGCCGGCAAAGGAGGCCTGCTCCTGGTCATGTGCTTCCTGGCAATCGATACAAAGGCGTACACCGGGCATAACTTTTCGCCGGCCCTCGGGAATGGTAGCGTCGCAGTTATCACACAGGCGTGGGCTTTCTCCTTGAGGTAGACGACTTCGAGCCCGGTTGACCTCGTCTGCCAAACTGGCATCGATTTGTTCCTGTACCGCGCCATCTTTGGCAAAACCACCTGCCACAGTTGCCTCCTTTGGCGATAACAGATGCAGCGAGAAGTAAGAGTACCTATACAGGAGAGAGATTGGAATAGATAGTGAGAAAACACAACAGTGTTTGTCTACTACCTTCTCCTGCGGGCGCATAGGCAGAGAAGATCATCGAGGGTTCCCTGCAATACAATCCCCGTGTGGCAACAGAAGACTGCTTGGGATTGAAAGCCTATACTTGAGTCTTAGTGCCGATGGGATTCAGATAGAGGGTAGAGAAAAATGTCAGTAGCAAACTGCATTGCTTCGGTGTGCCCTCAAGGGTTAGGGATTTTATGAGCCCGTCCGATCGTGAGCTGGGAATGCATAGGCGAATTTCACGCAGGGATTTGCTGCATGGCGTGGGCGCTCTGACTGCGGGAGCAATATTGCCTCCCGCTTTGGGCGCCGGACAAGCATTTACACCCCGGGGAGGCAGTGTGCCCTCACCGGCGGACATTTATCCACCGGCCCTTGGCGGCCTGCGGGGAAACCATGTCGGGTCCTTTGAGGTCGCTCATCAGTTGGGACGGCAGGGCAGGCGCGATTGGGGGGCGGTCCAGGACTCCGATGGCGTACTCTATGACCTGGTGGTGGTAGGTGCGGGAATTAGTGGCCTGGCAGCAGCGCATTTTTATCGCAAGCGGTATCCGCAGGCACAGGTCCTGATTGTCGATAATCACGACGATTTTGGCGGTCACGCCAAACGCAATGAGTTCCAGCTGGGTGGTCGTACACTTGTCGGGTACGGTGGGGCTCAGACTTTAGAGGAACCCTCGGGTTACAGTGCGGTGGTCAAGGGACTGCTGAAAGATCTCGGCGTTGATACGAAGAAATTTAACAAAGCCTACGACCGGGACTTTCTCAGGCGGCATGGGCTTGGCGCAGGCGTTCATTTTAATCGCGAGAAGTGGGGCAGCGACCGGGTAGTGCCGATTGATCTGGGAGTGTTCGAAGGCTATCTGCCCGTCGCTCCGTCGCCATTGTCCATACAACAGGCCGTGCAGAAGATGCCAATTTCAAAGGCCGCCAAGCGAGAACTCAAGCGCTTGTTGCTTACAGATGAAGATCAAATGCCAGAAATTAGTGGTGCCAAAAAGTGGCGCTATCTTTACAGCATTAGCTATAGAGATTTTCTGAGCAAGCATCTGGGGATCCGTGAGCCGGAAGTTTTTGCGCTACTACAGGACCTGGCTGCCGATTCAGGTGTTGGTATCGAGTCCGCTACTGCGCTAAGTGCCATCGGATACAATGGTTTACCGGGCTGGGATGCAGCGGGATTGCCAGGCGGGGAGGAGGACGAGCCGTATATCCATCACTTTCCAGATGGTAATGCCTCGATTGCTCGACTGCTGGTACGTCGATTGATTCCGACTGTTGCCGGGGGCAACACCATGGAGGACGTTGTTCTGGCAAAGTTTGATTATGCAAAGCTCGATCTGGAAACATCTTCTGTACGCTTGCGGCTCAACAGCACGGTCACCCGGGTAGCGCACGAAGGGGACCTCAGGTCGGCCGCTAAGGTGCATGTTTCCTATGTGCGCGGTGGCCGGGCTTTTCGAGTCCAGGCGCGCAATTGCGTGCTGGCTTGCAACAACTCGATTATTCCCCACCTGTGTCCCGAGCTACCCAAAGCCCAGCGCGAGGCGCTGGCCTTTCAGGTTAAAATACCTATTCTGTACACCAACGTTGCATTGCGTAATTGGCAGGCCTGGAAGAGGCTTGGCATTGGCGCTGTGGTCGCACCCGGTAGTTACCATATTAATGCCGCACTCGATTTCCCCGTTAGCCTGGGTGGCTATGCGTTTAGTGGCGGTCCCGATGAGCCTGCTGTTGTGCACATGGAGCGATTTCCCCATCGCTCGAATGAAGGGTTAACGGCGCGGGAGCAGTACCGCCTCGGTCGCCAGGAACTGCTGTCTACTTCCTTTGAAACCATCGAACGCCATGTTCGCGTCCAACTCTCCAGCATGCTGCAAGAGGGTGGTTTTGACCCGGCCAGGGACATCCAGGGTATCACCGTCAATCGATGGGCTCATGGTTATGCATACTGGTACAACCCGCTATTCGATACGGTCTATGAGGACGATGACGACCCTCGCTATCCCCACATGAAGGCCCGTAAGCCCTATGGTCGCATTGCTATAGCCAATGCCGATGCAGCCGCCAATGCGATGTTTGAGGCGGCGGTGGAGCAGGGACATCGCGCGGCGACCGAATTAGACTGAACATCACTGAGTGTCCATCCGGACTAGCCGCCCTGTATGCGAGGTAGTAGAAACACCTCGGCATCTGCTGAAATTTCAACATCCCAATTATCCCGATAGATCTTGCCATCGATAGCTACGGCTATGCCGGTATCAATATGCTGCCTTATATTAGGATACTGATCGGACAAATTGGAAATCAATTCGCGGATCGAGCTTGCCTGGATTTGAACGCACTCCGCACCTCCAACGGCGGATCGGAGTGCACCTGTCAGGCTAACGCTCAACATGGTCCGGGTATTCGCTAGAACGCTCTATGCCTTTGAGTCTTCAATTGCCTTCAGTATTCGAATGGGTGACATGGGTGTGTGATTCATTCGCACACCTACGGCATTGGACACCGCGTTGCCGATGGCAGCAAGGGGGGGGACAATCGATGTTTCGCCCACACCCCGAATGCCATAGGGGTGATCTGGGTTAGGGATTTCAAGTATCTGTGTATCGATAAACGGTAAGTCCGAGCACACAGGAATGCGATAATCCAGGAAACCTGGATTCTGTAAACACCCATCATCCCCATAAACGTATTCCTCATTCAGCGCCCAACCAATTCCCTGAGCCGCACCGCCCTGAAGCTGACCCTCGACATAATCCGGGTGAACAGCCTTGCCCGCATCCTGGATAACGGTGTAGCGAATCACCTTGGTGACACCGGTTTCCGGATCCACTTCGACATCACAGATGTGGCTGGCAAAAGAGACGCCGGCGTTGTCGGCTACCACTTCGTTGTGACCGGCAATTGGTCCACCTGTATTGGGGGCCGAAGCAGCCAGTTCTTTCAGGGAAAGGGGCGGGCGATTGCTGTTGCCTTTGCCTGTTGCCCTGGCAGCGCCCTCTTTCCAGATGACGGATTCAAGAGGAATGTCCCAGGTTTTGGCTGCCCGCTCACGCAACACGGTAATGGCATTGCGTGCAGCGAAAATAGTGGCCATGCCAGAGGAGAACGTTCCTCTGCTACCGTCGGTCATATCATTGTGACCAAGAGACGCGGTATCTCCTACATTTGCTCTGACCTGTTCGTAGGGAATACCCAGTTCCTCTGCCGCAATGAGCGCCAGTGAAGCTCTGGAACCGCCAACATCTACTGTGCCCACAATCAGATTTACGCTGCCGTCAATACCAATGTTAAGGTCAACGCAGGTCTGGCCCCCAAAGTTAAACCAGAAACCACAGGCGACTCCCCGGCCCTGGTTTTTCTTGAGCCTGGCGCGCATATGTGGGTGGTTTTTGGCCGCGTCCAGGGTTGGGCCAATGCCAATCGGACCATAGGTTGGTCCATAGGATGCCCGGGTGCCTTCTTTGGCTGCATTTTTAATGCGAAGCTCGATGGGCTTCATCTTTAGTTCCGCCGCTATCAAGTCCATCACGCTCTCTATTGCGAAAGCCGGCATGGGAGCTGACGGCGCGCGATAGGCGGCAACCTTGGGCCGGTTTACAATCACGTCGTAACCGATAGACTTTACATGCTTAATATCGTAACAGGCGAAGGAGATCATGCTCCCCAGCATGGCCCAGAACCCAGGAAAGGCGCCATTGGTATAGCGAAGGTCTGCGGTTGCTCCGGTAATCGTGCCATCTTTTTTGGCGCCGATTTTAACATCAATTGAAGTGGCGCTTGTGGGGCCGCTGGCGCGAAAAACTTCGTCTCGGCTCATCACTACTTTCACCGGTCGGTTTGCTTTTCGGGACAGTGCCAGGGCGATAGGTTCTATCCAGACATGTGTTTTGCCACCAAAACCACCGCCGATTTCGGACGACGTTACCTTGAGCTTTGCTACATCCATTCCGAGCAGTTCAGCGCAGGTGCTACGGAAACCGAAATGCCCCTGCGTTGTTACCCACAGCTCGCCCGTATTATCAGAGCTGATATTAGCAAGGCAGGCGTGCGGCTCTATATAGCCCTGGTGGGTTTGTTCGGTTTTGAATGTTTTTTCGATAATAACATCGGCCTCTGCAAAACCGGCCTCGACATCACCGTGGCCAAACTGCGATATTTTGCAGACATTGCTTGGTTTGCCGGTTTTCCTGTCTCGAACAAAATCGTGAATAATGGGTGCGCCTGGTTCCATGGCCTGATCTACATCGGTAACATGCGGTAATTTCTGGTAGCTTATCTTAATGAGCTTCAAGGCCTTTTTGGCTGTTTGCATATCGATTGCTGCAACCGCCGCAACCGCGTGCCCATCATAAAGCGCTCTGCCCCGGGCCATGCAATTTTCCAGGATGTCCGTTAGATCACGATCGTCCCCTGTCAGGTCTGGTAGATCTGCACTTGTGATAATGGCTTTTACGCCATCCAGTTTCTCTGCTTTTGATACGTCGATTTTCTTGATCTTCGCGTGGGCATGGGGAGAGCGTAGGAACAGCCCAACCAGTTGACCTGGCGCGTAGGCATCGGCACCGTACTTGGCGCGGCCGGTGACTTTATCAACGCCGTCCGGCCTGTTCACCCGTGTGCCAACAACCTTGAATTTCTGGTTCGTGTATGTGCTGTCGTGTCCCATGTCAGGTTCCTGTCTCCGAATTTGCTATGTGCTTTTTCGCCATTGTTGGTCGTTTGTTATCGATGACAAATGGCCTACCGACTTTTTTTTCTCATTTCCTTGCCTGCAGCTTGAACTGCTCGCACAATTTTGTCGTAACCCGTGCACCGGCATAAATTGCCCGCCAGCGCATAGCGAATTTCCTCCTCCGATGGGTTTGGATTGCGCTCGAGGAGTACCTTGGCCGCAACCAGAATGCCGGGTGTGCAAATACCGCACTGCAGTGCTGCGTGCTCAATGAATTGCTGTTGCAGTGGGTGGAGTTTACCGTCCTCTACCATGCCCTCGACGGTGGCAATTTCTTTGCCATTTACCTCGGCACTTAAAACAAGGCAGGAGCAGACCAAACGGCCATCGAGAGTAACGCTACACGCACCGCAGTCACCTGTACCACACCCCTCCTTAACTCCGGTGAGTCCGACCCTGTCGCGTAGAGAATTGATCAGCGTCTCATCTTGAGGGCAGGCGAATTCTACCGGGTCTCCGTTTATCGTCGTAGAAACATGCACGCCGCTCATAGGACACCTCCCGCACGTTGAAAGGCAATTTTGGCAGCGCGTTTCCCCAGCACGCCAGCAACCTTGGTTCTATATTCTATAGTCCCGCGTTTGTCGGTAATTGGGTCACATTTGGCGGAACATGCCGCGGCAAGCTTGTCCAGAGCCGCATCATCCAGCTTTGTGCCGATTATCGCTCTGGCTGCGGCCGGTACCAGAATGGCGGTAGGGGCAACAGCGCCAAGCGCAACGCGTGCTGTTTTGACTACACCCCTTTCAAGGGTCAGACTAACCCCCGCGCCCACCACTGCAATATCCATCTCCGTTCTTGGGGTTAGTCTCAAATAGGCATCTCCCGAACGCGCAGGGCGTTTGGGTAGGGTAATGGCTTCTACGACCTCTCCTCTGGCGAGAGAGGTCTGTCCTGGGCCCGAGACAATCTTTTCAACAGCCACTGTGCGCCTTTTGTTTTTACTGACGAC
The DNA here is from genome assembly GCA_018657645.1 of Halieaceae bacterium. GTDB lineage: Bacteria > Pseudomonadota > Gammaproteobacteria > Pseudomonadales > Halieaceae > JBALVT01. Next base: position 20,669 of record JABHWT010000095.1, on the reverse strand, counting down.
GATTGCCTTGGCGCCCGCTGCGATCAGGGCTGGGACACTGTCGGCGGCCGGGGAGGCATTGCACAGGTTACCTGCTATTGTGGAGCGGCTCTGCACCTGATCAGATCCAATTAAATTAGCGGCTTCCACCACCCCGGGCCAGGCCTTTTTAAGCGCTTTGTTCTCGCCGAGTCTCGCATTGCACACGGCGGCGCCGATGCGCGTGCCGGAGGCGCTGGCGGTGATTGCCTGCATGGTAGGGATATGCTTGATATCTACTATCAGATCGGGCTCAACAAGTCCGAGCCTCATTCTAACAATAAGATCAGTCCCCCCCGCAAGAACATGGACGCTGCCTTTTTCCTTTTCCAGAAGTGCGGCGGCTTCTTTCGTTGTACCTGGTGCTTCGTATCTCATTGTATTGGCGCGCTCCGGTATATGTTTGGTGCTTTGGATCATAGCGTTTTAATTTGGATTCTGCAGGCTTTTTTTCACTTATTTACAGCGACTCCACTGGCCTGAATATAGTGACTAAACCCTGATATAGGATAAGGCTATAGGGTTGCTAGCTGCTTTATAATAGCGGGCATGGATCGCCTGAAATGGTATCACTGATAGAGTCCATGGCCGCACCTTTTATGGGGGTTAACCCTATGCTCTTGAGTTAGCTGGAGAATAGAATGCTCGGCGATAGGCAAAAACTGCTTGTTCTAAGTCTGATTATGATCGTCGTCGCCGTGGGTGGCGCTGTAATATCCATGGCCATTCTATATGATACCGCTTTCGAAGAAGAACGCGCGCGGTTAGTGGAGTCAGCTCAAAGTCAGGCTCGATTAATTGAGGCGGTAGCACGCTTCGATGCCAAACATAGCCCGGATGATGTTCCCGGCGGGGCCTTTGAGGCAACTCTCAGCCAGTTAAGAGCGGCCCATGCCGAATTTGAGGGGTTTGGTGAAACCGGTGAATTCACTGTGGCAAAGAAAGAGGGTGATCATATCGTATTCCTCTTGAGTCACCGACACGGTGGCCTGAGTAGTCCCGAACCAGTCCCCTTTTCTTCAGATCTCGCTCAACCCATGCGCAATGCACTGTCGGGAAGCGCGGGCACCATAGTGGGGCGAGATTATCGCGGCGCCACAGTCCTCGCAGCCTATGAACCCCTTGCGGTACTGAATATCGGGATAGTGGCGAAAATAGACCTTAGTGAAATTCGAGCACCGTTTATCCGCGCTGGGATCTACGCCGGTGCGAGCGCTTTGGGGCTCACTTTATTAGGCCTGGTACTTTTCTTTCGGTTGGCCAACCCCATGGTACGTAGCCTGATGTCTCACACAGCGGATTTAAATGAGGAAATCCGCGAGCGCATGCGGTCAGAGGAGGGGTTGATCGAGAGCGAACGACTGTTGAATCAGGCCCAGAAAATGGCTCATGTTGGAAGTTACAGCCGGGATATCATCACGGGGAAACTCGTATGGTCAAATGAACAATACCGAATTTTTGGCTACAAACCCGGCGAAATAGATCCCACATTCGATCTGGTTTACGAGCACGTATCGCCGGGAGACAGGCAACGTTTTCTTAAAGCGAACGAGGCGTTGGTCGAACGAGAGGAACCCTATGACCTGGAGTATCGCATTTTACGAAAAGACGGTGAGGTGAGAGAGGTTCGCTCTATCTCGACCCTCGAGCGCGATGCCAGTGGGAAGATTATACGGCAGACGGGCGCACTGCAGGACATTACGAATCGTATGCTGGCCGAGCGGGATCTGCTTGAAAGCGAGGATCGATATAGAATTTTGGTCGAGCATGCGCCCGAAGCCATTGTTGTCATGGACCTGGATTTACTGCGGTTTGTTGACGCCAATGCAAATGCTGAGCAACTGTTCAAGTTCTCCCGCGCAGAATTGTGCACCAAAAGCCCCTTGGATGTTAGTCCGACGACACAACCCAACGGCAGACCCTCAGATGAGTATGCGATCGAGCTGCTGCAACAGGCGGCCGAGGGTCAAACCCCGGTATTTGAATGGACTCACAGCGATTCTGAAGGGAAGGAGATAGTGTGCGACTCCCGCCTGGTTCGCTTACCATCGGCATCCCGAACACTGATCCGCGGTAGCCTGACAGACATCAGAGGCCGCAAGCGAGCGGAGGCGGAACGCCTGCACCTGGAAAGGCAGGTTCAGCATGCCCAGAAGCTCGAGAGTCTGGGTGTGCTGGCAGGCGGCATTGCTCATGATTTTAACAATCTGCTCATGGCCATCCTGGGGAATGCCGACCTGGCCTTGGGGCGGGTTGCCCCTCACTCTCCAACGTACAAGAATCTTCAGGGAATTGAAGAGGCTTCGCGGCGCGCGGCAGATCTTACCCAGCAAATGCTCGCCTATTCGGGTATGGGCCATTTTGTCATTGAGCCGATTGATCTGAATGAACTGATTCGGGAAACGGGAAGCCTGTTGCAGGCATCTATCTCAAAGTCAGCGGCGCTCAAATACAATTTTGATCCAAACCTACCCCGTTTCGACGGAGATGCCACCCAGATTCGCCAGATCATTATGAATCTGGTAACCAATGCCTCGGAAGCAATAGGGGAGCAAAGCGGCGAGATCTCATTGTCTACAGGTGTCATGGATTGCGACCGCGTCTTTCTGGACAGTATCGAGGGCAGGCCGCATGCCACTGAGGATGAACGCCTAAGTGAGGGGATATATGCCTATCTCGAAGTCGGAGATACAGGCAGCGGTATGGATGCTGAAACTATCGAGAAAATTTTCGATCCCTTTTTTACTACTAAATTCACCGGGCGTGGCCTGGGTATGTCTGCTGTTCTGGGTATTATCCGTGGACACAAGGGGACAGTTCGAGTGTATAGCGAGATAGACAAAGGCTCGGTTTTCAAGATGCTGTTCCCCCTGAACAATATTTCCGAGCGAGATTCCAGCGGCGATGGCCCGGTGGGCAGCAATGCAACATCGTGGCGTGGAAAGGGAGTGGTTTTGCTAGTGGATGATGAGGACTCCGTCTGCACTGTGGGAACGCAGATGTTGGAACATTTGGGTTTTGAGGTTCTGACTGCCTGCGACGGGCGTCAGGCTCTCGAAGTCTATAGCGAGAATGCCGATAAGATTGTTTGTGTACTTCTCGACCTCACTATGCCAGACATGAATGGCGAACAGACGTTTTGGGAAATTCGACGTATTCGTCCCAAAGCCAGAGTCGTTCTGTGCAGCGGCTATACTGCGGAGGTTGCCACTCAAGGACCGTTGAGTAAAGGGCTGGCGGGTTTTATCCAAAAACCTTATAGCATTCAAACATTGGAGGACTCCCTCAGGAAAGCTCTGAGTGCAGATGAACCATCCGAGCCGGGCTGATTCGCAAACTGATCCAAGGCTATGGTCCGGAGCCCTGACCGGCCTGTTCCACTGCTACCTGCTTGGCCCATTTATAATCGGCTTTGCCATTGGGCGCACGCTGTACTTCGGGAACGTAGATGACTTCTCTAGGGAGCTTGTAGCCCGCGAGGCGCCCATGCATCCATTCAATTAGCGCCTGTTGGTCCGGAGTCTGGTCACTCGAAAACGAGGTGACTGCAATCACTCGCTCGCCAAAACGTTCATCGTCCACCCCTACTACCAGGCAGTCGTAAACATCCGGATGTGATTTCAGTACCTCCTCAACTTCCTCCGGGAATACTTTCTCGCCCCCGGTGTTAATGCACATTGATCCACGTCCCAGCAGCACTAAAGTGCCATCCGCTGCAATAGTTGCATGATCGCCTGGGAACGAGTAGCGGTGGCCATTTATCTCCTTGAATGTCACTGCACTTTTTGTCGGGTCCTTGTAATAGCCCACAGGGGCAAAACCGCCATTAGCGATCATGCCGACCTCTCCCGACCCGGGCTCTACTTCCCGACCGTCCTCGGTGAAGACCTTGGTGGTTTCGTTCATTACGAACTCGGCTGTCTCACTTACAGGCGATTCTCTGGTCATGATCGACGAGCCCATACTGCCCTCGGTGGAGCCCATGGCATCAAAGATTGCGAAATTGCCGTGTTCCAGCAAGCCGCGCTTGACCTCTGTGGTAAACATCACACCAGATGAGATCATGTACACGATCGAACTCAAATCATAGGGGTTACCATCAGCCTTGGCCCTATCGAGGGCCTTCAGCATGGGTTTGGCGAATGCATCACCGACGATTACAACGTCGGTTAATTTCTCATCCTGTACTAACTGCCAGAGTTGGTGGGGATCAAAATGACTGTTGTCGAAAGTTACAACACAACCGCCAAGATGGTGGACGCACATGGCGCCCAGCCACATGCCAGTTCCATGCATAAGTGGACAACCCGGCACGCTGCGAAGTGCTGCGCCTGCCTCGTGCAACCCTCTGACAGCTGCCTGAAACTCCTCGCCATTGGTGGGACGTGCAACGCCTCGCGCGTCATATCCGAACAGGATGCCCGCAGAAAAATCCCCGTGCGTATACATAACACCCTTTGGCATTCCGGTGGTGCCACCGGTGTAGAGCATATATATGTCATCTTCGGAGCGCTCTATGCGCGGCATAGGAGAGGAGCTTGCTATGGCTTCCTCGTAGCGTGTTGCGCCATCGAGGTGTGCTCCGGAGCCATCATCAATTTCGACAAACAGTTTAATCGCAGGAAGCTGATCGCGAATGGCCGCCAATCGGTCTGCGAACTGAGCTTGAAAGATAATGGCTTCGCTGTCTGAGTTTTCAAGCAAATAAATCAGTTCACTTTCGAAATAGCGGTAATTAACGTTGATCGGAACGCCTCGAAACTTAAAGATGGCGAACTGTGCCTCGATATACTCGGGGCTGTTGTAGGCAAGAATGGCAGCCTTGGAATCTGCTTGCAGGCCACTGTCGACAAAAGCCTGCGCCAGGCGCGCCGCTCTATCTTCGTATTGACCCCATGTACGCCTGGTTTTACCGTGGGCAAGCGCAGGTTTTTCTGGAATCGCGTCGGCGATGGTTTCCCAAATATCGGCAAAATGCCACTTCATTACTATCTCCTGCGGGGGAACTAGTTTCCCCTCTGGTTATTTGTATCTGATCAAGTCTGCCCAGTTTTCGCCCAAACTATCATTAACAGCTGTCCACTGGCAACGTCAGTCGGAAATTGTAAGACACTACTCCGGCAATGGCATGCCGATTACAGGTGAAAGCTGCAACGTATGACAGGTCATATCTAATTGTAAATGGCTCACTCGGCGACGCACACTAGGACGGCCGCCGGCGGCGCCCGGGGCGGCCTCGTCTTCCGGCCACAGCTTTGGGAGCTCGTTTTTCCGGCAATGGTGGCAGCTCAGGTAGCGCTTCCTGATCTACCAGACCAGCTTTGACTAATTCTCGCATTGCAGAATCGGTCGCTGCGTCCGTTTCAAGCGGAACGTAATTGGCCAGCCTTTCATCCACTTCAGCGCAGGCCCGGTCATAGAGCTGCGTCGAGCCATCATCCTGCCAGGCTTCTCGGTTCATGCGGTCGGTTACCGGTGCCGTCAGATAAAGCTCTTTGGGCCAGTGCTCCAGTGTGTGCGGCGCAGTAATCAGATGATCCTCGCGAAGTAGCTCATCCACAAGACCGGTGGTTGGCAAGTCGTCGAGCTCCTCTGTTTCCTTCACAAAGTGCAGTGCCTGGCCACACACGTCATTGTCGAACACCAGCTTAGGGAGGCTGAAGGTTAGTACAAAATCGAGCATGCCGGGGCCGGACACTGAATTAACTCCGGCGATGGCAGCCAGCAATGCACTGCTAAATGTTTCCCCTCCCGCCTGGGCATCGAGTAGTTTTGCGTCACTTAAAGCCATATAGGCCTGAGTGGGTAGCTGTAGTGACTTGGCAATTTGAACATAGCCGGCGTTCAGCCGCTGCGCCTCGATTGCCGCCATTGGCGAACTGGCAGCTTTCATATCGAAGGCCGCCGGTGCGCCACCAAATATCACCGGCGTCCCCGGCTTCACAATCTGGGCCATAGTCAGGCCTGTCAGAACATCAACACAGTGGAAAACCAGAGCACCCACCAAAGTGACGGGTGCGATCAGCCCCATGAGCGTAACCGGCACGATTTCAATCGGAATTCCCGCCTCCACGCAATCGAGTAGATTCTGGCAGGAGTCCTCGCCGTAGCGGAAGTTCCCGGTGGCGGTAATGGTAAATATGGATAGCGGCTTTTCAATGAGATGTTTGCGATCGCTACGGAAAAATTGCATCATTTCGACCATGCGCGGCACGCCATTTTCACTAAAAGCGCCGGAAACAACGGGTTTTTTCGAGGTTGTCAGCGTCATATACAGACGCCATGCATCCGACACCTGAGATTCGATGTCATCATTGGTTGAAAATGCTGTAGCGAGGTAGGCGATGTGCTCGAGCCCATCGCAAAGCCGAGCATATTCTATGAAATCTGTGGAGTTCGTAAGGCGGACTACTCCGCTGCGGTGGTCCAGGATTTTAAGACCACTGGATCCGGGGACAAAATGGACATTATCTCCTCCAATCTCTGCATGAGAATTCCCATCGCGATCGTAAAGCGTAAACGATTTGGGGGCGCTCGCGAGGGCGGCATCCACTGTCTCAGGTGGAAACAGCACCCGGTCACCGCTACTATTGGTCTTCAGACCATGATCGAGCAGGCGTTGCCGCAAATTCTCCCCACGGATATTCATGCCGGTCTCGGCCATAATGCGCTTTGCCTCGCCGAGAATCCTTGCTACAAGGTCATCGGAGAGCATTTGTAAACTGGGTCGCATTGTCGTCTCCCGTATTTTCAGTCGGTCAACATACTCTAAACTGCACGTTGCTGGCAATCGCTGGCTGCTGATTGGGTGTGCATGGCGCCCATTACGCAAATTGCGATCTGGGAGGCCTGCTGCGTCTCTGTTTTCTTGGTGCCGGCTCAGATCTACCGGTGGAGGGCTATAGTAAGCTGCAAATACCTTCGAAAACAGGTAGCATGGCGGGCAAGCATCTTAACCACTATTTTCTATATCAGGATATTGACTATGCCAAGACCAGAGAAACATGTGCTTGTGTGCACTCATCAGCGGCCCGCAGACAACCCCAAAGGTTGCTGCAGTGCTAGAGGGGGCGGCGATATTCTCAACGAATTTGCCAAGGAAATCGATGCACGGAATCTCTGGGGTAGGCTCAAACTGAACACTACCAGTTGCCTTGGGGCTTGCGAGCAGGGAGCAACAGCATTGGTATATCCCGAGGGAGTAATGTACGGCAATCTCAAAACGTCGGATGTCGCCAGGATTATCGACGAGCATCTGATTGGCGACCAGCCTATTGACGAATTGAAGGTGCCCGCCGACGTGTGGAGCTAATCAACGGTAGTGATTTTCGCCTACCCGTGCGGTGCAACGTAAGGGCACTGGCTCTGGGTAGGGGTGCTGGTTCTGGAGCGTGAGGCCGCAGCAACTTACTAGGAACCGGTAAAAACAGGTGGCCGACGCTCTACGCGGGCAGCAATGCCCTCGGCAAAATCACTAGACTTGAACAGTAATCCCAGGGCCTGGTTCTCCAAGTCCAATGCATGTCCAATGGCGTCAATATGTGGCTCGTGTAGAAGTTTCTTCATCTCCCGTATTGCCAGGCCAGCCCCCGCTGGAGGGATAAGCTGCAAGGTCTTTTGACGAGTATAGGACAACAGTTCCTCGTGGGGGAGCACCTTGTTGACCAGTTGCAGTTGCAGCGCTTGCTGGGCATCGATTTTTTCGGAGTAGAATAAAATCTCCTTGGCCTTTTGAAAACCCAGCAGTCGGGTCAGCATAAAGGACGATCCCAGTTCCACTGATATACCGAGTTTGGCAAATGGCAGCTGAATCCAGGCGTGTTCAGACATAAAAATTTGATCCGCGGCGGCCAGGGTGAAGGTGAATGCACCGCCTATAGCCAGGCCATTGATGGCGGCTATGATTGGTTTTTCGCATTGTAGAACTTTTAGGGTAGTACGTTTTTGTGCGATATCTGACATGTCGATCTGCTTAATGACTTCCTCCGGTACACCCTCAAAGGCATCCGGATTGAAGTATCCGCCACTGCTATAGGCCTCCTTAGCGGGGTCATCGGAATTGGGATCCCTGGCGCCGGTGAGAATCATGGCATGGGCGGAGTTATCCTGTTCAAATTGTTCTATTGCTGCGTAAATCTCAAAAAAAGTGAGCAGGCTCAGGGCATTTTTTCGCTGCGGTGTATTAAAGGTCAGGGTGACAATGCCGTCGTCATCGAGCTGGTAGCTGATGTCTCGAAACTGCTCGAGGTTCATGGGTTTCTCCAAAGTATAATTGACATGAAATTGTAGGGGCACATCCTATAATCAAAGAAATACCAGCGCAATAGCGCGCCATATTACCTAGCGTCGGCCGCAGGAGTGAGGAGGTCTTGAACCTCCTGGTACTGCCAGGCACCTCTGGTGTTGGGGTCCCCGACTGCCATAACCCGTTCATCGGGCCAGGGAAACTCACCTAAATGCGAGCCTGAAGCTGTGAACATTTTGCCGGTTAATGATGAGGCTTTGTCGCTGGCTAAAAACGCATAAACCGGCGCAATATGGGCCGGAGGCGCGGGGTTTAAAGCGGACTCCATTCGCTGGTCGTCGAGCAACCCTCGTTTGTTAAGCTGCCTGATCTGAGCTACATAATCAGCGCCGGAAGACAGTCTCGTTTTGGCGCCGGGAAATACTATATTGCAACGGATATTGTGCTCGGCAAAGTCCCGGGCCATGGCGGCGCTGAGGCTGTTTATCCCACCCTTGGCGGCGGCATAGGCAGACCCCCCGTAGGAGCCCAGAAATGCATGTGAGCTGGTGTTGATGATTGCGCCGTCTTTCTGATCGACCATAAATGGAAGCGCATGCCTGCAGGTGTTGAAGGTGCCCGTTAAGTGTACTCCGATTACGCGGTTCCAGTTATCAAAGTCTATCTCGACCATAGAGGAGCCCTTACCTTCACCGACGCCTGCAATATTGATGAGAATGTCTATTGCCCCCAGCTTATTGACACAAAGCTGGATAAGTTCGCCGGCGTATTCAAAATCTGCGACCGAGCCACAGCTAGCGATGGCTGTGCCGCCGAGGCTCTTTATCTCCGCCACCACAGTGTCCAAGGACTCCGGGTCTGAACCTGGCCCTGCTGGTCCATTGCCGGAACTATTGACCACAACATTTGCACCCCGGCGAGCCAGTTCCATGGCTACCGCCTTACCGATGCCCATGCTGGCCCCCGTTACTACGGCATTTTTATTCTGCAGCATCTCTTGTTTGTCCACCGATGATCAAGCCAGCACAATGCCGGAGTCTATGTTATAAATCGCCGCGCAAAGTCCTCGAGTCGACGTTTTTTCTCGTCAATACTCGATAGTGTGGTCTTGCCGTCGTCGTCGAGAAAGTTGCAGCCATTAACCATGGTGATTCCAGCTTCAGCCAGTCGAGAGTAAGTATCTGTTTGTGGGTTTATTACGCCAGACCAGATATCGAACGGTTTATTTTCTGTACCTTGCTCCTGGCGATATTCATTGAGCTGATCGATCAGCGGATAAATTGCCGATTCCTCATGAATTGTTGCCATCCAGCCATCGTGTTTTGCCGCTCGCCGCATCGCGGCAGCCGAGTAGCCACCAATTAAAACAGGAACAGACTGCTGGAGGCCCGGAGACATCTTTACCGGTGGGAAATCATAGTATTTCCCATGGTATTCGATCATCTCACCGGACATTAGGCGTGTAATAATCTCCAATTGCTCGTCAGTTCTTTTTCCCCGTGTGTGAAAATTCATCCCAACCATATCGAACTCAGCCTTTTGCCAGCCAACGCCTACGCCAAGCATAACGCGATTGTTAGACAGATAGGCGGCCGTTGAAATGGCCTTGGCCGTGCTGAACGGGTCGCGTAGCGGTACGATGTAAACAGTGGGAATAAACTTCAGCGTGCTGGTAACCTGAGCCAGGGCGGAGGTCACCACCCATGTGTCTGGCCAGTGGGTGTCCGGGTTCCAAAAAATGTTCCCGCTGTCCCGGTACAGGTATTCGTCCACCTGTTCTTTGGTGGTGACCAGGTGGTCGCCATAGGAGACGCCGTAGAATCCCAGCTGTTCACAAAATTGGGCCAGTTCGGGCATTTGCTCCATTTCAACGAATGCCAGTGATTGCCAGAATTTCATGCTTGAACCTCCAGGCCTAGTAGTGTTACTGATTCAGTAAGTACGTTAGTGAATCAGCTAGTGCATCAAGTTCTCCAGTGAGAGACTCGGTAGTTCGGCGCTCAGGTGGATTTAAATCATCGGCAAAACCTCTTAAGGTGGCAAACATTAAGCGCTTGGCTGTTTCACTTTTACCAGGGGTTTCGGTCAGATCATCAATTATCCGGCGCCATAAAGCGCCTATTTCCCTGGACCAAATGTCCACTATCCGAGACTTATCTATAGTTGAATCGGTATTGCAACCCGCGTTACTCAGGATGGCGATACTCACCCGGTATCCGGGCTTACTGACCTGCTGCCATACGACTTCAATCAATTTGCTGACCCGGTCGCGCAACTGTTTGTGGTTGATTTGCGCCTCCCTGATGGAAGAAGTGAAATCGTCAAAAATGTAATCCAATACCGCCTGAAGTAAACTGTCTTTGTCGCCAAAATGATATTGCAACACGCCCCAGCTGACGTCGGCTCGCTCCGCAATGCGGTTTGTATGGGCAGCGCTAAACCCCTCCTTAGAGATGCAGTCAATGGCGGCTGTGATAACCCGGATTCGCGTAAGTTCTCGCTTGCACAAAACTGGTGCGGGTGTACTCTTGACCGGGCTCATGGCAAGCTTGGATTGTATGCTCGAGCTATTGCTCATGCTGCTGGTTCCTGCTTGTAGGCAGCCATAGTGTGATATTTGAAATATAGTTGCAACTATAAAATCGGTAGAGTATGTTGTGGCCGAGCACCTAATAATAATGAGGAAATTCCCATGCCCAATTTCAGCCGAGACGAAATGGAAGAAATGATGCGTCGTTGGACCGCAGCCAATCAAAAGTCAGAGCGTGAAGGTAACTGGCGTCAACTGGCGGATTGTTTCAGTGAAGACTGTGTCTATGGCTGGGAAACTCCCAATGGCAAGTACGAATTCATTGGTCGCGAGAGCATCCGCGAGACCTGTGTGGGAGCTGCGATGGATCCCTACAAGGGTTGGACCTACCCCTACGACAAGATTGTCATCGACGAATCCCGCGGCGAAGCCTTTGCTACCTGGTGGCAAACTCCCCCGGGTGCCCCAAGCCGCGAGGATGGTTCTCCTATGAAAGTTATTGGTGCCTCCTGGTTTAAATATGGAGGTAACTACCAGTGGTGCGAGCAGATGGACATGTATGACTACGGCGCTATTACCAACTTGATTAAAGAGTGTTTTGACAAGGGGATCATCAAGGAGTTGCCCCTCATGTCTACCGATCAGGTGACGAAGTAAATCGAGGCAAACGACTAATCTAATAAGGCAGGAAAGTAGTAAATATGGATAAAGTACTCGATGGTAAGGTAGCTCTGATAACCGGCGCCGGGCAAGGCGTAGGGCAAGGTATTGCCTATGGGTTGGCGGAACGCGGTGCGAGTATCGCGGTAACAGGGCGCACGTTGTCCAAATGCGAAACGACGCGAGACGAGATTATACGCCGGGGAGGCGAGGCCATCGCATTGGAGTGTAATATCCAGGATTTGGACCAGATGCAACAGGCGGTAGCGAATACGGTTGAGCGCCTCGGTGGTATTGATATTCTGGTTAACAATGCCTTTAGCTCGGTGCTCGGGCGTTTAACCGATATAGAGATCGAGGATTTTAAAACAGCACTGAATGGCGGCCCGGTAGCAACTTTGACAATGATGCAACTGTGCTATCCACACCTGCGAAAGCAAGGGGGGTCTATCATCAATTTAGGCAGTACTTCCAGTAAGCGTTGGGACGTGTCAGGCTATGGCGCCTACGCTGCCGACAAAGAGGCGATAAGGGCGCTTACTCGCGCTGCGGCCTGTGAGTGGGGTGTAGATAATATACGCGCCAATGTGATTCTGCCCCATGCTACCTCGCCCGCCTTAAAGGCCTGGGCCGAGGCTCGCCCAGAGGAAGCGGCAGCGTTCAAGGCAACCATACCGATGAAACGAATTGGTGATTGCGAGCAGGACATTGGTAAATTTGTCGCGGCTCTGTGCTCACCAGAGTCCAGTTATGTCAGCGGCCAAAGTATCGCCATTGATGGCGGCCAGGCCTATATGGGTTGATCTGTCCATTGCACTAGTTCGGGAAAACCACCATGAACGTTTATACAATTGGCCTGATGATCAGTCTTGCGGTTTACTTCGCGGTGGGCAGTTATGCCGGCCGCAAGGTGAAGCACCTGGAGGACTATTTCGTGGCGGGCCGGCAAGCCCCGACCTTGCTGATTGTAGGCACTTTGGTGGCAAGTCTGATGAGCACCAATGCCTTTATGGGAGAGACTGGCCAGGGTTACGCCGGTTACCCAACTATAATACTCATACTGACTGCAATCAATTGCATTGGCTATACCGCCGGTGCATTGTTTTTCGGCCGTTTTCTGCGTCGTAGTCGCGCGCTGACCGTAGCCGAGTACTTTGGACAGCGCTTTGTCAGCCGTCGGGTGCAATCGGTGGCCGGAGCATCGATAGTATTTGGCTGCACCGGTTATTTGATGGTCGTTACCCAGGGCACTGCGACTATTGTGCACGAGGTAACCGGGCTGTCTTTTCACCTGGCCCTGTTTTTAACCTGGTCCGGTTACACGTTATTTACCATGTACTCGGGATCCCGTGGTGTGGTGTTAACTGACACTATGATGTTCTTATTGTTCACCGCCGTTGCACTGCTGGGGCTGGCATTTATTGTAGAGGAGGCCGGTGGCTGGTTTGCAACTATTCAAGACCTGGCCACGTTTGAGAGCAAGCCGGGGATTGTTTCCTGGCACGGAATGGTGGGCGAGGGTGCAGACTGGGCGAGCGCAACGGACGCCATGATATATGCTGTGATTCTGGGGATTGCATGGGGTGTGGTGGTGGCTGTCAGCCCCTGGCAGGCCAGTCGGTACTTAATGGCCCGGGACGAACACACGGTGATTCGCTCTGCAATGATTACCGCTGCTACAGTGTTGGTCTTGTACTCGGTACTGATGCTATCCGGTGCCGCCATAAATCTGCTTAACCCCATGATACAACCTGCCCAGGAGAATATGATCTGGGCGGCAATGAATGTGATGCCCACGCTGATAGGCGTGCTGCTAATGTCGGGTATTATGGCTGCCGGCCTGTCCTCGGCATCTACCTTTTTATCTCTGGTTGGTTTTAGCGTCACCAATGACCTGGTGCCCAGTGCCCACGCCGATGATTCACGGCAACTGCGTATGAGTCGATGGGCCATGATTGGGGTGAGTCTGGCTGCGCTCGTTATTGCTAATTTTATACCCCAGGGAAATCTGTTCTGGATCACCTATTTTGTCGGCACCTTGTACGCCTCGGCATGGGGGCCGGTCGCGTTCATGTCAGTATGGAGTCGGCGGATCACCGAAGGAGCCGCGTTTTGGGGAATTATTGCAGGTCTGCTTGGCAATCTTGTTGCCCGTGTCCTGAGCATGCTTGGGATCGTAGAGTTCCCTGTATACTTTCATCCCATTGTTGTGGGTGCACTACTGAGTTATATCACGGTTGAGGTAGCGATATTGCGGGGTACGGTTACCCAGCAGGAGCATGAAATACGTGAACGCTTGCACGAAACACCGGAGGCGGAGATTGACCCGGCAAGACAGCGTGGCACACTGCGTTGCGCCAAGGCGATTATTTGGTGTGGTGTGGTATTTGCCGGTGTGTTGATAGTGTTTTATGCACTTCCCTATCAGCGTGCAACAGGCGGCAGCGCCGGCGGCGAGTTTGTTATGGCACTGGGTATCGGTTTGTCTCTAGTGGTCGCTGGGGCCCTGGCGTGGTGGGGAACAGCCCGCTCCTATACCCGTTAGCGAGACTGGCAGGTTGCGGGATGTCGCTGTGTCCATCCATGCAGGGTCGCTTTTATTTTGCTACGCTTGGCGTATTTACCGGTAATTCGCGGACAAAACAACGCTATTCCTAAGCGGAGCAACTATGTCGTACCAGCACCTTCTGTACCAGAAATCTGACCATATCGGGACCATTACATTCAATAACCCCGAGAAACTTAACGCTATGACCGGTGAGATGGTTGCCTCGTTTTCGCGGGTTATTGAAGATGTTCGTAGTGACGATGATGTTCGAGTGGTCATCTTCACCGGGTCTGGGGAAGGTTTTTGTACGGGAGCCGATACCGAGATGTTGATTGCTTTGGCACAGGGCAAACCGGTATCCGGAGCAGTAGAAGACGATAGCAGAAATCACTACATGGAGCCTATCGGTTGGTTTGGGGCAGAGGTAAGTCAATTACAGAAACCAACGATAGCTGCGATAAACGGTGCCGCAGTAGGAGGTGGATTTGCCATCGCCATGGCCTGTGACCTGAGAATTATCGCGGAGGATGTCCTGATTGGCATGGCCTCTACCCATCGCTACGCCCTACCTCCAGAGGGTGGAATAACCTACACGCTGCCGCGAATAGTGGGTTTGACTCGTGCCTTGGAACTGCTGCTGACCGGGGACCTGGTAATGGGAGATGAGGCCGAGCGCATGGGGATGGTGACGCGCGCGGTACCGCGAATGGAGGTCATGTCCGCAACCATGGAATTGGCCCAGAAAATTGCAGGGCATGGCCCTATTGGTATGGAGCTGACCAAGGCACTTATTTACCGGGGTTTACAGGAGCCCAACATTGCGAGCCAGATTGAGCGAGAGGATGCGGCCCTGAAAATGGGGTTTAAGACAGAAGACTATGTGGAGGGGGCTACCGCTTGGTGGATAGACAAGAGAAAGCCGGTTTTTAAGGGTAGGTAGCATGCTTGGCTTCGCTCTAAACTCGGCAGCCGCCACACTCTTGACCTACATCATTGGTACTTTCTACCCAAGAGGACTATCTTTTTAGCAAATCACGATACAGGGACCACTGCAATGCGCCGAATTGAATTAGCTGACGCGGGTTTTCTTTATGCCGAGAAGCGGGAAACGCCAATGCATGTAGGAGGTGTCAATCTGTATACGCTTCCCCCGGGCGTGGGCGAGAGTGAGTTCATTGAAAGCATAGCGCCGGAGATTCTAGCAGCGGATGATTTTCGCCTGCCCTTTGGCGAGTATGTTGCAACGGGGCGCGCGGGTCCGCTGGGCCCTATGTATTGGGAGAAGGATCAGCACTTTGATATGGACTACCATGTCCGTCACTCCGCATTGCCTGGCCCCGGGCGCTATCGCGAGTTGTTTGCGCTGGTTTCCCGTTTGCACAGCACCTTGCTGGATCGCACCCGGCCACTCTGGGAGTTCCATATTATAGAGGGCTTGCAGAACCGTCAGTTGGCGGTCTATATGAAGATGCATCACGCGGCAATGGATGGGGTGAGTTCCATGCAACTTACCGAGTCGGTGTGCTCTACCGAGAAATCCTATCGAACGAACGACTCCCCAATGTCACAGCGGGCGTATGAGCGTTACCTCCAATCTGTGGGGGCGACACCAAAGCGCCGAATTATTCCCAAGGAGCGTGAGTTGCGTACCGTGGCGGAGGCGCTGAAGCAACAATTTGATACGTCCTCGCACCTGCTGGGTGCGCTACGGCGTTTTGGTGGAGCATTTGTGGGGCGAGGGGGCAACCTGGCCGTTCCCTGGCACAATGTTCCGCGAACATCGATTAATACCAGGGTTGGCGGAGCCAGGCGATTCGTTGCCCAGTCCTGGGAGTTCGACCGAATAAAGGCCGTTTGCAAAGCAATGGACGGAACCGTTAACGATATTGTACTGGCGATGTGCTCGGGGGCTTTGCGGCGCTATCTGGAAGCACATAAAGAGCTGCCTAAACACTCTCTGAAGGCAATGGCACCGGTTTCACTACGGGAAAAGGGCAATTATGAGGCGGGTAATGCAGTGGGCTTTATCACTGCAGATCTTGCGACAAACCTATCTGATCCCGAGCAACGAGTGCGCGCCATTCAGGCGTCAATGCGGGCCGGGAAAGAGCTGTTGATGGGTATGAGTGCGCGCGAGGCATCAATTTTTATGCAGCTTACACAGGTGCCCGCACTGTTAACTTCGGTACTGGGTTTAGCCGCACAGTTTCCAGCCTTTAGTACTGTTATATCGAATGTCCCGGGCCCCAGGGAACAACTGTATTGGAACGGGGCCAGTCTGGACGGGATTTATCCGGCCTCTATTGTGTTCGATGGTTTTGCCATGAATATAACTCTGGTGAGCTACAACAAAAGTCTCGATTTTGGCATCATCGCTTGCCGCCGCTCGCTGCCACAAATACAGCGAATGATCGATTACCTGGAACAGGCGCTGGTTGAGTTGGAACACGCTGCCGGAATAAAAACGGGGCAGGGAAAGCGCCGGGCCAGCAACAAGGCTGTCGCGACGAAGCGCAAGAAAAATCAGACAGCGAAAGTAAAAGTCACGGCCAAGCCCAAGGCCAAGACCAAGGTGAAGACCAAGGTGAAGACCAAGGTGAAGACCAAGGTGAAGGAAAGACAGGTCGCCAAGCCTCGAGCGAGGACGGGCAAACAGAAGCCAGGGAAGAAGAAGTAATCGGCCTGGGGACACCTCATTATCTGGGCCTCATTAATGCGATGAATCTCGTTCTTCGCGGAGGGACCTTGTTGTAGTATGAAATACGCCGTACCAAGCTGGTTCATGTGCCTGTTGTGTGTCTGCATATCCACCTATGGGTTTGCCGCCAATGAAGCATATACAGAGAACCGAGTTGCCACGGAGCAAGCGCCTGAGAGCGGAGCAGGGCAGACCAATAGTATTATCATTCTGGTGGACAATTCCGCTAGCATGAAAACCAACGACCCGCATGAGTTGCGCAAAGCGGCACTTAGAAAACTGATCGATATCGCCCCCGCTGATACATCTCTCGGCATTGTGGGATTTAGCAGTGAAGCGACAGTTATCGCGCCATTGACCGATCTCGGTGCCTATTCCAGCGCCACTCGAATGCGCCTGAAACAAAGGGTTGCAACCATTAATGCGGCTGGAAAAACCAATATACCGGCTGGTTTGGGCAGAGCTGCAACTATGCTTGGCGGTGCTGGCGATGCCCATATATTATTACTCACCGATGGCAAGGACAGTCAAGGGTGGAGGGGTGGAAGGCGTGGGCTCAGCGCGCAAACCACAGTACACGCTATAGCGCTTTCCGGGCAGGCTGATGTCTCTTCGCTTGAAGTAGTTACCCGGAAAACAGGTGGTAGGTTCGACATCGCGCGAAGTGCCCGGGATCTCGACCGAATTTTTCAGAGCCTGTTTGGCGCCGCGATGCAACTGGAGCTCAACCAATTCACACAGAATGCTATTACGCCTGATGAGGTTCACCAGTATTTTGTTAACATCGAGCCCGGGGCCGACCACCTGTACAGTCAGGTCGAAGTGAGCGATTCAGGCGTGGTATTAGAACTGGTTTCCCCCTCGGGCCAGACTATAGACAATCCCACAGCGACCCGGGGCAGCACAGGCCAGGATAACCTGGCTTTTGCAATGATTGACATTCCCAATCCCGAGCCGGGTCGGTGGGTTGTCGAACTACGCGCACCAGGTGTTGGGCCCAAGGGGGAATCCTATATCCTGCGCACCACATCCCGGGGCAATCTACGCCCGGCCAGTTGGCAGTCCCCGGACTACAAACCTGCTATTAATGATTATAAGGCGGTCACTGTCTCCATGAGAGATACACTGTGGCATCAGGCTCTGGTAACTGTCTGGGCGCCCAATGGTCGGCAGCTCAGCCGAATGGAGGCCGCCACCAGTGCCGAGGGAGTCATCGATCTTCCCGCACTCGACAATTCCGGCACTCACCGGGTGCAGATCGTTGCCCAGGGCATTAGCGGAGACGGCCATCTTGTTAGCCGTGGCTTTGATAAAACGATCGAGTTTGCGCCGGCCAGCAAAACACCGGTACCTAAGCCCACGATGGAACTCGAGCAGTCACTATCTCGCAAGCGGACGTCCCCTGTTAATAATTTCCTCAATGAGCCTCGAATCACGCGAAGCGGCACTGCAGTCCCTGGCGCAGTTGCCAGCGAAGAGGACCTCATGGACCTGCAGCCGGAGGTCGCTGACACCGCGCTTGGTTATTCAATGGAGGGTACTTCTCCCGAGTCTTTTGCCAAAAATAGCTCGATCATCGACAGCAGGGACATCTTCCAGGCACTGACAGCAGGGCCAGATAATGGGAGAAATAGCGCGATTGACCTGGATATCCAGTTTGAGATCAATTCAGTACAGCTCAGTTCTATGGCAGTGGAACAATTGGTGGAACTGGGTGACGCTCTCCGGCGTATCGGGGCTAATCGATTCGAAATAGCGGGTCACACAGACAGTCTCGGCAGTTTTGCGGTCAATCTTGAGCTGTCGAGAAAACGAGCGGCCAGTGTGAGAGTCCACCTTATCAACAATTTGGGGTTAAGCCCCGATATACTGGTGGCAACAGGTTATGGCGAGCACTTTCCCCGAACGGGGCTTAGTGGTAAAGACAAGGCAAATCGTCGCGTAGAAATCACTAATAGGGGACGCTTTATCTCCGCAGCAGAGATTAAGCAGCGGGCGCTTGCCAGAGTCCGGGGCAGATAAGTCGATAAAATCCGCGGGGTTTAGCTGAGCTCTGCACTGGACAGCCCCAGAATAGTTCGGGCAATAATCAGGCGTTGAATTTGGCCGGTGCCTTCATAAATGTCACTGATGCGGCCGTCGCGCAGGTACTTTTCAAGCAAGTGATCGTGGCTGATGCTCATGCCGCCAAGTAACTCCATCGCCCTCTGAGGCACCGTCCGGCAGACGTCACCACCTTTGGACTTTGAAACGGAGGCCTCCAGGTTATTGCTTGCTCCCTGATCTGCCAGCCAAGCAGCCCGGAACGTGACCAATGAGGCCGCCTCTATGTCCGCCTCCATATCGATTAAGGTTTGCTGTGCCGCTGTTCGGTTGTGCCCGGCCATGTCCCAGTCCACTTCAACCCCCTCGGCAGCCAAAGCATCCCGAGCAAATTCGAATGCTCCGATGGCCTGACCTATACCGCCGGCAGCAACACCGGGGCGGGTCATGTTGAACGTTTTTAAGACGCCCTTGTAGGCTCCGGAGCCCGCACCCTTGCCTTTTTCCTCGTCGCCACCGAGCACGTTTTCCCTGGGGACCCGGCAGTCACGGAAGGAAAAGGCGGCGGTATCGCTGGTGCGAATACCCAGTTTTTTTTCTTTGCGGACAATTTCGAAGCCGGGAGTTCCCTTCATGACCATGAACGATTTTATCCCGGCGCGGCCAAGGGATTTGTCGACTGTTGCCCAGACCACCACGCCCTCGCAGCGAATACCGGTGGTTACAAATATCTTGTCACCATTGAGTATATAATCATCGCCGTCGCGGGTGGCTGTGGTTTGAATAGCTTTGGTATCGGACCCGGCTCCGGGTTCGGTAATGGACATGGCCAGGGTCAGGCCACTCCATTTTCGCTTTTGCTCCTCCGTGCCGGCAGCAGCGAGTGCCGCATTACCCAGGCCCTGCCCCGGGCTTTGCTTCAGGGGAACACCGGCATTGGCTGCACGGCGCATGGTGATTTGCATTCCCAGCGTTGCGCCAGAGGTATCACTCTCGGTGCGCCGGGCGAATTTTTCGATCAGAGGCGGAAAATTCTTGGCCTCTGGAAACTCATCCTTGAGTAACTCTTCTTCATTGTCCTCGTAATAGCGGGTGTATTTTTCACCCGCTTTACCCTCGGCCCTGATTTGATCAAGAATCTGCTGATCTATTTCCGAAACTGTGAAATCAACCATTATTGTGCTCTTCCTAAGTGACTCAGGCCGCGACAGGACCTTCGAGAATAGTGAGTGTTCGGGCGTTGCGCATCCACATTTCCAGCGGTAGGTCGCGAATAAACCCATGTCCGCCAAATACCTGTAACGCATCATCGGTGACCCTCAGGGCGTGACGCTGTACGTAATTGCGGGCCAGTGTTGTTGCCCTGGTGGCATCTGCGCCCTGGTCTACTATGCTCGCCGCCTTCCAGATCATCCAGCGCATGGCTTCAATATCGGAATGCATGTCAGCCAGCATAAAGGCAATCGCCTGTTTTTTTGCGATGACCTCGCCAAAGGCCTCGCGTTCACAGGCATAGGGAATGGCATACTCGGTTGCTGCGCGGGCAGTCCCCAGGGCCAGCGCGGCACCACCGAGTCGAATAGAATTCATCATCACCCGCGCATCGATGCCATCGGCTCCACCCAATTGGTTTGCCCCATCTACCCTGACATTTTTCAGGGCTACCCTTGCCATCGGTACCGGCTTAAGGCCTTGCCGACCGCTCTCTGCCCCAATGGTTACCCCCGGGGCATCGCGCCTTACGATAAACGCCTCGACATTGTCCAGGCCCATTGCGTCACCGGTACGGGCGACTATGAGCATGTGGGCAGCTTGCTCTCCATAGGCGACCAGGCGCTTTTCGCCATTGAGCACCCAGCTATCCCCATCGCGCGATGCAGTGGTTTGCATGGCTGCCGGGTCAAAGGTCATTTGGCTCTCGTGTAGT
>JABHWT010000182.1 GCA_018657645.1 Halieaceae bacterium | reverse complement strand
TCCAATCGTGACTGGTCGCTGTTCCACTGAAATTTTTGTATGCCGTAGGGTGTTCTGGCGGGGTCTTTCATTTTCAACTGCACATCCATGGTCATAGGCTCATTGGTTTTGACCTGGTTGTTACCCAGTACAGCGCCGTACTCAAAGATAGTGGCAGAGTTCTCCGAGTAGGAGTTGGTCAGGGAGTTGTCGCCAAAATCCACCGGTAAAATGCCAGCAACTCTTCGGCTTCTTGCTCCAGGAAGTTGCTTCCAGTCCCTGGGGATTTTGTCGCGCCAATAAAATACGATATTGTTTACATTCTCCGCATCGGCAATGACCACAAAGCGGTCTGAATCGCTACTGCTCCCCATTAGCGCCGGGGTAGTTCCCGAGCCGCGCTCAGCGCGCAATTCAGCGTCCAGTGATCCTATGCTGTAGGGCTCAACCCAGGCACCGTCTTCGGCTTTGTCGCTGAAACCTTTGTTCTTCCATATTAGCTTGTGCAGCCGTTTGGTGCCGGCAACGTAAATGGCGCCGTGGTCGTCCACCGCAACACTGTTCCATATTTGTTCGCCTTGTAGTGGGTAATAAGTAGCGGTGCTCAGGTCCGGTGCAATAGCGACAACTGTGCCGTCAATGGTCACGGTTATGATGTAACCATCGGGAGTTACATTCATGCCGATCATAATCACGGTGGGCATTGTTAGCCCCAGTTGTAATTCACTCTTTTGGAAGCCGTACTGACCGACCTTAACAATTCGTGAGTTGGGGTTTCCGGGCTCTTCGTCTCCGTAGGCAATGACGCTGTCGCGGTTTCCCACATACAAAATTCCGTGGTTGTTGACCATGGCATAGTAGGCCCGTAAACCTTCGATCTGATAGCCTTTCCACTCGCCGGCCAGAAGACTGTGATGTTCACTGCCCACTGTTGCGTCATCGAGGGCCCGAACTACGCTTTGAATGACCTCCGGTTCAAAGCGAGGAAAATCCTTTGGTGTTAGCGCCATCTCAGTAATTTTTTCCAATCTGTTGTTCTGGTTAAGACGCAGCTTCATTATTCGGTCTACCTGGGACACCCAGAACACTGTGGTTCCGTCCTGATAGGTGTGATCGAGAATTCCACCTGCAATGGGTGAGGACCAAAGATGATCAATAGTCTGGACATCCAGTTTTTGGCTGGGTTTTTCTGGTCCCTTAAGTGGAAGGGCGTCGGATTGATAGGAATTGCAGTGAATGATGGGGCAATTGCCATCGGACAGGGTCACCTTGTCACCCATATCAAGGTCGATTGGTTCGATTGCCTTGCTGCAAGCAGTCATCTGAAACAGGCAATAAATTACGAGCGATACGGCAAAAATGTGTGTGTTGTGCGGCATAATCTACTCCAGAATGATACAGCGCCTGTCATGGGTGATCCGAGTGCGCCATTCTGGCCTTGTTATTGACAAGGCGGTGGGCCAGTCCGGGCATGATACGGTTGATCCACTTGAGGTACTTACTATCACCTACCCATAGTGAATCCCCTCCCTTTTTAAGCAATTTCATGAAATCGCGACCGAATTGATCGGTGCTTACTTTGTGGATATCCACAGGGTCCATCATGGCTGTGTCGACGGCAGGGGGATACAGCTCGATAATTTCGACCACATTTCCAAGCTGTAAGCGCAGGGATTTGGTGTAGGAGTTCAAAGCTGCTTTGCAGGCGCAGTAGATTGGCACATTGGCAACGGGTACGACTCCCCCCGGAGAGGTGACATTGATGACAGCGGGGTCGGATTGTTGCTTCATCAAGGGCAACAACTGCTCTATAAGAGCCACCGGGGCTAAAAAATTCGTCATTAAATCAGCCTCGACCCTGGCCAGGTCCAGTTCTCCGCCGGTGGCGAGGTCGTAGGTACGCATGATGGCGGCATTATTGATCAGAATGTTTGGAATAAGATTTTGATGAATTATGGAATCGATCAGTTGCCGGCGGCTATCGGCGCTGGCAACATCGCAGCAAAAGCAGATGACATCGGGATGCTGTTGTTTCGCCTCATCCAGTTTTTCCTGCCGACGACCACATATTAATACCCTGTTGTCAAAGTGGATAAGCGCCTTCGCCATTGCCAGGCCTATGCCGGTAGCACCACCTGTAATCAGGATAGTATTGCCCGATAACTTCATGGTGTTGATGCCTGCTTATTATCGTCGCTGGAGCGGCGTAGTTTCCAGGCCAGGGCGCCATAGTCCGCGTTTATCCACCACACAATACTACCCATTAGCACAGCGGCAATTGTGCCTGATCTTATGTCGAAATATCTGGAGAGCGTGCTGTTCATGTTCTAGGGTGTACCTACCTGAATTTTTGCTGCCTGCAATAGTCTTTCCATTTCGGCAAGGGTGTCTGCTAGTGGCGAATGGCTCCCCGCCAGCAGCGATTGAAGCTGACGGAGGTGCCTGTTGGCAGCGGTTGCTGCACGCGTTGTCACCTGATTTTCCTCTGAGGCCTTGTCGATAATGACCATGCTTGACTGTAGTACGTATGCGCAATTAGCGAGGGTGCGCTCTACCTCCTCAAGGAACTGTCTGTTGAGCTGACTTTTGGCTCTATACTGTTGTTTCTGCAGCCACTCAATATTAGCAATTGCCAGCTCTTTCCTCGACTCGGGTTCCAGCAATAGTACTCCGCCGTGTGGCTCGTGGGGAACCTCGAACCGACGGGGCAGGAATGGGTTCAGCATATTATAAAAAATAGAGGAGATCGCGCCAGACAGTGTAACAAAAAGGTTGCCATTCATAGTGGGAACGATAAATCCCTCGCTTGTTTCCGGTATTATTATTGCGCTGTTTAGAGGTTCTCCTGTTTCGAGGTTAACAGCTGCAATGGTAGAGCTGACAGGTATTGGTACCAGGGTTCTCTCTGTTTTTGAAGGCTGTAGCTTGATGTGGTAACCACAAACAATATTCAGCCAACCCGCACTGTTGGCGTCGGCGGTGAAAAGGCTATTCAGGAATGCCACCGGTTCAGACAAAACCAGTGACCATAGCCAATCTGGGGATTTTATCCTGTCGGCACAGTATTGATTATAGCTTTTCGAGAACTTCATGCTTCCATCGTAGTTAAAGCCCAATAAATGGTCCTGAAAGGGTGTGTAAATGGTTTCATCCGGGCCGACCGTGGGGGAAGCTGCGCCACCACCTTGTTCTGAGCTTCGCCATATTTGATGCCCCGAGTAGGCATCAATGGCCAGCATATGTCCCAGCTCATCCAGAGCATAAACTTGTTTGCCATCGTGTGAAATAGCGGGACTGGTGCCGCTGCCTTTGCCCATGGGCGTTTGGAAGGCAATCTCCATGTGGTCATCGTGAACGTCGATGCCGTAAAGTAGCCCTGTATCGGGAACAACCCCATAGGCGGTGATGTAGACTCTGCCGGTCTGGGGGTGAATAGCTGGCGTGTTGGCTACCTCCATTTCCCAACCCTGTATCAGATTAAACATAACCGGCTTTATGGCCGGGTCCATCAGGTTGCGCCAGAGATCCGCTGGGGGACTGTCTTGTGCAGCGGGGCCCCTGCCCCCGGGCAGGTCCAGTACTGGCATGGCCAGCGCTCCGTTGTCTGGATTCAGGAAAATCACCTTGCCATTGGTTGAAATGCCTCCCACATAGCCCTGGTGACTGATAATGGCCGTCATAAATCCGTAATGGGTGCCATATTGGGTCAAGTCGGTTTTCCATTTTACTTTGCCACTGGGTTTGAAAGACCACAGTTGGTTCTGGTCACCGACATACACATCACCATTGGCTGCGATGATGGGGGCATTGATAATCGCCCAGCCATCGAGGTCGTCTAGGCTGCTCTGTGGCCGACTCTTCCAGAGTAGATTTCCACTATTGTCAAAGGCATGAAGGTTACTGCTGCCCTGACCCCTGCCCGAGCTGACATAGAAGTTTCCATTGGGGCCGGCTGTGGGGGCCCAGAACACCGGGTGGCCCCGAAGGAGGTGCTTACCGATCTGGTTTTTATGTGAACTTAGCAAAGGCACATAATCTGTGTTGCCGGCATCGCGGTGGCCGGCGGGCCAGGGTGTTTTGGCATACCGGGTTGCAAAACTGTCGTCGCCGTAAGCCGAGGCGGGCAACAGGACAAAAGTGAGCAAGAGTAAAACTGTTTGCAGGATCAAGGTCACTGTCCCCGATAGCTCCTTGGCGGTTGATGATTGGCGGCACAGCTCTACAATCACCCGATAAATTAGGATCAGTGTCACCCAGGTGGTTCAGGGCAGCCCACAATCGTGCAGGCATAGTGGGTCGAAGTCAAACGGCGCAGCGCGGTCGACCTGGGATCGTTGACATTTTAATGTCAACAGTTTTACCCTTGAATGCAATTTCCAAATACCCTCGACTGGATATGAGCTTGCTTGCGCCCCATCGCCCATGGCACATAAGAACGCTGAACAACGTGGGGCGCGGCCTGTCGGGCTGTGGTTTAAAACTGCCTGTGCTGGAGGCAGAAGTACTGCTCGAACGAGCTTGTAAGGCCACCGGACTAACTGATTTTGGCGACCGGGATTTTCATTCAGGCCTGGAACACTTGCTGTCAGCACTCAACGAGCAGGCCCAACTTAATCAGTTTGGCCGTATAACAGCCTATGTGACATTGATGGGTTACCTGAAAAATCGTCTACGACTGACAGACTACCGCTGCCTGCACCCGGATGTTGGCAATGAGAATGTTCCCAGGCCGATATTCATCGTGGGGTTGCCAAGAACAGGCACCACTATTGTGTTTAACTTACTGGCAATGGATCCTGCTACGAGGGTTCCGTTGGCCTGGGAAGTGGAGAACCCCTTTCCTCCGCCCAGAGCGGAGACCTATAGGACAGATCCTAGGATAGATGTTTGTAGGAAGCAGTTTGCAAATCTGGATAAACTGCTGCCTTCCCTGAAGGCCATACATGAATTTGATGCCGAGTTGCCCCAGGAGTGTGTGCCGATGTTTCGTCATACATTCCGTTGTATGGAGTTCAGTGTTATGTACCAGATTCCCAGCTACTATCAGTGGCTGTCTGGGCAGGATGTCAGTCCGGCACTGCGCTTTCACAAGCGCTATATACAGCACCTTCAACAGCACTATAAGAAGGAGCGCTGGGTTTTTAAATCTCCAGCCCACTTGTACAGTATTGAAGAATTGTTTGGCGTATATCCCGACGCTCGCGTGATCCATACGCACAGAGACCCGGCGAAGGTCATGCCCTCGCTGGCGAGTCTGGCATATACGCTGCGGGGCTTGGGGTCAGATGATGTGGATGCCAGGCAAGTGGGACAGCAACAAATACAGCTGTGGGGAGACGCGCTGGGTCGGGCGGTCACTGCAAGAACAAATCTGGCCGATCGAATGGAGCAATTTTATGATGTGCAATATGAGCAGGTTGTGGAAGATCCGGTAGCACTTGTGTCGCGTATTTATGAGCACTTTGATATTGAGTTCAGACCACAAGCCAGACGGGCAATGGAGGCCTTTGTGGTCGATAATCCCCAGGGGAAACACGGCAAGCACGATTACACAGCGGAAGATTTTGGCATGGATGCAGCGCGAGATTTTGAGCCATTTAGGGGTTATTGCCAGATGTTTGATATTCCAAATAGCCTGCCGATGGGTTAAAGGGCGCTGTGAAGTTCAACCATTTTTCTCTTTTTGTTCATCCAGGTATTGGCCAACCCAAAGCATTATCATTTTATAAAACTCGTTAGTATTGGCAGTGGCCTGGGCCTCGTCGATACCATCGGCTTCGCATTGGCAGGACCAGTGTAATCGACAACGGTTATCGGGGAGTTCGAATACCTGTGCTCGGGCGGTATAGTTTTTCACCTGCATATAGGCGACGCTGGGAACGGAGTAGTCCAGCGACATTTGCCGGTGATCGATCGCATCCATTCGCTCGGCCAGGGTGGGGAGACCAGTTGTCGTGACATGTCGGATCATGCCAACACCGCTGCCCTCCAGTTCTACTCTGTCGATGCCTGGTATCCAACTGATATCCCCGAAGTTGGCGAGCATCGCCCAGAGTGCTTTAGCTGGCGAGTCAAACTCCCGTTCAATACTGACTTTGACCATTACAAGGGTTCTCTGGTGTATACCCTACGGTGGAGCGGAATACCATATTTGTCCTATGCCCTGGCAGTTTTGGTGGCGCTTTCCTCAACTTGGACATCGTCCTTCAAACTGACCATACAGCGATTACGCGAGTTCTTCTTAGCCTCATACAGCGCTTTATCGGCTCGTTTTGCGGCGGCCTCTAAATCATCGTCGCACGCAGACAACATAGTGAGCCCAATGCTGACAGTGGACTGAACCCGAGTGTCCCCGATATCGAGACCGGCTGCGGCAAAAGCGCCTCGCAACCGGTTTGCCATAGTCTCTGCAGCGGTAATGTCATTGACTAATAACACGGCAATAAATTCATCGCCCCCATAGCGAGCGAATACATCGCCGCTGCGCAAAGATGCTCTGGCGACATCAACGAACTTCTTCAACACCGCGTCGCCCACTGCATGTCCAAAATTGTCGTTAATGTGTTTGAAAAAATCCAGATCAAACATTGCTACCGCAACCTGTATGCCCGATCGACGGGCATTGGCAATCACTGGAACAACCCGCTCGTGAAAAGCGCGGCGATTAAGTATGCCGGTTAAGTGGTCGTTATTTGCCATATGGCGCAAGTTGTCCTGAAGTCTATGCACCGACAACAGGATAAAGGAAATAGTGGCGCCTGGTATAACCAGGGTCAATACATAGTAGGGGATATTGCGAGACAAATCCTCGGAAATTTGCCAGCCCAGACTGTTTAGGTACAACATCCCGGTTCGTAAACTCAAGACTGTCCCGGCCAAGGCGGTTAGTACGGCCAGTAAGGCCTTGGGTGCGATAATTCGATCAGGGCCAGCCAACAGTACCCACGCCGTTGCTAGATTGATAATTCCCAATGCCGCAGACGAAACACCGGCCCGGCCGATTTCGGAATCAGTGGCAAAGTGCTGACCAACAATCATCGCGCCACAGACCAGAGCTGCGACAGCCAGAATTATGTTGAGAGACAGCGGTTTGCGGTTGGAAAGACTGCGTGCACCGGAATAGATGACGATAAAGCCGGTCGCAAAAAGTGTGTTTGCCACAATAGCAAACAGCCAGAACCCGGGCCTTGATTCAATAGCCTGCACAGATACCACACCGAAAATCAGGGCGGATATCAGCATTAGACTCAGGCTAATAACCCAAAGGCGAGCCTCCGCTACTTCCGGGTTCATTCGCCAGTTCACCAGCAGCATCGCGGTTGAAATGACGAGCAAACCACCTTGCACGGAGAATATGGTCGATGTATCCATGCGAATCTACAAATGAAGTCAATAATTACACTGCCAGAAGCATGCACCAAGGTGGTAATTGGTGCAAGCCGATAGAGAAAGATACAACAAACTTACTGTGATCCATCGCACAAATCGGGAGAGATTTGTGGTTATTCGGTTCTCTGGTGCTGAAATAGTTTTACTTCCGCCAGTACTAGCTGGGCGACCAGTTTTACCATGAGAGCATGGTTCTCTTCCCGTATCCCTTCCAGGCCACAGATTACCTGCTGCTTGAGAAGGCTCTTATCTTGTTCATTAAGACTCTGCGGCAATTCCAGGCTAAAACAGTATTGCTCGGACTCCTGGAATTGGCTGTAGATCTGAGTCAGTTGGCTGGCGGCAAAGTCAATCAATTGCTGGTCCGCGCCCTTGCTGGATAATAAAAGACGTAGTTGCCTATCCAGGTAGGCTAGGCCCTGGGCCCGCTGGGACGGGAACTCGAGAAGTTCTCCCATGGTGACTCCGGTTGGCTAATAGCCTCCATATTATCTGACTTGTGGGCCCGGAGGAAAGATACGCTTACAAAGGCCTGATCAGGTTGGAGAGGCGCGGGTCGGGTGACGCGCAGCGACGCAGAATGACGATGACATTACCAATTTTCTGTATGAGTTCGGCGCCGAGTTCATCGCACACATCTTTGGTCACTGCAGCACGAGCCTGCTGATCTCCAACGGCGAGCTTGATTTTAATCAGTTCGTGATCATTGAGGGCGCGGTCTATCTCGCTGATAACGCTCGCGCTAAGTCCCTTGCCGGCTACGGATACAACGGGCTTGAGCTTGTGGCCAATGGCGCGCAAGTGCTTGCTGCTGGGATTTGTTTTCTTGCTCATAGTCATTCCAAGGTACAATAGACTGCATTGGGGCGCGTATTCTACACAAGCCTGAGCCGGCTTAACACCGGCGGCACAGGTATTCAAAGAGTGGCAACTCTATGGCCAAAAAGAAATCATCCAGTCAGGCCTGGTTGAAGGAACATCGCGATGACCCGTTCGTACAACAGGCCAGGCGAGATGGCTTTCGCTCGCGTGCCAGTTACAAGTTGCTGGAATTGCAAGCCAAAGATCGCCTGTTCCGACCGGGTATGACCGTATTAGACTTGGGATGTGCTCCAGGCAGTTGGTCGCAGGTGGCGGTGGAGCAGGTGGGGCATAAGGGCAGGGTGGTCGCGTCGGATATTCTGGCAATGGATAACCTCGCGGGCGTGGAATTTGTTAAGGGTGATTTTTCGGAAGATGATGTCTTTAAGAAGATTTTGGATGCAATTGGCGACAGTTCTGTGGATATTGTGCTCTCTGATATGGCCCCAAACATGAGTGGGCTGAACGCGGTGGACCAGCCGCGGTCCATATACCTGGTGGAACTGGCACTGGATATGGCGCGGCAGGTGTTGGCGCCTGGAGGAACCTTTGTATCTAAAGTGTTTCACGGAGAGGGGTTCGACGATCTGTACCGTGATGCCCGAGGCTCCTTTGCCAAAATACTGACTCGTAAACCGAAAGCGTCGAGGCCACGTTCCCGTGAGGTGTACCTGGTGGCAAAAAATTACCGTGGGGCTTGAAACCTAGTGGGTTTGCCCCAACTGTAGTACATTGGAGCACAGATTCCAGGCTACACAGTGGGTGGCAAATCTGGCCTCGAGTACCGGGGCAGGCAGATTACTCCACAAAATACATGAAAACTGACTATATTGAAGGAGTAACAGGCTGTGACAGTCGCCCCGGAGAGTAAGTGACCGGTAATTAGGCGGTAGCAATTCAGATCGCTGAGGCGATCCATTGAAGAGGTAGCAGCGTTGAGTGATATGGCGAAAAATTTATTGCTGTGGCTGGTGATGGCCGCTGTACTATTGTCGGTGTTTAACAACTTTAATATGCAGAGTTCAACCGAGCAGGTTGGCTACTCAGAGTTTATTGAGGAAGTTAGGCGCGACCAAATCCAAAAAGTCGTGGTCGAAGGATTGATAATCTCTGGAGAGCGTTTCGATGGCTCCCAATTTGAAACAGTCCGACCGATGCTCGAAGATCCCAAGCTCATCGACGACTTGCTTGAGCATAGCGTTAAGGTGGAAGGGCGCAAACCAGAGCAGCAAAGTGTCTGGACCCAGCTGCTTGTAGCCAGCTTTCCCATTTTGATAATCATTGCCGTCTTCATGTTTTTCATGCGCCAGATGCAGGGCGGTGGTGGAGGTCGGGGCGGCCCCATGAGTTTTGGTAAGAGCAAAGCCAAACTGTTGGGTGAAGACCAGATTTCGA
The DNA here is from genome assembly GCA_018657645.1 of Halieaceae bacterium. Lineage (GTDB taxonomy): Bacteria > Pseudomonadota > Gammaproteobacteria > Pseudomonadales > Halieaceae > JBALVT01. The sequence continues at coordinate 12,580 of JABHWT010000182.1, read as the reverse complement.
CCACCTTTGCCGATGTGGCGGGGGTCGATGAGGCCAAAGAAGATGTCAAGGAACTGGTTGAGTTCCTGCGCGACCCCAGCCGATTCCAGAAGCTGGGCGGCCGCATTCCACGTGGCGTCTTGATGGTGGGCCAACCCGGTACCGGTAAGACCTTGCTGGCAAAGGCGATAGCCGGTGAGGCCAAGGTTCCGTTCTTTTCAATTTCCGGCTCCGATTTTGTCGAGATGTTTGTGGGTGTGGGTGCTTCCAGGGTTCGGGATATGTTCGAGCAGGCGAAGAAGCAATCACCGTGTATTATTTTCATTGATGAAATTGATGCTGTTGGTCGCCACCGGGGTGCAGGCCTCGGCGGTGGACACGATGAACGGGAGCAGACGCTCAATCAATTGCTGGTCGAGATGGATGGTTTTGAGGCGAATGACGGTGTGATCGTTATCGCGGCGACTAACCGTCCCGATGTACTGGACCCCGCACTGCTGCGCCCGGGTCGCTTTGACCGGCAGGTGGTGGTTGGATTGCCCGATATTCGTGGGCGCGAGCAGATTCTTAAAGTTCACATGCGTAAGGTGCCGGTGGGCGAGGACGTTGAGCCCTCCAAAATCGCTCGCGGAACACCGGGTTTCTCGGGTGCCGACCTGGCTAACCTGGTAAACGAAGCGGCCCTATTCGCGGCAAGGCACAATGTGCGTACGGTCGGGATGCAGCAGTTTGAACTTGCCAAAGACAAGATCATGATGGGCGCCGAGCGCAAGTCCATGGTGATGTCCGAGGACGAAAAGCGAAACACCGCATACCATGAAGCCGGGCACGCAATTGTAGGGCGCCTGGTTCCTGAACATGACCCGGTCTACAAGGTGAGTATTATCCCGCGAGGCAGAGCACTCGGGGTGACCATGTTTTTACCGGAGGAGGATCGCTATAGCCATAGCCGCCGCCACATTGTTAGTCAGATATGCAGCTTGTTTGGCGGGCGTGTCGCTGAAGAGATGACATTAGGTAAAGATGGGGTAACAACCGGTGCCTCCAATGATATTCAGCGTGCGACGGATATAGCTCGTAAAATGGTGACCCAGTGGGGACTGTCTGAGAAATTGGGACCTCTGATGTATGAGGATGCACAAGAGGAGGTGTTTCTCGGTTATTCAGCGGGACAAAATCATTCAGCGAACTCTGCCGAGACGGCCAAATTGATAGACGAAGAAGTGCGTAGCATCATAGATGAATGCTATGCGACTGCAGAGCGATTGCTGGATGAAAACATCGAGAGGCTGCATAAGATGGCCGAGGCATTGTTGCAATATGAGACCATTGATACTGATCAGATCGATGACATCATGGCGGGTCGCACAGCCAGAGAACCAAGAGATTGGGATGACAGGGGCGATGACGGTGGCGACATGAAGGCAACTGCGACAGATGAAAAAAAGCCCACTGGACCTATCGGTGGTCCGGCCGGGGAGCACTGACTCCGGCGCCAAGACCCTTGCCCCCTTACCTTGGATCTCCCGGCCCAGTGCTTGATTGTGCCGGGCGGCGCCTCGATTTGTCCACGCCGATTATCATGGGCGTGATCAATACTACGCCAGATTCCTTTTTTGACGGCGGTAGACTCCATCGGAACAATCAGCTGGACCTGGACCGGGCCCTGAGGATGGCGGCGGCGATGATTGATGATGGCGCTGCTATTGTGGATATCGGCGGTGAGTCCACCCGTCCGGGTGCCACCGCAATATCACTGTCGCAGGAAATAGACCGGGTGCTTCCACTGGTCGAGAAAATCACTGCCGAGCTGGATGTGATCGTTTCTGTTGATACCAGCTCCGGGGAGCTAATGTCAGCTGCGGCTGCCGCAGGTGCGGGCTTTATTAACGATATACGCGCATTGTCCCGGGATGGAGCCTTGCAAGCGGCGGCGGCCACTGGCTTGCCAGTTTGCCTGATGCATATGCAGGGTTGTCCAGCGACAATGCAGGAGGCTCCGGTATATGATGACGTTGTGGCGGCTGTTGGCCACTACCTGGAAACCAGGGTGAGTGCTTGTGAGAAAGCGGGGATTGACCGTCGCCAGCTAATTTTGGATCCGGGGTTTGGTTTTGGCAAGACAGTGCAACACAACCTGCAACTGCTGCAGGGACTGCCACGTTTGGCCAGGATTGGCTTGCCAATGCTGGTGGGTCTGTCGCGCAAATCCCTGATTGGTACGCTGATAGGTCGCGATGTAGATGAGCGATTGCCCGCCAGTCTGGGACTTGCCGTGTTGGCTGTAGAGCGCGGTGCTGGCATCGTCAGAACACACGATGTGGCTGCAACCGCAGATGCCGTGGCCATGACAACCGCATTACATGGGATAGACGATTGATGGCGAGACACTATTTTGGCACCGATGGCATTCGTGGTGCTGTTGGACAGGCACCCATTACGCCAGACTTCATGCTAAAACTGGGCTGGGCTTGCGGTCGGGTTTTCGCCGCTGATGCTCGGGGTGAGGAACGTTGTACCGTTATAATCGGTAAGGATACCAGAGTTTCTGGCTATATGTTTGAGTCGGCGCTGGAGGCTGGTCTGGTGGCAGCCGGGGTGGATGTCAAACTACTTGGTCCGATGCCGACACCGGCAGTAGCCCTGATGACCCGAACCCAAAATGCTGTTGCAGGTATAGTTATTAGTGCATCACATAACCCTTATAACGACAATGGCATCAAGTTCTTTTCTGCCAGCGGCAGCAAGCTGGCCGACGAGGTGGAACTGGCCATTGAGGCACAACTGCAGCAGGACCTGACAACGGTAGAGTCCGCGGACATTGGTAAAGTGCTGCGGGTGGTGGATGCCGCTGGTCGCTATATTGAGTTCTGTAAGTCAACTGCCCCCGAGGGTCTGAGCCTGCGCGGATTGCGTATTGCCGTAGATTGTGCCCACGGCGCAACCTACCATATCGCGCCCAGTGTGCTCAGTGAACTTGGTGCCGAAGTTATTCCAATAGGGGTGCAACCCGATGGTTTCAACATCAACAAAGGCGTGGGATCTACCGACACAGAGCAACTATCCAACTTGGTTCGGGAGCAGAAGGCAGATCTAGGGATCGCCTACGATGGCGATGGCGACCGCGTTATGTTTGTCGACCAAAATGGCGATCTTGTTGATGGCGATGAGATTCTTTATATCATCGCCATGCACCGCTTGGCTACTGGGACCAGTGATTCTGGCGTGGTGGGCACCCAGATGTCGAACCTGGGCCTCGAGTTGGCGCTGCAGGAAGAAGGATTACGGTTTGAGCGAGCCAGCGTTGGAGACCGTTATGTCAAAGCTTTGATGGAAGCCCATGGATGGGATCTGGGTGGCGAGTCATCGGGTCATATTATCTGCTCCGATTTAACCACGACCGGCGATGGGATTGTCGCATCACTGCAGGTGCTGGCTGCTCTCCAAGCGAGGGATACCGACCTGGCTAACCTACGATCAGGGATGAAGAAGTATCCACAGACCATGATCAATGTTCGGGTCGGTGGCAAGGTCAATCTGGCGGATTTCCCGGAGCTGACTGATTCAGTAGCTGCGGTAGAGCAACAATTGGGTAAACGTGGCCGGGTGTTGTTGCGTCCGTCCGGGACCGAGCCTGTGGTTAGGGTAATGATCGAGGGCGAAGACGAGGCAGAGGTAGGGGCGCTGTGCAGTGGTTTAGCCGCTGAAGTTGAGCGTATTCTCGGGTAATAGAGGGGCAGTTTTCGCCTTGTATCTGGGCACTATCTTGGGTAAGATTGCCGCCGCTTTCGGAGGGAGGATGTGATGCGTAGACCACTGGTTGCGGGTAACTGGAAAATGCATGGCTCCTGCACGAGTGTGGAGCGATTGCTGGGTGACCTGATCGCTGGCGTAGCCGAGCAACAGGTCGATGTAGCTGTTTTTCCTACCTATGTGCATATTGCACAGGCTATCGGGCTATGTACCGGCGCCTCGATTGCTGTCGGTGCGCAGGATTGTAGTTGTAAGGCCTCGGGAGCATTTACCGGAGAAGTGGCGGCGCAGATGCTGTGTGATTTGGGGTGCCAGTGGGTCATACTGGGTCATTCCGAGCGACGCCAGTACCACTCTGAGTCGGATGAACTGATTGCGTCCAAGCTGGCTGCTGTAGTTGAACAGGGTTTACGGCCAATTGTCTGTGTGGGTGAGACTTTGGAACAGCGTGAGAGTGGTCAGGCTGAGGCAGTAGTGGCCTCGCAGATAGACGGTGCTCTGCGGGAGCAGGCAGATCTGTCGGGCCTGGTGATTGCCTATGAACCGGTGTGGGCGATTGGTACGGGACTGACGGCTTCGCCCGAGCAGGCGCAGGATATGCATGCCTCGATCCGTGGGTGTTTGGAGACCGCAGATGGAGTCGAATCGAATGCCACGCGGATTTTATATGGCGGTAGTGTAAAGGGCTCCAATGCGGCGGACTTATTTGAGCAGCCCGATATTGATGGAGCACTGGTTGGAGGTGCGGCACTGGATGCTGGCGCATTTCTCGAAATTATTAATGCTGCAGCGCAGTAATCGACGCAGCTAGACGAAATAGATTAAGGGCGTCCCCATTGGGACGGTAAAAATATGGAACAAATTATTTTAGCAGTTCATTTGCTGATAGCACTTGCCATTATTGGCTTGATTATGCTGCAGCAGGGCAAGGGCGCCGATATGGGAGCGTCCTTTGGTGCGGGTGCCTCACAGACTTTGTTTGGTAGTGATGGCAGTGGCAACGTTCTCACCCGGGCAACAAGTTGGTTGGCTGTCCTGTTTTTCGCCAGTAGCTTTGGACTGGCCATGATAGCTAATCAAAAATCTGTATCCGAAGCTGCAGTGGGCCTGGATCTTGATCTTCCCGAAGCAGTGGAGCAAGAGATCCCAGCCCCCGAGTCAGACATGCCGGTAGTTGACGATGAACTGCCCGTGATTGAGGGGCAGTCGGCCGAGGCTTCATCTTCAAATGAGGACGTCCCGGAACTGTAGAACAGACAAGCCGAAGTGGTGGAATTGGTAGACACGCCATCTTGAGGGGGTGGTGAGCTATGCTCGTGCGGGTTCAAGTCCCGCCTTCGGCACCATTTATACCTGAAGCCCCCGTACTTACTGGGCTGCAGAGCATAATTAGATAGAAATACCTGTCGGGCTATCTCAGACTCTATCTAAATGGGGAGCTGAATTTACGGTTCTGCCTAAGACCCCGAAGCGACGGCTCTTAACCCTCCCGTCAACGAATTCAAAACGTGAAACAGTGTTTTGCAACACGTTCGCTGAATGTATTATGGGGGTGATTGCTCCGGTATAGCCTCGGTTACTGGAAGAGGCGTAATTCCCGCCGAAAGTGAATGTAGCATCGTTCAGCAGTGCTGCAATTCATGGCGAAGGCGTGGGTGTCGGCACCTTTGCATCCATCGCTGCTTTGATCAGGACAATGCTTAGACCTGTTGTCGGCGTAGGGACTCTGGGCGTTGCCGAGGCTGCTGCAGAGGAAGTGCTTGTGCCCACGGCATTGGTCGCTGTCACCGTGCAAGAGTACGCTGTGTCATTATTAAGCCCAGTTACCGCGATGGGCGAACCCGAACCAGAGGCACTGACGCCGCCACAGGTAACGGTGTACTCTGTGACAGGAGAGCCCCCGTTACCGGCCGGTGAAAACCACACCAGTAGTTGTCCGTTCCCAGATATCAGAGATGTTATAATAGGGGGCTCAGGAGCGCTCGCCACGCACTGATAGATAGTGATATCGTCTACTAACCAGCCAAGGTCGGATATGATCGAATCGGTACCCACGCGATACCGCACTTGAAAATTCTCTCCACTTAGCGAACTCAAATCGTAGCGACTGGCGACGTAGCCGTGACTATCATTGGCGAAGGCTGCGCGGCCAGCCAGCGGATTGCCCCAATCGGAATCAATCGTGCCGTTGTAATTTTGTCCGGCATCGAACAGGCTGACCATATCTAGCCAGGTGCTTCCATTGATGCTGTACTCAATTACGCCCCCGTCCCAGTTGGGGCTTTCGAAGCCAAAGGCGTGTTTGAAGTGCAGGTAGGCATTGGTTGGTAATGCCACAGGTGTATCCAGGAAGATAACAGAATCGCTTACCGAGCCAATGTTATCACCCCAGAGCGAGGAAACGCCGGATGATGCGTAGCCTGTAGTTAGTGTCCAGGGATTGCTACCAACCAATGTCCCGGTCAGCCAATTACCCGAACCGGATTCGAGGTCATCGGTGAATGTCGGGGTTGCAGATGCCTGGTCAGAAGTGCACAGGGGTGGATCCGGTGCAAATGCAGGATTAGCGGCCGGGTCACCATTCATCTCTACTGCATCGGTGGCACCGCGAACTTGAAGGCAATCTGCGGCCGAAATGCCTGAAGTACCGACTAGATTCTGGCAGGCCTGGTACAAGGCATCGTACAAATCGGCGTAGTCAGAGCCTGAAGTCAGGAGCGCGGTTTGTGCCTCATAATAGATCTTTGCAGTCTTTTCGATACCTAATGCGCTTACAGTGACACCGTTAAACGTGTCACCATCGGTCATCAGATAGGCAGCTTTATTATTGACTCCGCTGTTGGTGTGTACACCGCCGCTATCGGTCGATGATGTCCAGTAATTTGCACTACTTATCGTATCCGGGTCACCAAGAGCCGGTGGGTTCTTCATGTTTCTAATTGCGCCACCAAATGCAGCGGCATCCTCTGAGATTAACCAGCGGTCGGAGGGCGCATCGCTACCAGTGCCGTTGGAAAGATCAATAAACTCACCCCATACGTCCGAGAGTGATTCATTGATTGCACCGGACTGATAGTAATAAAACAAGTCAGACGTGCTATTAGTAACTCCGTGGGTCAATTCATGTCCGACCACATCATCTGCTCCCGGGATGGTGTCGCAATAAACCATTTGCGAGCCATTCCAGAATGCGTTCGGGCAAGAGCCGCCATTATTCCAGTGTGCAGTGGCGATCAGTGTGCCACCCGCCCCATCAATACCATCGCGTCCGTGGGTAGTGCTATAGAAGTCGTAGGCATCTGCTGCATGTGCATGTGCATCGATTATGTCCTGATCACCCGAAGCACAACCTGGAAAGGAGTCACCTTCAGAGCAAATCAGGGTCCCGGGTATGGTTGATGTGCCACCACCATCGTATGTCTTGCGGTCCCTGGCAGTGTGCACCTGGTTGAAATGCAGGCTGATAAGACCGGTGAGCGCATTTACCAGGACGAGTTCCCTGATAGGTGCCAGTGAGGTTGAGGAAACTTCCAGCCTCCACACCAAATGGGGAGGCAGAAAACTGGGCTTGAGGAGCTTGGGATCGTAAATAGCCAGTGTCGGCTCGGTGGTCTGAAGCTTGTTTATCTTGGTTCTGTGCCATTTGGAGGCAGCCTCGAGCGCAGTATTGCGCGCCTCGTTACCGGTTAACGTGGGTGCAACATCTAAATCGAGATCGGGAGAAACCTCACCACTCATCGACAGCAAGGCATGCTTGCTATTCATGTTCAGGATCAAATTGCCACCGAAGACAGGCACGCCTTTGTGAACTTGGTTATATCGGATGTTAGTGCCGCCCGTTGATCGCGTTTTGCTGTAGCGCACTTGTAGTTGATCAGTGGGATTATCGATTCCAAAGGCGCTACCATAAACACCCAGAAAGCCTTTGGCATGATCGTTTGCTACCCAGGATTTCTGAGCGCCAGGAAGTTGGTCCGCATTGTCCCGACTTGCCCCCAAGAAGCGGACCTTGCCGGTTTCTCGATGCGTGGTTTTGCGAACATCAGTTGACGGATCGAGTGCAGAGAGATCCCAGGCGTTCGCTGAAGAAGTGCAAACAATCGAGGTCCCGATGATAAAGTACAAGGCAATATAAACTGGATTCCCAATACAGATTTGTTTGATCATGGAAATACCTGCACAGCGTACTCTCCGGCTCATTTTGCTCCAATGTCTCACTCGTATCAAACCAAACCAGAAAGAAAGCACATGAGGCTCCATGCAAAAGGGCTGGATAAACCTCGCCGATTCAAAGCCTGATCTGCCATTAAGGAATCTATCGACCGCGATCCCTCTGGAGTCAATTACTATATCGTCCACCTATCGGGTCACGGACGAGATGCAGTATCTGTTTAGTATATCCCCGTAGAGCATGAATCATATCTTTAATACCGACATTCTGTTAGCGGCTGCCCCCTTGCCAGCGTCAACAAAATAGTAGGCGTGCATTCGTAGCCGTTCTACAATGCACCGTTCGTTCTGCACTTATGATAATTGGAGCACAGGTCATGGATAATGAACTCCCCCTCCTCGGCATTGAATTGATCGAGAGTCTGGGCATGCGTCTGTTAGCTGCCATCGCTGTTTTCCTTGTTGGTCGCTGGCTTGCAAACCTGGCAACAAACTTCCTGAAGCGGGTGATGGCTCGCGGTGATGTAGAAGATACGCTCGAGCACTTCCTGGGCAATCTTATATACTACACGCTCATGGCAGCAGTCGTTATTGCAACGATTAACCAACTCGGTGTGGAAACAACATCGCTTCTGGCGGTTGTAGGCGCGGCGGGTCTGGCCGTCGGTCTGGCCCTGCAGGGCTCTCTGTCTAATTTTGCCTCCGGCGTTATGATTGTTGGATTTCGCCCGTACAAGGTCGGCGATTACATCGAAGGTGGTGGCATTGCCGGCGTTGTAGTAGAAGTGCAGATATTCACAACGATTTTGTGCACCGGCGACAACAAGCAAATAATTGTACCCAATAGCCAGATTATGGCCGGTGAAATCATCAATTATTCGGCCAATTCAACCCGTCGCATCGATCTGGTTGCAGGCTGTGGTTACGATGACGATATCGACAAAGTTCGTAGTGTCATTGAGGGAATTCTGGAGGCAGAGGAGCGCATTCTGGATGACCCGGCACCGCTGGTCGCCGTGTCGGAGTTAGCTGATTCCAGTGTCAACTTTATCATCAGACCCTGGGTTAATTCGGGCGATTACTGGGCCGTGCGTCGCGATCTGACAGAGCAGATCAAGAAGCGCTTTGATGCAGAAGGACTCACGATTCCGTACCCACAGCGGGATGTGCATGTTTATAAACACAAATCGGAATAGATCTCAGCCGTCAGTCTCTGTACATGAAGGATTGTAGTTGTCCTGTCATTTTAGGGAATTTGTGTTGACATCCTTCCAATAAGAGTGTTTTTTTTACTCTTGGGGCTAACCCCTGGTTCAACCCCGGTGTGCGAAAGAGAGCGTTTGTGAACATTCGCAGGCGCTAACACTCTAAAGGAGGACGGCATGATCAGGAATCCCTGTTTCTACATTGCATTAGCTAGCGTACTTGTCAGTGTTCAGCCACTCGTGGTGGCTCAATCCAGAAATACAGCCTTTGGCTCCAGCGCCCTGATTTCCAACACAACGGGCCTGGATAACGCCGCCTTTGGCGGTGGCGCCCTAGGTGCAAACACCAGCGGAAGCTCGAACACGGCCGTGGGTCAAATCGCTATGGCAACAAACGCCACTAATAGCAATAATACTGCGGTCGGCTTTGCCGCCTTTTTTAATACATTGGGGGAGGCGAATACGGTTGTTGGCAGCGATGCGATGTCAGATGGGACCGGTGGTGATCATAATACGGCCACCGGCTATTTCTCCCTGCAAGGGGGCAGTGGTAACTTTAATGCAGCCTATGGTTCATCTGTTTTAATCTCTAATACTGGTGCCTATAACACGGCGACCGGATACATGGCATTAAGTTCGGCCAATAGCGGCGATCACAATACCGCCAGTGGTGACGCTGCATTGTTCTCCAACAAGGATGGTGGATGGAACGCTGCCCACGGTGCTCGGGCGTTGTACAACAACACTTCCGGCAGTTTTAACACAGCCAATGGCTCCAGCGGACTGTTTTCCAATAAGAGCGGCACCTTTAACACCTCCAGCGGGTTCTCCACACTGTTTTCCAATACCATTGGAAGCTATAACACGGCGGTTGGCTCTACTGCGCTATTTGAAAATATATCCGGCAGCTACAATACGGCAACCGGTTCTTTTGCGCTGAACAATAATGTAAATGGCAGGGAAAACACAGCCAACGGATATGGTGCATTACAGGCGAACACTACAGGTATTCGAAATACGGCTAGTGGTTATGCATCGTTACAGAACAACACCAAGGGTATATACAATACGGCCAGCGGGTATGGCGCAATGCGAGAGAATACAACAGGCACCCGCAACACGGCGAGCGGATATGGAGCACTCCAGGAGAATATAACAGGCACCCGCAACACGGCAACCGGTTATATGTCGCTGCACAAAAACACGACGGGTTTCTTTAACACGGCGAATGGCTTTAATGCATTGTCCAAGAACACCACCGGCAGCAAAAACACGGCCATTGGATACACGGCTGGTAACTCAAATGTAAAGGGCACGGGGAATGTATTTGTTGGCTATCAAGCAGGTTTTAAGGAGCTTGGCAACAATAGACTGTATATTTCCAACAATTTGTCGACGCCGCTGCTCTATGGCCAATTCAGTCCGACCGCGGCATTTAACAAATTGGGCATTGGTACGACGTCCGTTCCCTCCTCTGATGCCATCAAGGTATGGAACGGCGCACATTTGACAAAGGGGGGAGTCTGGAGCAACGCATCCTCGCGTAGTCTGAAAGACAATATTCGACCGCTGAGCGCCAATGATGCCATTGCAGCCTTGGTCTCATTAGAGCCGGTTCGCTATGTTTACAAAAACTCTTCTGAAGAGGAGTATGTGGGTTTTATCTCGGAAGACGTTCCAGATCTGGTCGCGTCCAATGACCGTAAGTCATTGGCGCCTATGGATATAGTGGCAGTACTGACTACGGTGGTTAAAAATCAGGAACAGCAGCTGCTGGAACAAAGCGCAGGCATGGCAGAGAATGACGCCGAGATTGCAATACTGAGGGTCGAGAACGCAAAGTTAGCTGCACGACAAGAAGAGTTGATAGAGCGGTTGAACCTGCTGGCGCAAACACTCGCCCCGGCAACATTCGCCCATAGTCAGCGCACTGCGGTCCAGAAGTAGCGGCGGACATTTATATGCCCGGGTTGTCGGGCCCATAGTGTCTGTACAGGTCCTCTTATTTTACGCCTCGGTGGGGGTGAATTTCGCATTGAGTAGAACACTGATAGGGCCGGTGTGGATTTTACGGGCAAAAGTCACTGAAAAATAACCCATTTATCGTGTTTTAGGAGGTTGACCCCATGGGGGGTGCTCCCTATAATGCACATCCTCGAAAAGGGTCGAGATGACGAGTTCGACCTCTGTGAAGTGCCAAAGGGGCCTTTACATCGAGAGAGAGTTTTGATGCGGGGTGGAGCAGCCTGGTAGCTCGTCGGGCTCATAACCCGAAGGTCGTCGGTTCAAATCCGGCCCCCGCTACCAAATGTGTTTTGCCTGCTCCAAGATTGTTTAGGCAATGCAGTGTTGAAAAGCCCCTTTTCAGGGGCTTTTTCGTGCGTGGAGAAAAAGCCGCATAAGAAGATGGCTTTAGTGGAGAGTCGGTGGCGACCAAAGATCAGCAGTTGCGAGAAATACTGGCGCCCGCTGTTGAGGCGCTGGGCTTTGAATTGTGGGGTATCGACTACCGGTCGCAGGGCCGGCACAGCGTCCTCTGCATCTACATAGATAGCGAGGATGGTGTGACGGTCGATGACTGTGCGAGGGTTAGCCGTCAGGTGGGCAGCATCCTCGATGTGGAGGAACCCATTGGTGGAGAATATAACCTGGAAGTGTCATCTCCGGGCATGAATCGGCGGTTGTTTGCACTTGAGCAGTATGCCGCCTATGTAGGTGAGATTATCGACCTGCGACTCCGTCGACCTTTCGAGGGACGGCGTAGGTTTAAGGGTGTTTTAGCGGGTATTGAGGGTGAGGACGTTGTGGTGCAGGTCGACAACCACGAGTATTTGTTGCCTCATAGCTCAATTGATAAAGCGAGTATTGAACCCCGTATCTGAGTGCGGATAGTGAACTGGCGAGGCTAGAAATGACAAAGGAAATACTATTGGTTGCGGAAGCTGTATCCAATGAAAAGGGAGTGTCCGAGGACATTATCTTTGAGGCGATAGAGCTGGCGCTGGCAATGGCAACCAAGAAGCGATATGAAGAAGAAGAAGCCGATATCGAGGTTACTATCGACCGCGAGACGGGCGATTACGAAACAGTTCGTCGCTGGTTAGTTGTTCCCGATGAGGAAATGGCTTTGCTGGGGCCACAGTTCACCACGGAAGAAGCAATCGAAAAAGATGCCTCACTCAAGCCCGGCGATGTCTATCAGGAAAAAGTTGAGAATGTGAGTTTCGGTCGCATTGCCGCACAAACGGCAAAACAGGTCATTGTGCAGCGGGTGCGAGAAGCGGAGCGGGCCCAGGTTGTGGAAAAGTATAGTGATCGCGTGGGCGAACTGATTGCTGGCACAGTGAAAAAGGTAACCCGCGACAACGTCATCGTAGATCTTGGTGGAAATGCAGAGGGGCTGTTGCCTAGAGGGCAACTAGTGGGTCGAGAGACATTTCGGGTGAATGACAGAGTGCGCGCAATTTTATCGG
>JABHWT010000439.1 GCA_018657645.1 Halieaceae bacterium | reverse complement strand
AGGGGTTTGTAGTTCATGCGCGGGTCTCCTGAATAAAACGCATCACAGGGTACTACCGACGGTGAGACGCTGGCAAGAGACCCGGCTCTCGCAGCGATAGTACAGAGCCCGGGTTTACCAATGCAGACCTGGCATACCTTCGGGTTTTCTTCATAACGCTGCTGGTGTTGCGCTTGGGTGATCAGTTCGGCACAGTAAGCACTATGTGTGGCCGCTTCAATGTTATTGATAATCCGGGGTTGCAGCAATTGCTGCACGATCTGGGCATCGATCTGAAATTGCCCAATGGGGTAAATATTGCTCCCACGGAACAGGTGTCACTGGTGCGCGCGACCGGTGAACTTGTGTCTGCCCGGTGGTGGTTAATACCCCAGTGGGCGAGGCAGATAGATCAGAAATACGCCATGTTCAATGCCCGCCGGGAGTCTTTGACCCGCAGCCGCGCTTTTCAGCGTCCATTTCACCGCCAGCGCGGCGTGGTGCCCATGAGCAGCTTTATCGAGTGGCGCAAGGCCGGGAGTGTGAAAACACCCTTCCTGGTAACCGCTGATAGTGGCGCAATAGCCGCTGCAGCACTGTGGGATGTCTGGCACGGTGGCGAGACGCCCTTATTATCCTGCACTTTGGTGACAACGGCAGCTGCCCCACAGTTTGAACCCTGGCATCGAAGAATGCCCGTATTGCTGACGAGCGCTGAGTGCGAGCAATGGCTGGACAATAGCCACAGGATTGATGACGACGATCCTCTTTTTCACAGTCGATTAAAAATGCCGCTACGAATTGCGCCACTGGACAGGGCAGTGGGTAACGCGCGCAATAAAGATTCGAGCCTGTTGTCTGCGGTTGGCGAGGTAATAGAATTGGCTGCGTCTGCCTGATGGTTGGTGTACTGGGTGGTGGGCGTAGATTATATCTGCTCTATTGAGGGATAGTCGGGTGAATCACGGTTCATCAATGTGTTCCGCACCCACATAATGTCGAGAGCTCTACCACTTTGAGCGTGTGATGCATTTCAACCGGGGAGGCTTTGAGTAACAATATCCTCGCCACTGCAAAAGTCGGGCAAATAACGAATGAACGGGAGAGACCAATGGGTATCTATGCATTGACAGGGGGCGCTACAGGTATAGGAGCGGAGCTAAGACGGCAATTGCTGAATGAGGGCCACAATGTCATTTCCGTGGATATTCAGGAGGGCGACATTATTGCCGATTTGTCGACGCCCGACGGGCGTCAGCTCGCAATCGATGAAGTTCGCGCGCGCGCTCCGGATGGGCTCGATGGCTTCATTCCCTGTGCCGGTTTACCTCCGGTGGCCAAACCACTGTCGCTGGTGACACAGGTCAATTATTTTGGGGTGGTCGCTACGGTGGAAGGCCTGCGTGACCTGGTCGCCATGAAGCGAGGCAGCATACTCATTGTGACCTCAAATTCAGCGCCCATGATCGACACCGAAGATGTCTACGTGCAAGCCTGCCTGGCCGGCGATGAGGCAACTGCCTGCGCAGATATCGAGGCGCGCGATGGCCACACGGCATATGCCGGTTCCAAACGGGCGATTGCCATCTGGATGCGTCGAAATGTGGTGGACTATGCTGCCAGCGGTGTTCGGCTGAATGCAATCGCGCCAGGTGCCACCTTGACGCCGCTGACAGAGAGGGTGATGGCAGATCCGGAATTGGGTCAAATTATGCGCGACTTTGCCGACAATGTGCCCAGCGGCGGGACTGCCCAGCCCGACCAAATCGCCAATGTTATGCGATTTATGCTGGGTCCAGAGGCGAGCTTTATATACGGCGCTGTTTTTTTCGTTGACGGCGGCTCGGACGCCATGCTGCGCAGTGATGAGTTCTAGTTATTGGAAGGGTAGTCGTTCGGTCAGTGGTTCAATTGTGTTGTAGGCCCGCTCGTAAATGTCGATGACAGGCTTATTATTCCCGGCGGCGCGCAGGCGCGAGATCATAGTTATCGGGAACAGGTAATTGTCGGTCTCGCGGTAGCGCAGGGCTCGACTGCGACCAAGATTGTCCTGGTAGATTACCCAGTGCATATCCAGGTCGCGGGCCAGTAGTTCGCCCAATATAATACCCATGGCCTGAAGTTCTTCTGCCTGGCTCGGGCCCACGTGTTTCTGGTCTAGCAAACGCTGTAATACTCCGAGGTCGCGGCCCTTATTACCTGTGAACCGGGCACCGAGATGGCGGCGGGCCAGGTCGTCGAGAACTGTTTTCTGCTGATTCATATAGTGGTGATCGATGGGGGATAATTCGCTAATGCGAACAGTTCCCTGGGCGAGCGTCGAAGGGGTAAATAGTCCGACAGTTATGGCCAACAGTACGTTTTGAAGGTTTTTGCTACTGAACATGGGATAACCTCTTGTTCGTGTCCCGGTTACCGGGAGTCCGATTTCGGAAAACAGATTATTGTGACGCCGACTAATAGGCTACACGGGTTGTCATCCTGGCCAATGCGTGGATAATGGCCAACTTCTGTACGGGTAACGGCTCATGCCCGGTACACTCTGGAGGTTAATAATGATTACCGGCAGTATCGTCGCTCTGGTTACACCCATGCACGCCGATGGCAGTGTGGACTGGACCAGTTTGGAGCGACTTCTCGAGCTACACATCGCCTCGGGCACCAGCGCCATCGGGGTGGTCGGCACAACGGGTGAGAGCTCGACTCTCAGTGTCCCCGAACACTGCGAAGTTATTAAACATTGTGTCTCTCACATAAATCACCGTGTTCCGATTGTAGCCGGCACGGGGGCAAATTCTACCCGCGAGGCAATTATATTAACAGAGGCGGCGGCTGAGGCGGGTGTCGACGCCTGTCTATTGGTGACACCCTACTATAATCGCCCTACACAAAATGGCCTGTACGAACATCATAAGGCCGTTGCCGAGGCGGTGAAAATTCCCCAGATTCTGTACAATGTTCCCGGGCGAACCTGCATTGATATGCTCAACAGCACGGTCCAGCGTCTGGCCGGTCTGGATAACATAGTGGGTATCAAGGACGCGACAGGGGATGTCGAGCGTGGTCGAGATTTGATTGAGTGTGTGGGGCAGCAGATAGCGATATACTCCGGAGACGATCCCACTTCGATGGAGCTGATGCTCGCTGGTGGTCACGGCAGCATATCAGTGACAGCCAATATCGTTCCCGATCGCGTTGCACAACTGTGCCGCCTTTCCATGGCGGGGGACCGGCAAGCGGCAACCGCACTGAACAATACGCTGGTGGCTTTAAACGAAGCGCTATTTGTGGAAGCTAATCCCATTCCGATAAAATGGGCGCTGTACAATAAGGGATTGATTGAGGCTGGAATTCGTCTTCCTCTGACCCCGTTGGATGAGCAGTATCGAGAGCAAGTTGTCGCGGCAATGGAGGCGGTAGGTATTTAATGGTGAAGATAACTACAATAACACGAGCATTCACAATGGCTCTGCTAGTACTCACAACGAGTGGTTGTGGCTATCTGTTTGGCGATAAGGGCTTTTTTCGCGATGCATCAGAGGATTACAAGAAAGCACCGGAAATGGAGGTTCTTCAGGTACCCGAGGGAAAGAGCAACGAGGCGTTGCAAGAGATTTATTACATTCCACCGGTGGATGAAGATATGATCCTGGCCGGTGAATTTGAGGTTCCACGCCCGATACCCCTGGTGGCCGGTGCTGCTGACGAGATTGTGCGGATTCAGAAGCTGGGAGATAAAAGTTGGGCCATTATCAGTATAGCGCCCGGCCAACTATGGCCCCAGGTTCGTGGATTTCTTGGGGCTGCGGGGCTGCAGATAGCACGAGCAGATGCGCGGGCCGGACTAATGGAAACGGGATGGGTGCCCCTGGAAGGGCAAACCATAGCATCGAGATTTCGTTTTCGTATAGAGCAGGGAGTTCAACGCGGAACCAGCGAGCTCCACGTGCTCCAGATGAGCCAGACCGGCGATGGTGAAAACTGGCCATTGTCATCGGACGATGTAGACCAGGAAAGTGAAATGCTGCGCGGCGTAGCGCAGTATGTGGCAAACAGTACTGAATCTGCGCCCGTTTCCATGATTGCCGATCAGGCCTTGAGCGCGGGTGGTCGAATCTCAATGCAGGAAACAGATCAGGGCACTACATTCATTCGCGTCGGGTTACCCTTCGATCGGGCCTGGGCATCATTGGCACGAGCCCTGGAGGCGTCGACCTTTGAAATAACGGATCGCGATCGTAGCAATGGCGTTTACTATGTGCGATTCATTGGCAGCGAGGAGGAAGATGGAGGTGGTTGGTTCGATTGGTTGTACGGCGAGGAGGAGCACCCAATGGCGGGCCGCGACTTCGAGGTCAATGTGACCAACGAAAGCGAGACCTCGGTGGCCATTGCACTCTCGGTCCAGGCAGATGCTGATGCCATCGACGAACGAGAACGTCAGGCGCTGTTGGTTTTGATAAAGGGCAATATAAATTAGCGAAGTGGTATCAATGTGCGCAGTGGGTCGTTGTCTTCAACTGGGCAACGAGGGCGTCTGCCAGTGAGATTTGCCTGCCTGGGTAGCGGCAGCAAAGGAAACGCAATGCTGGTCGCCACTGCCAATACCATGGTGATGATTGACTGTGGGTTCTCCCTGCGGGAAACGGTCAGACGTCTTGCTCGTCTGAATGTCATGCCCGAGCAATTGAATGCAATTCTTGTAACTCACGAGCATACGGATCACAGCTCGGGTGTGTCGAAGCTGTCCAGGAAATACCAGATACCGGTCTATCTCACCCACGGCACCTACAGTAGTGGACGCTGTGATGATTGTCACGATCCAAGGCATATAAATTCTGCCGATAGTTTCAGTGTTGGCAATCTGGAAGTGCAGGCGGTGGCCGTACCCCACGACGCCAGGGAGCCCTGCCAGTATCGGCTGTCGCACGCTGGGCTGTCGCTGGGTGTTCTCACTGACATTGGCAGTATTACGGCCCACGTAGTTGACAGCTTCAGCGACTGCGACGCTCTGGTACTGGAATGCAACCACGACCTGCAGATGCTGATGGACGGCGCCTACCCGGCGTCGCTTAAAAGCCGGGTGTCGGGCGACTGGGGGCATCTGAACAACACGCAGGCTGCAGCGCTGTTGCAGCAATTGGGCGGTACCTCAATACGCCACCTGGCGATTGCGCATATTAGTGAAAAAAACAACAGTCGGGGAAAGACTGAACAGGCCTTGCAGTCTGTACTCCCCAGCCTCGATCATGTGGTGTGGGCCGGGCAAAGTGATGGTTTTGACTGGTTGGTATTGGACTAGCTAGTGCCTATCCATAAATGGGTGTTTTTTTGAAAGAGTGATGATTGTGGAGTAGAGCTCCGGTGCCATGTTTACGTCAAGGACCGTCTGCTGCAGGACGCAGCAGCCGAGCATACAGGGATGTACTCGCTGCGTGTCCTGGACGTAAACATGGCAACGGAGCGTTTCCCCAAGTCGATAAAACACTTGTATTGTAGTACTAAATTCATGTCGTGGCGTCGAACTATGGCATTGTCCATCATGACGCGCCGTAAACCCGTCCATGGGGGCTCGGCTGCAGCATCCATGCTGCAGACGGTCCTGATGGACAATCCCATAGCTCGACTTTTACCGAATTTCTTCACTCTGAAGAGTTTATGGACGGGCACTAGCTAGGTTTTGTCGTTTTTTTGCTTTCCTCTGCAGCGCGGTCGCGCTTCCAGCGTCTGTTGCTCCACAACCAGCTCTCCGGTTCACTGCGAATGGCCTGCTCCGCCAGTTGTACAAAGCGCTCGGTAATGTCGTGGGGCTCTTTCTCATAGGGCGGCATGCCGAGTGGGTGAAACTCTATCGTGTAATAGCCTCTCCTCACGCGGCGGCATTGAGCAAACAATACTGGAAACTGCGTCAACTTGGCGATTATCTCTGTCCCCAGGTAAAAGGCGGCTTCCTGATTCAGAAACTGGGTCCAGTGGCTGCGCTCGCGGGCAATGGGTGATTGATCGGCGACCATTACAAAAAATCTGAACTCCTTGCGCCGCCGCAGAATATCCTTGACCGACTGGTCTACGGTCATGGGGTGCGATCCAAACTGGCTGCGGATATCGAAGATGAGTTTGTCTACGGTTTTGTTATGCAGTGGTTTATATACGGCATCCATAGGAATTCCCGTGGCGGTGGTGGTGCCGTGTAGCATCCACTCCCAGTTGCCCTGGTGAATTGTTGTAAGGATGACTGAATCCTGAAAGCCGTTGCTGTATTGCTCCAGTAATTCCGGGTTAAGCAGCTTCACCCGCTTGCGAAAATCTGCTTTGCTCATTCGCCGTGCCTTGACTATCTCGAAAGCAACCTGGACTAACTGTCGGTAGAACTTCTTTGCCAGGACGGTGATCTCGTTTGCGTCCATTTCCGGAAAAGCTCTGCCAAGGTTTTGGAAAACCACGGATTTGCGATACCCGACAACATAGTATAAAACCAGAGACCCGACCCATGCGGCCAGGTAGAGTATTGGAAAGGGCAACCAGCTGAGCATGCGGTATAACAACACGGCAACCTACTCGCCGCGCTTCGAACAGTGTTCTGGTAGCATCACCTGCTCTACCGTTGGGAAAGCCTTCGCCGGTGGGCAGTCCAGGTTTTTATTGCCGGTCAGGTTGACGAGTCGAAGGCCCTGTAAATGGTAGAGTGGGGAGGGATCGACCACATTATTATTGTCCAGGTGTAGCGCTTCGAGCGCGGTGAGGGGCTCGAGGTGGGTCAGGTCGCCAATAGTATTGGATGACAGCTTGAGTCGGGTCAGACCGCGAAATATTCCCAGCCCCTCGAGGTCGCTGATTCCTCCATGTGTACATATCAGGCCCGTTAATTGTTCGGCAGCAGTCACCTTGTTTTCAATAATGCTTTGCTTCAGGCATTCGAACAGAGCGGGGTCCGCGGTCTCAAATTTACTAAACAATGGGGCGGGCGTGTAGACGATGCGGTCGTTGACGGTGAAGTCGTAGCTCTCGCAGCCAGATGTCAGAACAAGCGCCCCGAGGGCCAGGTATAATGCAATACGCTGCAACATAATGTGGACTCTCTCGTATTTGTTTGGGTAACCGCAGTATAGTGATGCACGGTTCTTTTTGACGGCTTATTGGATAGTACAGTATTCTGTCGAATGCGTCCTGACAGCCTGTCGGGGGGCGCAGTGCGAGTGTTACAATGATCAGTGTTACCGAGAGAATGACCTAACTTTAGACCAGTGGCCTCGTAAATATGGAAGCAATCAGCCTCGTCCAGCGAGGAAATTTGAAATCGCTGGAACAAACTTTGCGCAAGCAGTGGCGAATGGGGCAGAGCATTGTTTTATGCTGGAGTGCGGACGAGCGAGGCCTGCTGGTCATCTTTGTGCCCCACTATTATCTCGGCAACTACTGTGCCTCCGGTAGCAGTGACTCCGAAGAGACCCAGACCAACGAGGCCTTCATCCGGGACTTGATTTCAGGCCAGCGCCGCAAGTCGCGGGAACAGCTGTTCGCCGTCGCACAGCGGCTGGATGTGGCCCCCACGTTTATCAGGCTCAGCACGCCCCTGTCGGAGGAAGAAAACGTAGTCGGGGCGGTGGAGCAACTGATAAAGCGCTATGGGCTCAGCTATGTCGATAGCCGCGCCGTACTGCTATTCGATATTTCAGAATTTTCACTGTATACACCATTTGAGCAGGCGAGTCAGCTCAATAGCCTGTCCTATTCCCTGAATTCCGCCTACACCAAATTGTTAGCCCAGGGTATTGATGTGAACTTTGCTCGAACCACTACCGGTGATGGATATTACGTTTGGAATAGAGATCTATTGGCCGACACCAATCAGGGTTTGTTTTATTTCATGCTGCTGGTCGTGGCGGACAATGCCGTTGCCCGGGCCGCTTCGCGGGGAAACACTGTTCCGGTAATTCGCACCGCGTTTCACGTTGGAAGTCACTATGAGCTCTATCAGGCAGAGGGAGTGAACCCAACGGTTTTTAGTTACATTGTAGGCCAGGTCACTATAGAGCTGGCGCGCATCGTGGACCTGGCCCGGCCCCACCAGATTCTCCTCGGTGACTTTAATTGCACCGTGTCCGAAGATGAGGCCACTCCGGGAGAGCCTTTAGTGGCTACGCCCGATTTTGTTGATGACTGCAATCGAGGGTTAACTGTCATCTCAGGTGTACCGCTGTCGGGCAAAACCATTCGCTCGATGGCGTGTCGGCTCAGCGAGAGTGTACTGGAAACTGGCGAGTCGATACCGAATCGATTACAAATCAAGGATAAACATGGCCTTGTTCGCGATGCCTTTAATCTGTGCATAGATGTTGATCTCGATGGTGAACTCCTGCGTTTTGGTCTGCAGTAGAATGCGAGAATTAAGGCCAAAGCAGGCGCTGCCAGCTTGAATAATTCCACTAGTCGACTCGTGGTGGCAGTAATGGCTGCGTCGACTGAAGATGAGCTCAGGGCGCAACAGCTTGCAGAAACACTGGGTCTGGAGCAGTTTGCCACAGCCTCCAATCCGGCCCACTGTGAAAGCAGTGACGTTCTGCTTGTGGTGCGCAGTCGCGGCATATATTTGCAGCAGACTGGCAAGGGAGCTCCCGGGCCGGTGACTGTGGAGTTTGGCAGTGTTTCTATGCGCCACCGCCGTCGAGGCGGCCACAACGAACTATTGGGCCGGGCTGTTGGTGTAACCAAGAAACCAGGCCTGCGCGTTCTGGATGCCACCGCAGGTTTGGGACGTGACAGTTTTGTGCTGGCGGATATCGATTGTCGGGTCACACTGTGCGAGCGAGAGCCATTGATTGTAGAGATGTTGGCGGCTGGGATGGATATCGCATCGGCGGCAGGGGATAGCTGGTTGATGCAGGTAATTGGACGAATGGAGCTATTCCCTGGTGACGCGAGAACTGTGCCCGGTTCCGTGTTATCTAAGGTGGATGTTATTTATCTCGATCCGATGTTTCCGAACCGCGACAAAAAAGCCCGGGTGAAAAAGGAAATGGCTTTGTTTCACACTCTGCTGGACGCCTCTGGTTCACAGGATGATGCCGATGATCTCCTGCGATGGGCGTTACGACAAACCGTGTCTCGGGTGGTGGTCAAGCGATCGATCAGGGCCCCTCCGTTGGCCGATCGTGCGCCCTCCCATACCATAGCGGGTAAGGCGGTGCGCTATGATGTGTATGTCCTTCGAGGGCTGAACTTAATTTAGAGGTAGGCATGCAATGTCAGATCACAAAATCACGGCGATGGTAACCGGTGCCTCGGCTGGCCTGGGTGCTCAATACTGCCGACAACTGGCCGAGCGCTGCGAGGTCATAATTGCCGTTGCCCGGCGTGGCGAGCGGCTGGCCGAGTTGGCCCGGGAATTACATGGTCAGGTCGAGGTACACGCAGTAGTGGCCGACTTGACCACCATAGAGGGCGTGGCTCGAGCTATGGAGGCACTGCGTCAGCAGGGCCCGGTTGACTATCTGGTGAACAATGCTGGTTTCTCCACCGCTGGTGAATTTGCCGATCAGGTTATCGATAGCCAGTACGATATGGTCAGTTTACATATCAACGCCACCCTGGCCCTGTGTCGCACTGCCATTCCATTCATGGCGGAGCTCGGCGGTGGCTATATCATTAATGTGGCATCAATAGCGGCGTTTCTCCCTGGCGGCGGGATGGCGGTATACGGTGCAAGCAAAGCATTTTTGAATCACTTCTCCACCGCCTTACAGGCGGAGGTGGCGGCCAGTGGAATTAAAGTACAAAGCCTCTGCCCCGGTCATACCAGAACCGAATTTCACGATACTGCTGCTCTGTCCGGCTTTGACAAGAGCACTGTACCCAATGAATTGTGGATGGAGGCAGATGCAGTGGTTACCGCAAGTCTGCAGGCGCTCGCGACTGAGCAGGTGGTGGTGGTGGGGGAGCGTAGCCGTCCGGTTTGCCGCAAAGGGCTGCAGCAGCAATTAGATGCTATGGAATTATAAAAATCGCGAGCCCCGAACACTGCGCCACAAAGGGCGACAGACAGTATGGGGTGAGTACCCCCGGGTTAAAGCGCTTCCATCACCCGCGCGACTTCCTTTTCCAGTTCAGCGATACGAAACGGTTTGACCAGTCGCCCCTTGAACCCGTAGTCGCTGTAATGGGCCATGACGGGATCGGTGGAGTAGCCGCTGGAAACTATAGCTCTTGCCTCTGGGTCTGCGGCAAGAAGTCTTTCCGCCGTGTCTCTCCCGCCCAGGCCGCCGGGAATCGTTAAATCCATAATGACAAGATCAAACGGTTCGCCGACCTTACTGGCCGCCGAGTATTTCTCCAATGCTTCCTCGCCATTGACTGCTGTATCGGTTGCGTAGCCGAAGGACTGCAATAAACTAACCGACAAGTCTCTTATCATTTCGTCATCATCCATGACCAGGATACGTCCAGAAGCCGAATTGGCGTTTGTCGTAGTGTTCGAAGTAACTTCATCTGCACATTGAGTTGATGACGTTTCCGCAGGGAGCTGGAGTGTGAAGGTGGTGCTGCTCCCAAGTGTTGAATCAACACTGATTCGGCCGCTATGCTTGGCAATGATGCTGTGGACTGAAGCCAGCCCGAGGCCGCTCCCCGTCTGCTTGGTTGTAAAGTAGGGATCGAAAATTTTTCCTATGTGCTCCGCCGAGATTCCAATGCCCTCATCCCGTATGCTAAGTTCAATGAAGTCTCCCGACAAAAAGGGCGCCATCTGGCTATCGGTTGCTCCAACGTTTCTGGCCTCGATGGTTAATGTGCCTCCATTGGGCATAGCGTGGTCGGCATTCACTGTCAGGTTGGTCAATACCTGGGATAATTGGCCCTGGTCTGCCCTGACCTGCCACAGATCATCCGGCAGATTGATCACCGTTGTAACATTACTACCGCTGAGAGAGAATTGAACTGAATCCTGAATCACCTGCGCTACATCTGTCGCCTCTATTATTGGGTCCCCTCCCTTGGCAAAAGTCAGAAGCTGTTGGGTCATACCCGACGCTTTTTTTAACGCTTGACCGGCGGTTTGAATGTTGGCATAGGCCTCATGCTCGGGTTGGAGCTTTCTCTGTGCCAGTTCGATATTGCCAAATAGTCCCGCTAGAACGTTGTTAAAGTCGTGGGCAATTCCGCCTGCGAGGAGCCCGATGGACTCGAGTTTTCGAGCGGTCAGGAGCTCTTCCTCCAGCTCATATTGTTCAGTCACGTCACGTTGACCCACCACGATGCCCTGAATGGTTCCCTCGAGGTCATAATAGGGAGAGTAGACAATGTCCATAAATCTCTTGCCACGACCAGGAAGTCTAATCCAATTTCGAAAACGGACGACGTCGCCTTCCAGGCATCGCTTGGCCTTGGGTTCGATTACGGTTTTGAATATCTGGTCCCCGAAAACCTCCGAAGGTGTATGCCCTATCAGTTGCTCCAGCTCCAGGTTGAATTGTTCCAGGTACGCTGTATTTACGGTCTCGTAAACAAAGTTCCTGTCCATTAGCGCCAGCAAGTCAGAGGAATTGGATACGATATGGTCGTATTTACGCAATGCTTCCTCTGCTTTTTTGCGCTCTGAGAGATCGACAACAAAAACAATATATTCCCTCGTATCCTCGCTTAAAACCGATCCACCAATAGCTATCGGTACCCGGTGGCCCTCCTTGTGAAAATACTCTTTTTCAAACGGTGTCCAGGAGCCCCTGACTGCGGCCTCCTCCATTGCTTGCTTGTCAAGGTGCAAGAATTCAGGCGGTGTTAGCCGGGTCCAGTCAATACAATTTTCCAACAGATCCTGCTGTGAGTAACCCAGCATTGCCAATAATGCAGTGTTGGCATCGAGTATTTTCCCCTCTGCATTGGAGTGTATTACACCGATAAAGTTAGATTCCTTCCACTTCTCGAAGCGCGCGGCATAGGATCGAATTTTCTCATCTGCAAGCCTGCGCTCGGTTATGTCCTGCAGGGTGCAAAGCTCTCGTACCGGGGTGCCAGCATCGTCATAGATATACTCGCTGATTTCATGGACATAGCGTATGCATCCGTCCGTTCTCACAATTCGATATTCTATATCGAGGGTTTCGCGGCTTTCATAGGCATTGTCGTAGGCCTGGGCCAGTTCTTCCCGGTCCTCGCTGTGTACCAGCGCCATGTCTTCTTCCAGGGCTCTAAAGCTCGCCATAAATTGGTCTGCGGTACAGCCGAATATTTGCGCATATTGTTCGGAAACGCTTATATATACCTCGGAGCCAATGTCGTACACGCAGTAGCCAATTTGTGCTATCCGTGCCGCCTGTTGTAGCAGTTGTAGAGTGTCTTCAGGGGTGGTTTCGGGTGCCGTGCTCATGGATTTGTTCCCCTCGAGCAAGGCCGCCCTGGGCTCGATTGTCGATCATGTACCAAGTGCCATGCTACGGCAGGTCGGCTGCATAAACAAGCTGGAATCTACAGCAGTGCCCTACCTGGAATTGCTGTAATTGGTGTGAATTGTCGACATTTGACGTTTGACCTGCGGAGGGTTGAAACGCTATAAATAAAGTACAGGTTAGCTAGTATGATATTGGTGGTTTTGGGGTAGAAGGATCTACCTGGTACTTCAAGGGATTGAATGAGTTCATGTCGCAGGAATTGTTTCGCGCGCAGGTAGTAGAGCGGCAGGCAGATCGCCTTCATGGCGATGTTCTGCTTTTGCCCCGGGTTTCATATAGCGTGATTCTGGCACTGGTCACATTGTGGTTGGTCGTTGCTGGCTATTGGCTCGCCCATAATACATACGCTCGCAAAGAAACGGTTAGGGGCTACTTACAACCTGCCTCTGGCGTAACACGCGTATACGCGGATGGCAATGGCATCATTAAAAGAACCCTGGTAGCAGAGGGTGATGCGGTAGTAGCCGGCCAACCCCTGGTCGTAATCAATGGCGATCGGCAGTTGGCCAGTGGAGATCGGCTGGAAACGCTATTGCTGGACGAATACTCCAGGCAGCAGGGTGTGCTGACTCAGCAGGTGACGCGCAACCAGACGGTGTACTGGCATCGTGACGAGGGTATCGATCAACAGATTACGGCCGCGAGGCAGAATCTGAAACTGGTGGCTGCGCAACTGGCATCGTTGACTCAACGACAGGCGCTGTTGTCGGAGCAGGTGGGGCGGTACAGGTCGCTAAGCGAGAGCCGGTACATTGCCTCAACTGATCTCGAGGCGGCCATACACCGGGAACTGGCATTGCAAAGCGAAAGGCAAACCCTTCTTGGATCTCAGATCAACCTGCGTAACCGTATTGAACAGCTACAAATTGAACGGTTGCTCCTGCCCCAGGAGCAGGCTGATACAGCTGATTCCCTGGATGTCAGATTAAGCGAGATCGCCCAGCGCATCGCCCAGCTTCATGGCCGGAGAGCCCGGATAATCAGCGCATCTCGCTCGGGTATTGTGCACAATTTACAGGCGATGGAGGGCCAGCAGGCACAGCCCGATGGGGTCCCCCTGCTGACTCTTGTACCGCGAGGCGTCGAATTGGTCATTCAGCTGCTGGTGCCGGTGCGTGCAGCGGGATTTATAAAGCCAGGACAGTCTCTTGAAATCCGCTACGACGCCTTCCCCTACCAGAAATTTGGTCTGTATGGCGCAACGGTAACAGCGGTATCTGAGTCTGTGCAGTTACCCCATGAGGCCCTCAATATACCTATTGCTTTGCCCGATGCGGTCTATCGGGTTACTGCCTCGGTGAATGAACCCGGTGTCCTGGCTTACGGTCAGTCTTTTGCACTCAAGCCAGGAATGACCTTGTCGGCCGATATCAAACTCAGTGAACGCTCTTTAGTGCAATGGTTGTTGGAGCCCATTTACAGCTTGCGAGGGCGTTTGTGATGGCT